>DATEFT010000943.1:0-13002 GCA_035280505.1 Blastocatellia bacterium | reverse complement strand
GTCCATCCGCAATCGAAGGCCGCGGATCTGGTTCGACCGGGCCATATCTTTCCCCTGCGGGCGCGTCAGGGCGGAGTGCTGATGAGGCCCGGCCAGACCGAAGCGAGCGTGGATCTGGCGCGCATCGCCGGTCTGATCCCGGCCGCCGTGATCTGCGAGATTATGAACGAGGACGGATCCATGGCCCGGATGCAGGAGTTGGAGGCCTTTGCGCAGAAACATCGGCTCCAGATCATCTCGGTCGCCGACCTCATCCGATACCGCATCCAGACCGAAACCATGGTGCGGCGAATCGCCGAAGCCGAGGTTCCCACTCCTTACGGCCAGTTCCAGGCCGTGGCCTTTGAAAATATGCTCAACGGCGAGGTCCATCTGGCGATGGTCATGGGCGAGATCGAACCCGACGAGCCGATCCTGGTTCGGGTCCATACGCAATCGGTGCTCAGCGACGTCTTCGGCAGTCTCTTGGATGATCACGGAAAACAACTGCAGATCGCGCTGCAACGGATCAAAGCGGAGGGGCGGGGAATCGTGCTCTACCTCAAACAGGAGATGCGCGGCGTCGGGCTGGCTGATCAACTGCGGAGCCATCAGGCCAAGGACCACCTGCAGACCGAGCCGGAGAGGCCCGCGGGCAAACGCGATCGGATGCGGGATGTGCGCGATTATGGAACCGGCGCTCAGATTCTCCATGAGTTGGGCGTCCGAAAACTACGCCTGCTTTCGGACCATCCGCCCAAACTGCATGCGCTCGAAGGCTTCGATCTGGAGATCGTCTCCCACTTGCCGCTCTCTTCTTAACGCGGCTCGAAACGTAAGGTTTCGTCCTCGGTCACGCTCGGGGCTGCGCCCGGCACCGCCTGGGCCGGCGTCTTGTTCTCCAGCTCATTCACCGGCTGAGTACCGACCGACGGCGCGGAGACGGACGCATAGTAGGCCGGACCCGGCGCGATGGCGTTCTCTCTCTCCAGCGCCTCGATCTGTTTCGGAGCGATGAAGATCCCGTTGATCAGGTGCGCCACGCCGCGGGCGATCGGAATCAGCGCGAGCAGCCACAGCTTCTGCAGGATGGGTCCGATCCCGACGATCTCCTCTCCGGTTTGATGAAGCAGGATCTCCTGCAGACTCTCGACCAGGCCCGAGTTGGCGACGGTCTTGAGCAGGTAGAACCAGGACGCCAGCATGGCGCCGCCCCCAAAGAGCGAGAGCATCGCCTGCTGCAGACTGTATCTGCGGGTATTGGCCGCCTTGACTTTCCTTAAGGCCTTGTTGAATTCCCAGGACCAGTTCGGAAGTTGAACGACCGGCGGGGTCGGGTTCGGAGCGGGACTCTGCTTCAACCGTTGAGTCTTGCCGACCGGAATCCCGGCGCCTTCAAAACCGGCACGCAGGCTGGATCCCAGGTCGCGCAGATCACGTTTGAGCATTTCAAAATCGAACGGGTTGCGGGCCTTACCCTCAATCGCATCTACGATTAGATCGAGCTTGAGCCCGCAATTGCGGCAAAATCGCTGCCCGGAAACGACGGCGCTCGAGCACTTTGGACAGAACATGGTTCTCTCTCCTATCTGCGGTCTTTGCTCGAATTACGATCTGTAAGACAGGTTAGTTCCTGGCTTTGCCCAGGACGTTCTTGGCGCCCTTCTCATAGCTCGCGCGAATCACGGTCTTAATATTGCCGCGCAGATTGAAATCGCCTTCAATCTGGACTTCCAGCGGATCGCAGGCGGCGACGAAATCTTCCATGATCCGATTGACCACATGTTCATGAAAGATCTTCACCTCGCGAAAGGAGTTGATATAGAGCTTGAGCGACTTCAGCTCGATGCACCGCCGGTTCGGCACGTAGCAGATCTTGAGCGTCGCGAAATCGGGAAAATCGGAAAAAGGGCAGATCGCCGTGAACTCCGATGAGGTGAAATTGATCTCGATCCGACGCCCCGGATACTCGTAGGCGAAGGTATCGAGCGGATAGAGATTCATCTCCCCGGCCGGCGTCGAACGAATCTCCAACTGCGTCTCCGGGGTAACTTCGCGCAGGGGCGGCAACTTCTTATCGATCGCGGCCACTACCGCGCGGGCCTTCCGTGTTTTAGGTCTCTTCTTTGCCAATCCTGTTCAATCCTCGAGGCTTTCAATTCAGGTTTGCAACTCTTCGACGATCTCGGCCGCGATCCTTCTGGCCCGCGCCAGGTCTTCCGGAGCCAGCGAGATCGCGGCCACCACCGCATGTCCGCCTCCACCGTAACGCTCGCAGATCTTGGCCAGATCGTGCCGGCGCGGGCGAGGCGACCAGGGATTCGAACCGACGGAGATCTTCGAGCGGAACTCCGACTGGCTGACGCTGACGCTGTAGGTGACATCCGGATAGAGATAGTAAGGAATAAACTTGCTGTACCCTTCCATGTCCAGCCCCGCCACATCGAAGAAGACCACCGGACCGTGAAGCTGCGAACTATTTTTGATGTTCTCGATTGCGCACAAATGGCGCTGGTAGAGAGGCTCGATTCGCTCCTCGACGTAAGGCAGCTTCGCCACCGCGCTCAGCGAGTGAACCTGCAGGTCGTTGATGATCCGCTCGATCAGCTTCTGATCGCGGTCGGATTCGATGACCAGCGCCAGTCTCAGACCGTCCGCGGTCATCTCGACCGGCGCCGCAGCCGATTCGTATAGAGCGCCGTCGATGACATTGGCCCAATAGACCAGTTCGCTGACCGGCGAGGGATCGAAACCGAACTTCTGCTGCGCGACGTCCGCGATAAAACGGGTGCATGACTTGTAACTCGAATCGAGGAACTTTTTACCGCTGGAATCGGCCCGGAAGTGTGATTCATCTTCCGACGACAGGAAGGCGCTTTGGTGGTGATCGAACCACCAGGTCAGCCTGGGCGAGCTGCTGTACTTGAAATCAACAATCGCGTTCTCATCGGCATCGAAGACATCTTCATCAAACAGCGCGCCGACGCGATGCATCATCGGTTGATAGGCAAACTCCCAGTCTGCGTGCACACGCTCGCGATAAAAGCGCGAAAAGACCGCCGCCGAGGAAACCCCATCAAAACAATTTCCGTGATAACAAACCTTGATCTTTTTCATTGATCCTTTTCATCGTTGCTGAAGTTGGTCTCGCTTCCATTGGTAACCTACTGGGCTAGGCTGAAGCCGAAGTACCTTTTAGATTAAGCCCTCAGCACGCCCAATGCAAGTAGGCGGCGCGCCGATCCAGGTCGCTGCGTGATCCTGACAACCGATCTCTAGCTGCCCGCCAGTGGGGTCTTCAGATCGAAAGTGGGGTGTTCAGTAACGGGGTTAGGGAGTTGCGACGCCCGGAGCGGATCCGTATCGCGAACGGAAAGTTGCCAGGTGGAGGTCACATTCGACAGGTCCGGGGTCTCGTGACGGGCCAGCTCTTTTACACGCTTCTGCGATTCTTCCCTGGCGACCATCGATCTGATCGAGCCCTGAACGCGTTTGATCCCTCGATAAATGAGCGGGCCGGCAATCAAGAACCCGAGGATCAGATTGATCGCGGCATTGACGCTCGAGAAGAAGCCGCTCACCAGGGCCACTACCATGAAGATCACCAGCGCCATGACGCCGCTGGTCAAGCGGTCGAAATCTTTCTCTATCGTAACGGCGACCTCGTCAACCGTCCCCTCCAGAGCCAGCTTCACTGCCGAGAGCGACAGACCACACTGGCGGCAATACTTTTGCTCTGCTTTGTTTTGTGCACCGCACCGAGGGCAGAACATACGCGCCTCCTAGGTCAATTTGATTCGCGAACCTTACCACGAACCTCCAGAGGCGACAACCCCGTCTAAGTTAAATACAACTGAAGACCGTCTCAAAGACCGTCAGTTCCAGGGAAAGAACGAGACCGGAAGGCAAAATGCTCAAATAAATTTTCAGTTGCGCTGAGATCGAGCACTTTTCCGGCTCATTTCATTAGAAGCAATTAGCAGGTGGGATGCGGAGAATCTATGGAGGGGTCCGGTCCGTGAAGGCCTGGCGTCAGCACCTGGCAGCTCGAGGCAGCAGTCGATCAGCAATAACTCCAGCCGCGCCTCGAGCCTTTCGATCCTGGTCTATTTAAGCCGTTGCGCCTTCGTCACCGGTATAGTCGAGTTTCAGTTCGCCGTCTTTTTCATCGATCACGACCTTACCGCCGTGCTGCAGGCTGCCGAATAGAATCTCGTTGGCCAGCGGCTCTTTGATCTTCGCCTGGATCAGCCGCGCCATCGGTCGCGCGCCGTTCAATTTGTCGAAGCCTTTGGCGGCCAGCCAGGCGCGGGCGGCCTCGGTCAGTTCGAGTTCGACCTGCTTATCGATCAGTTGCACGCTCAATTCGCCGATGAACTTGTCGACTACCCGTTCGATGGTCTTGAACCCCAGGGACTCGAAGGCGATCCAGGCGTCCAGCCGGTTCCGGAACTCCGGGCTGAAGGTGCGTTCAATCGCGCCTTGCGCCTTGCTGCCGGAGCCGCCGATGCCGCCCTGGTCGACATCTTTGAACCCGACTCGTTTGCCGCTCAGTTCCCGCGCGCCGGCGTTGGTCGTCATGATCAGGATGACATTGCGGAAATCGGCCTTCTTGCCGTTATTGTCGGTGAGGGTCGCGTGGTCCATCACCTGCAGCAGGATGTTGAAGAGGTCCGGATGCGCTTTCTCGATCTCATCCAGGACCAGGACGGCGTACGGCGTTTTACGCACGGCGTCGGTCAACAATCCGCCCTGATCGAACCCGACATAACCCGGAGGAGCCCCGATCAATCGTGAAACCGTGTGCTTCTCCATGTATTCGCTCATATCGAACCGCAGGAACTCCACCCCCAGGGCGCGAGCGAGCTGCTTGGCCAATTCGGTCTTGCCGACTCCGGTGGGCCCGGAGAACAGGAACGAACCGATCGGTTTCTCGGGCTGGCCCAATCCCGAACGTGAAAGTTTGATGGCGTTGACCAATTGCTTGATCGCGTGGTCCTGACCGTAGATCACCCATCGCAGATCGGATTCCAGGGTCTGCATTCGCTCTTTGTCGGAGGCGGAGACGCTCTTCGGCGGAATCTTCGCCATCCTGGCCACGACCAGCTCGACTTCATGCTCGCCGATGATCTCCGGCCGCTCTTCGGCGGGTTTGAGCCGGGTGGCGGCGCCGACCTCGTCGATCACGTCGATCGCCTTGTCGGGCAGAAAACGGTCGTTGATGTGTTTGGCCGAAAGCTCCGCGGCGGCCTTGATCGCCTCGTCGCTGTACGGCACTCCGTGATGCGCCTGATAGTAGCTCTTCAATCCGTGCAGAATCTGGATCGTGTCGTGGATGCTCGGTTGCGAGATCTCGATGATCTGGAACCGGCGAGCCAGCGCCCGGTCACGTTCGAACGAAGCCTTATACTCGTTGTAAGTGGTCGAACCGATGCAGCGCAGTTCACCCGAGGCCAGCGCCGGTTTCAAAATATTCGACGCATCCATCGAGCCGCCGCTGACGGCGCCCGCGCCGACGATCGTATGAATCTCATCGATGAACAGGATCACTCCGGGCTTCTTCTTCAAGGCGCTGATCACGGCCTTCAGCCGTTGCTCGAACTCGCCGCGATATTTGGTGCCCGCCAGCAGCGCGCCCAGGTCCAGAGCGAAGACCTCTTTGCCCTTCAAGACCTCCGGCACCTCATTCTTGCTGATCTTGAGCGCGAGCCCCTCGGCAATCGCGGTCTTTCCGACCCCCGGGTCTCCGACGTAGAGCGGATTGTTCTTGCGGCGGCGGCAGAGCACCTGAACGGTTCGTTCCAGTTCCGGCTGCCGCCCGATCAGCGGATCGATCTTGCCCTGCGCGGCGCGGGCCACCAGGTCGGTGGCATAAGCCTTCAACGGATCGCGGGCCGGCCGGTCGTCGCGGTCGTCATCATCGTCGTCGCCCGCCGGCAGAACCTCCGGTTCGTCCTCGATCTTCGAGATGCCGTGCGAGATGAAGTTGAGAATGTCGCGTTTGGTGATTCCCTGCTTCTCGAGCAGGTATCGGGCATGCGAATGTTGTTCTTCAAAAAGGGAGGCCAGGATGTTTCCGGCATCGACCTTATCCTGCTCCGAGGCTTGAGCCTGAACCAGGGCGCGCGCCACCACTCGCTCATAAGCCGCGGTGGCCTCCGGTTCACGATACAACCCGCGCGGCAGCGGCTCCATGTTCTCCCGAAAAAACTCCTCGAGATCGCGCTGCAGCAGGTCCAGATCGCCCCCGCAATGGTAGATCACATCGCTGCCCGTTCGATCGTGCAACATCGCAAACAGCAGATGCTCGAGGGTCAGAAATTCATGACGGCGATTGGTCGCCTCGTCAGAAGCTAATCTCAGTGTAGCCTGTAACTCTTTCGTAATCATAAAGCAGTGGTTAAGATCTACTGATCACCGTTGAAGTTTGTTCTACTCTTCCTCCATGGTGCATAGTAGCGGAAACTCATGCTCGTGTGCGAGCGCCATGACTTGCGCGACTTTCGTCTCGGCGATCTCGTATGTATAAACGCCGGCGACGCCAATGCCCTGATTGTGAACCTGCAACATGATGCGTACCGCATCGTTTTCGGAATGATGAAAAATATTAATTAAGACGAAGACGACGAAATCTCGCGTCGTATAGTTATCATTGTGCAATAACACCTTAAACAGAGGAGGTTTTTTCGCCTTCTGCTTACTCTTAGTGACTACGGCATCATCGAGTTCGGGATCGTAATTCGGCATAGAATCGATGCCCACACCGGGCGTGGCGTCCTGTTGCGCCTCGCCGCCGGATGCTAGCAGACTGCGCGCTCCCCATTCACCCGTTTAGGGTGTGCCATTTTTTGCCTTCCCCCACTTTTGATCCGGCTCCTGTCCGGTCTTCTTCTCACCCGATAACGGAGACGCGGCTCGCATCCGCTCTTTGACCGCTTTAAATTCCGGGAGGTGGGCCAACGGTTGCAGATCGAGATCATCGAGATCGAAGAAATTCTCCCCTTCCAAATCCATCAACTGTTTGAGGGTCGCGAGCGCCTCGCGGTTGCGACCGAGTTGGGCCAGTGAACAGGCGCGCTCGAAATAGGCTCCCGCAAACTTGCTGTCCAACTTGAGCGCCTGATTGGCGGCGTTCAAGGCTTCCGGGAATCGCTGCTGACGCCGATACAGTTGCGAAAGGTATTCGTAATCGTCCGCTTCGGCGTTGAGGGCCACCACGCTCTGCATGGTCTTGGCCGCCTCGGCCGCCTTGTTCTGCGACTCCTGGGCGCTGGCCAGCAGGATCAGGCCTGATTTGTCGCCGGCCAACTCCTTCGGGAAGGCCAGCAGCAGGCTCTCCAGCCCCTTCGCATACTCCGGATCGAATCCCCCTTCATCGCTCAGCCCCTCGAACACGTCATCCAGGTTGGGCTTGATCTTGAGCAGTTCCCGGAACCCCACCTTCGCCTTCTCCAACTGCCCCGTCGATAACAGGAAGCTGACGAGGCTCAGGTGATGATCCAGGTAGGTCGGGTCACGTTCGATCGCGACGTGAAAAGCCTTTTCGGCCTCCGGATTCTTCTCCAACAGCGCGTAGGCGTGGGCCAGGTCGAGCCACGGTCGAGGATCGTACGGAACCAGCGAGATGTATCGCTGAAGCGGCGCGATCGCCAGTTCGGCATCTTTGCTGGATGAACCCAGGACCGCCTCCCCATTACCACAGTACAAGAGGTCGAAGGCCAGCGCCAGATGTCCGGGCGCAAAATTCGGCCAGCGAAGCGTGATCTTCTGCAACACCTCGAGCCCTCGATCCGGGGGCAGCGGCGCCGACGGCTGACCTTTGGGCGACGCCCCGCCGGTCTCGCTCTTACCGGTCAGAATGGCTCTCAATCGGTCCGCGGATCTGGCCTGTTCTTCCTCGATCTGGTTGGAGACGAACAACCGATATTTGAGCAGCAGGAGCGAGGAGCTCTCACCCTGCGTGGCAATCAGGTTGTCGACATACTGCTGCGCGGCCTCATCGGGCATCTCGTAGGCGATTCCGCGCCCGGTCCCCGGCTGCAGAACGGCGTGAATGGCATCGGCGAATTCAGGCAGCGCATCATCGAAGATTTCATGTTCGGCGATAAACCAGGCTCCGTCGCGCAGGACCAGCGTAAACCGGATCAGATCCAGGTCGCGCAACACCATCATCGTCACCTTATCGCCCAGGGTCTCGCTCTTCAAGATCCGCACCTGCTTGATGGTCTGCGGATCCCAGTCCTTCATGATTTCAGCGACCCGATCGTCATAGGCCGTGGAGACGGCCGCGCGCTGCTTCTCGTCGAGTTTGCTCCAGCCCTCGGGGCTCAACGCCTGTTCGGCCGCATAGACCACGTTGAAAGCCGGCCGGGTCGGGCTCTTATCGAGATAGAACTCCTTGACCAGGCGAACCGGATCCCGCTGGTAACGCGCCACCGGCTTGCGGGGCTTCGGTTTGGTCCCGCTCAGTTCGACCGGCTGGTGACTGCGTGGCGCCTGCCAGACCGGGGCGGCCAGCGGCTCCATTGAGAGCACTGCAAGTAAAACGCCAGATTCGATATATTTCTTGAGCATTCCGCCTACCTTAATCTCAACCTCGATTCACATCCGCTGGGACTATTCGGCTCTCACCGGGAGCGCTCGGCCAAACTTGCAAGTTGGCCGCTCAACCGGCGTCTGATTGTATCTGAATTTTACCTCCTCCTTCCATCATTTGCTCCGTTCTCGAATATTCGTATAGTTTATTCTGTTGCCGGTAGCACTGAATCGGCCAGAGCCGCAGGCCGAAACTAGAGGGGATAATTATAAATTCCAGAAGCGGGGTTAGCGAGCGCTAAATAGTATCAACCGGAGAACGAAGATACTTTTATTGAATCCATAGACTTTATAATTTGTGAAAGGAAGTAAATATGCCGAGCAAAGACCTCCTCGTGCCCGTCGATTTTTCTCTTGGCTCCCTGCGGGCGGTGGAATTCGCCTTTTCGCTGTTGGAGTCCGAAGGGGAGCTCTGTCTGCTGCACGTGATCGATGCCGATTTCATCGCCCTCCTCAGCGAAGATGGGTTCGCGAATGCCGATGAGGCCCTGGAAAAATTGCGGGAGCGTGCAGAGGAGCGACTGGCCGAGATCGCGCAACGAATTTCAACCGACAAAATTCAGGTGGAGACGATGGTGGTGGTCGGCAGACCTTTCGCGGAAATCCTGCGGGTCACTAATGATCTCGATTTCGAGATGATGGTCTTGAGCATTCGCGGTCAACAACAGGGCACGATCGAAGACCTCTTCTTCGGTTCGACCGCTGAAAAAATCATCCGGGCCTCGCGAATCCCCGTCGTCTGCGTCCCGCTCAATCAAGTCTAGAGAAGTCGGAAAAGGTCGGGAAAAGTCGGAGAACCAGTCTCTCGACTTTTCCGGACTTTCTTCGATCTGCCTAGACTTCCGCAATTACTCTTGGGCCGCGGCGATGGCGGCTTCGTAATTGGGGTGCTCGGCGATCTCCTTCACATACTCGGAGTATTTAACCTTGTTGTCGGGTCCGAGGACGAAGATGGCCCGCGCATGGAGACGGTCCAGCGGTCCGCCGCTGACCAGCACGCCGTAATTCTTGCCGAACGAAGCGTCACGATGATCGCTGACCGTCAGGACATGTTCGACGCCGGCGGCGCCGCACCATCGTTTTTGGGCGAAGGGCAAATCCATGCTGACGCAGACAATTTCAACATTGGGAATCTTGGCCGCCTCTTCATTAAAGCGCCGGGTCTCGGCGTCGCAGACCGGGGTGTCGAGCGAAGGGATGGCCAGAAAAATTCGAGTTTTGCCGGCCGAAGTGGCAAGCGTGTAATCGCTCAGATCCGCGGATTTTTGCATCTTGAAATCAGGCGCGGGCTGACCGGCCTTCACTTCCTCGCCCAGCAAAGTTATCGGATTTCCCTTGAAAGTAATTGTCGCCATTCGTTTCTCCTTTATATTTATCAATTTTTAAGAGCCGACCATCCGGCTCGACGGTCGGCCGAGCGCGGCAGTATACAGGTTGATCATGCTTTTACATAGATCTCCGCGCCGCTCTTCTTAAACTCCTCCGCCTTCTCGCGCATCCCGGACTCGACCGCCGCCTGTTCTTCCAGTCCCTGCTGCGCGGCATAATCGCGGACCTCCTGCGTGATCTTCATCGAGCAGAAATGCGGGCCGCACATCGAACAGAAATGGGCCGTCTTGGCGCCTTCCTGCGGCAGGGTCTCATCATGAAATTCGCGCGCCGTCTCCGGATCCAGCGAGAGATTGAACTGGTCTTCCCAGCGAAACTCGAAGCGCGCTTTCGAGAGCAGATTGTCGCGGGACTGAGCGCCCGGATGGCCCTTGGCCAGATCGGCGGCGTGGGCCGCGATCTTGTAGGCGATCACGCCGTCCTTGACGTCCTTCTTGTCGGGCAGCCCGAGATGCTCCTTGGGCGTGACGTAGCAGAGCATGGCGGTGCCGAACCAACCGATCATCGCCGCGCCGATCGCCGAGGTGATGTGGTCGTAGCCGGGCGCGATGTCCGTCGTCAGCGGGCCCAGCGTGTAGAACGGCGCCTCGTGACAGACCTCGAGCTGCTTGTCCATGTTCTCCTTGATCAGGTGCAGGGGCACGTGGCCCGGCCCCTCGATCATGACCTGGCAGTCCAGTTCCCAGGCGATCCGGGTCAATTCACCGAGCGTCTCCAGTTCGGCAAACTGCGCGGCATCATTGGCATCGGCGATCGAGCCCGGGCGGAGCCCGTCGCCGAGCGAGAAGCTGACGTCGAAGGCGCGCATAATCTCGCAGATCTCGCGGAACCGGGTGTAGAGGAAACTCTCCTGGTGATGCGCCAGACACCACTTGGCCATAATCGAGCCGCCGCGCGAGACGATGCCCGTCGTCCTCCTGGCCGTCAGCGGAATGAAGGGCAGCCGGACCCCGGCATGGATCGTGAAATAGTCGACACCCTGTTCGGCCTGTTCGATCAGGGTGTCGCGATAGATCTCCCAGGTCAGCTCTTCGGCCTTCCCGCCGACCTTCTCCAAAGCCTGATAGATCGGGACGGTCCCGATGGGCACCGGGCTGTTGCGAATGATCCACTCCCGCGTGGCGTGGATGTTCTTGCCGGTCGACAGGTCCATCACGGTGTCGGCGCCCCACTTGGTCGCCCACCGCATCTTCTCGACCTCCTCCTCGATCGAGGAGGCGACCGCGCTGTTGCCGATATTGGCGTTGATCTTGACCAGGAAGTTCCGGCCGATAATCATCGGCTCGGACTCGGGATGGTTGATATTGGCCGGAAGGATGGCGCGCCCGCGCGCGATCTCCTCCCGGACGAATTCAGGGGTCACGAATTTCGGGATGCTGGCTCCGAACGAAGCACCCGCATGCTGGAATCGCGGATCGTTGCGGCCCCTCTCCGGCGAGTCCTCAAACGCGGCCTGACGCCCCATATTTTCGCGGATCGCAACAAACTCCATCTCGGGAGTGATGATCCCCTGCCTCGCATAATGCAACTGGGTCACGGCGCGGCCCGGCAGGGCCCGCAGCGGCTGGCGCCGCAGACCGGGAAACTCCTCCAGTTTGCCCCGGGCTCGATCCCGGGCCGTGGCGGCCTCTTCCGCCGAGCGATAACCGTTATCGATCGGCTGCAGATGGCGGCCTTGATACTCCTCGACGTCGTTTCGTGCGCGAATCCACTCCAGCCTCAGCACCGGTACCCCGTCCCGGACATCGCCCTTGAAATCGGGGTCCCCCCAGGGCCCGCTGGCGTCGTAGACGCGCACCGTGGCGTTCTCCTCGATCACCCCGTCGATTCTTCTCGTCGGGTGTTGCGTGATCTCGCGAAACGGCACGCGAATCCCTGGGTGCGTGCCGGCGATATAGATCCTGTTGGAATTTGGAAGATGCGGTTTAAATGATGATTCCAGATCTGAAATGCGGTTGTTCTTCATTGTGATCCTTTCTCCCTCCGACGGTATTAGCCGTATCAGGTTCTAAGGGTCTCCGGATTACGGAGTCTCAGCCGCGACTCACTGCGGCTCCCCTGAAAAGAGGTGTAACTTTTATTCCTATTTACGCGGAACAAATTCCGCAACTTTGAGCTGTAGATCGGGGAAAGGCCACTAAAATGATCGCCGGTCCCGGGTCCGAGCCATTAAGACTTGCCAACTATCCTCCGATACACGACATGGTCCGCAAGGGCTGAACGAATTCCGGATCATTAATATGATGCCGGTCTTCCTTCTTCTCCACGGTCGCGCGGATGAAATCGACCAACTCCTCGCGCGTGGCCCCGTTGCGCAACAGTCTTTTAAGATTGTGTTCAACTGTTGAGAACAGACAGGTCCGAATCATCCCATCCGCGGTCAAGCGAATCCGGCTGCAATGACCGCAAAACGGCTGGGTGACCGGGTTAATGAATCCGATTTCGCCCGGCGCGCCGTCGGCAAAAGCCCACCGCCGGGCGGTCTCGCTGGGGTTGGTGGGTTCGATCCTGACGAGCGGATAGACGTCGTGAATGCGGCGCCGCAGCTCCTCGCCCGGAACCACCATCTCGGCTCGCCAGAGCTTCCCGTTGTCGAGCGGCATGAACTCGATGAACCGCACGCTGAGCCCCTTGGCCCGGGCGAACTCGGCGAAGCGCACGACCTGATCGTCGTTGATGCCGCGGATGATGACCGAGTTGACCTTGACCGGACGGAGCCCGGCCTCGAGCGCCGCATCGATCCCTTCCAGCACCTGTTTCAATTCGTTGCGCCCGGTCAGGAGCGCAAATCGTTCCGGCGTCAGCGAATCGAGACTGATCGTAATTCGCTGTAATCCGGCCTCTTTCAGTCCCCGGGCCCGCCCGGAGAGAAAGTGCGCATTGGTCGTCAGAGCCAGATCTTTAATGCCTTCAATCCGGGCCAACCGCGCGATCAACTCCTCGGCGTCGCGCCGAATCATCGGCTCGCCGCCGGTCACGCGGAGCTTGTTGACCCCCATTCCGACGAAGACCTCCGCCAACGTGAGGATCTCTTCATAA
>DATEFT010000942.1:0-23595 GCA_035280505.1 Blastocatellia bacterium | reverse complement strand
GAAGCCGGCGCGGGAACTGCCCAAGATCTACACGGCGGATCCGGCACAGGACGGCGAGCGCATGGTGACGGTCCGGCGAGTCGGCGATACTCAACTCGTCGCCGCCGGTTATCACGTTCCGGCGGGTTCGCACCCGGATGCCGCGGCGGCCGGCGTTCTGACCCAGCTCCTCTCCGACAGTCCGTCGGGGCGCCTGCACAAGGCCCTGGTCGAGACCAACAAGGCCAGCGAAGTCTTCGATTATACGTTCCTCTTCGGCGAGCCGAGTCTGCTGATCGTCGCCGCCAAGGTGCGCCAGGAGGGCTCGCTCGATGCGGCTCGCGAGGCCCTGCTGCAGGTCGTCGAGGAGGTCGCGAAGAAACCCGTGACCAAGGAGGAGGTCGATCGCGCCCGCACGCAACTGCTCAAACAGATCGATCTCAACCTCAATTCGTCCGAGGCGGTGGGCCTGGAACTCAGCGAGTGGATCGGCATGGGCGATTGGCGGCTGCTCTTCATCAATCGTGACCGGTTGCAGAAGATCACGCCGGAAGAGGTCCAGCGGGTGGCCACGACCTATCTGATCCCGTCGAATCGTACCCTCGGACTGTTCATTCCCACGGCCAAGCCCGAGCGCGCCGAAGTTCCGGCGACTCCGGATGTCCTGGCCCTGGTCAAAGACTACAAGGGGAACGCCAAGATCGAGACGGGTGAAGCCTTCGATCCTTCGCCGTCCAACATCGATGCGCGGACCACGCGGGGCGCGACCGCCGGCGGCCTGAAGCTGGCGATGTTGTCCAAGAAGACCCGGGGCGGAGCGGTGATCGCCAGCCTGACCCTCAGGTTCGGCGACGAGAAGAGCCTGAACAATCGTTCGTCGGCCGGAGAGCTGGTCGCGGCGATGTTGAGTCGAGGCACGACCAAACGGACGCGCCAGCAGATCAAGGATGAATTCGACCGGCTCAAGGCGCGGGTCTCAATCTCGGGCGGCCCGGAGGCCTTGAACGTCGGGATCGAGACCGAGCGCGAAAATCTGCCGGCCGTTCTGAAACTGGTGGCCGAGGTCTTGCGCGAACCCTCTTTCCCCGTCAGCGAATTCGATCAACTCAAACAGGAGCTGCTGGCGGACATCGAGCAGTCGCGCTCGGATCCGAACGCGATCGGGTTCACGGCGATTCAGCGCCACCTGCGGCCCTATCCGAAGGGGCACGTCAAATACACCCCGACCTTCGATGAGGCGATCGCCGATCTGAAGGGGGTCACGATCGAAGACCTCAAGAAGTTCTACGGCGATTTTTACGGGCTGCAGCGGGGCGAGCTGGCCGTCGTCGGCGATTTTGACGACAAGGCGGTCGCCAAGCTCGCGGACGAACTCTTCACCGGCTGGAAATCGAAGCTGCCGTTTACGCGCGTCGTCGAGAATTACCAGGAGGTGGCCGCGGTCAACCAGACGTTCGAGACGCCCGACAAGGCCAACGCCTTCTTCGTCGCCGGCATGAATCTCAATCTCCGGGACGACGATCCCGATTATCCGGCCCTGACCCTGGGCAACTTTATGCTCGGCGGCGGCTTCCTCAATTCCAGACTGGCCGTCCGCATCCGGCAGAATGAGGGGCTCAGTTACGGCGTGGGTTCGCAACTGCAGGCGGGCTCCCTCGATAAGGCCGGAACCTTCCTGGGGTTCGCGATCTACGCTCCGCAGAACGTCTCCCGGTTGGAGGCGGCCTTCAAGGAGGAGGTGGCGCGGGTGCTCAAGGACGGTTTCACGGCGGACGAGATCCGCGATGCCAAGAAGGGCTGGCTGCAATCGCGCCAGGTCAGCCGGGCTCAGGATCGGGAGCTGGCGACCAGATTGCGGGGCTATGCCTTTCTGGATCGCACGCTCGCCTGGGACGCCGACCTGGAGAAGAAGGTCAACGCCCTGACGGCCGAGCAGATCACGGCCGCCCTGCGCAAGTATCTCGGTCCGGAGAAGCTCACCATCATCAAGGCCGGCGATTTCGCCAAGGCCGCCAAGGCTGAAGCGAAGTAGTCGTCAGTCATCATTTTTTTGAATCGCGGAACACGCGGAACACATGGAGTCGACCGATTCCGCGTGTTCCGCGTGTTCCGCGGTTTTAAACCCGGTGGTTATGTTCTCTTCCCGTTTCAAATGGAAGTTGGAGTCGAATCGGCTGGCGCAGTTGCTCGAGCGGAAGCGCCGGGCGCCGGCGCCGGTGTTGGATCTGACCGAATCGAATCCGACGCGCGCGGGTCTGACCTATCCCGCGCCGGAGATTCTCGCGGCTTTGACGCGACCCGAGGCGCTGCTCTACGAACCGGCTCCGCGTGGTTTGAGCCTCGCCCGGGAGGCGGTGGCCGGCTACTATCGCGAACGCGGATTGGCCGTCGATCACGACCGGCTTCATCTCACCGCCAGCACCAGCGAGAGCTACTCGTACCTCTTCAAGCTGCTCGCCGATCAGGGGGACGCGGTGCTGGTCCCGCAACCCAGTTATCCCTTGTTCGAGTTTCTCGCGGCGCTCGAAGGCGTCGAATTGAGACCCTACGGATTGAGCTATATTCATCCGGGCGGCTGGTCGATCGATTTCGACTCGGTCGCCGGAGCGCTCGACTCCACGGTGCGAGCGATCATCGTCGTCAATCCCAATAATCCGACCGGCTCTTTCATCAAACGGGCCGAGCTGGAACGATTGAACGAACTCTGTTCGCGCCACCGGCTGGCGCTGATCATCGATGAGGTCTTCGGCGACTACGCCCTGGACCGGGATCTCGAACGGGTCGAATCTCTCGTGCTCAACGATTCCGCGCTGACCTTCGTCATGAGCGGACTCTCGAAAATTCTGGCGCTCCCGCAGATGAAACTGGGCTGGATCGTGACCGGCGGCCCGGCCGAATTGCGCGATCAGGCGCGCGACCGGCTGGATTTGATTGCGGATACCTATCTCTCGGTGAGCGCTCCGATTCAGCATGCCGCGCCGGGCTGGCTGGAGTTGCGGGCCGGATTGAATCGTCAGATCCTCGATCGCGCGCGCGGTAACCTGGAGTGGCTGGCGCGCGCGACGGCCAATACCCCCAGCCGCCTGCTTCGCGTCGAGGGCGGCTGGTCTGCGACTCTCGAGATTCCCCGCCATTTTTCCGAAGAGGAGTGGGTCTTGATGCTGCTGGAGCGGGATGACGTGCTGGCCCATCCGGGCTACTACTTCGATTTCCAACGCGAGGCCTTCATCGTCCTGAGCCTCTTGCCGAGGCCGGAGATCTTCGTGGAAGCGGCCTCGCGCCTGTTGGCGCGGGTCCATTCCATCTAGCAAAACGGCCGATAAACCGCGAAACACGCGAAATCATCAATCTTTCGCGTTTAGGGAGTCTTCTTGCGCGGAGGTGTGGAGGCGGGCGGTTTCTCCTCGCCCGCGGGCCGCTCCTTCTTCTCGGGAGCGTTCTCGCGCAATTGATCGATCGTCTTCTGCATGGCCAGCATCTGTTTCTGCATCGTGACCACCTGTTCGGCCAGCGAGAGCTGTTGACGTTGCAGCTCGAGCACCAGCGACGCTGAGTTCGGTTCGTTCCCCCGGTTCAGGTTTTGACTCTGCAGCGCGCGTTCGACGAAATCCACGCGCACCTGCAGTTGGTCGAGCCGGCGTTCGAGGTTGAGCAGGCGAAAATTGAGATCCTGAGCGTGGTCCCGGGTCGGGATGGAGACGGTAGAGAGCAGGATCAGCATCGACATCGACGGTAGATATCGCAGCCAACCCCGGCCTTTGAGTAGTTCGATCATGGCTATCCCACCTTTCATCACTGATCGCTAAAGGTCTTCGAGGCCATTATCCAAATGACCCTGGATATGATAATTTCTCACAGTCGGGGGGAGACGGCAAACGCGTTTTAATGAAGACTCTGCGACTCGCGCAGGTTCGGGCGAGGTGAGTTGGATGCTGAATCAAGAAAAGGCCAGACTGATCTTCCTGTTTGCGCTGGGCGGAATCACCGCCTGGTTCTGCTACCTTATTTCAAAACCTTTCCTCAAGCCGGCCTTCATTGCGCTGGTCTTCGCCATCGTCTTCTATCCTTTGC
The DNA here is from genome assembly GCA_035280505.1 of Blastocatellia bacterium. Lineage (GTDB taxonomy): Bacteria > Acidobacteriota > Blastocatellia > RBC074 > RBC074 > JAKEHZ01. The sequence goes on along the minus strand of DATEFT010000942.1, from coordinate 19,545 downwards.
ACGTCCGGATTCGCCGCTCGATCCGGAATCGAAATCTGGGAGCGCTGCTCTCGACGCTCTTCGTGCTGTTGATCATCATGATTCCGACCGTCCTGCTCGGGATCACCATCCGGGATGAACTGGCGGATGTCTACCAGTCGCTCTCCGCGCAGAGCGCTCAGGAGGGCGGACTCATGCCCTACCTGCTGCATCTCAGCGATCGGATCACGGCCTGGGTCGGACGGTACGTCGATGTTTCGCGATTCGATTTGAAGTCGGAGGTGGTCGGCCGGTTGAGACAGATTAGCGCCTTCATGCTGGCGCAACTGGCCGGAGCCGTCGGCAATCTGGTGACCTTCGCGGTCGATGGCGCGATCGCTTTCTTCACGCTCTTCTTTCTGTTCCGCGACGGACAGACCGTCTATCGGCGAATCGCGGTGATCACGCCCCTGCGCCCGTCCCAGGTCGAAAAGTTGAGCCACGATATCGGCAAGACCATCCTCGCCAGCATGTACGGCGGATTGGCCGTCGCTCTGGCCCAGGGATTGCTGACAAGTCTGGCGTTCTGGATTCTGGGGCTCTCCTCGCCGATCCTGTGGGGAGTCGCCGCCGCGATCTTTTCGTTTGTCCCGTTTATCGGGTCGAGCGCCATCTGGCTGCCGGCCTCGATCTTCCTGATCGTCACCGGCCAGTGGGTCAAAGGCGTGATTCTGCTGATCTGGGGCGCCGGGGTGGTCGGAATGGCCGATAATGTGGTCCGCCCCTATGTGATCAGCGGGCATGTTAATTTTCATCCGCTCTATATCTTCTTCGCCCTGCTGGGCGGGGTCCAGGCTTTCGGGCTACTGGGGCTCTTCATCGGTCCGGTCATTCTGGCGATCGCCCAGGCCCTTTTCGGGATCATCAGGGAAGAGATGCGCGAACTGAACGCCGTCAAGCAGAAGGAAGAGGTCATGATCGAGTCATAACCCGTTCGTGGCCAGAATTATTAATGCCGCGATAATAACTATCTATTTAGGAATTGATACACTATTGTTATATAAGAGTCGAAATCGGTAAGTAGCCGAATCGACAGTCAGAAAAAGAGAAGGAACCCCGAATGTATACAGCTAAATCGACCCCCCTCAGTCCGGAACTACTGGCGAAGATCGATGCCTATTGGCGCGCAGCCAACTATCTATCGGTCGGCCAGATCTATCTGCTCGACAATCCTTTGCTCAAGACGCCGCTCAAGCGTGAGCACATCAAGCCGCGATTGCTGGGCCATTGGGGGACGACCCCCGGACTGAATCTGATCTATGTTCATCTCAACCGGGTGATCAAGGATCGGGAACTGAACGTCATCTACATCACCGGGCCGGGCCATGGCGGACCGGGTCTGGTGGCCAATACCTATCTCGAAGGAGTCTACAGCGAGGTCTATCCCAATATTTCACAGGACGAGGAGGGCTTGAAACACCTCTTCAAGCAGTTCTCCTTCCCCGGAGGCATCCCCAGTCACGTCGCGCCCGAGACCCCGGGCTCGATTCATGAGGGCGGAGAACTCGGTTACGCCCTGACGCATGCTTACGGCGCGGTCTTCGACAATCCCGAACTGATCGCGGCCTGCGTGATCGGAGACGGGGAGGCCGAGACCGGTCCGCTGGCCACGAGCTGGCATTCGAACAAGTTTCTCAATCCCGCGCGCGACGGCGCGGTCTTGCCGATCCTACACCTGAACGGCTACAAGATCGCCAACGCGACCGTCCTGGCCCGGATTCCGGATGACGAGCTGGACGCGTTGCTGCGCGGTTACGGGTACCGCCCGTACCTGGTCGAAGGCGACGATCCGAAACGAGTGCATCAACAGATGGCGGCGACCCTCGATGAGGTCCTGACCGAGATCCGGCGCATTCAGCAGGAGGCGCGTTCCCGGGGGCTCAAACAGCGCCAGGTCTGGCCGATGATCGTCTTGCGCACGCCGAAAGGGTGGACCGGACCCAAAGTGGTCGACGGCAAACCGATGGAGAATACTTTCCGTTCGCATCAGGTTCCGATGAGCGATATGAGCCATCCCGAACACCTCCGGATTCTCGAGGAGTGGATGAAGGGATACCGGCCGGAGGAGCTGTTCGATCAGACCGGACGGCTCAAGCCGGAGTTGGCGGAACTGGTTCCCGCCGGTGAACGGAGGATGGGCGCGAACCCGCACGCCAACGGCGGCCTCCTGTTGCGAGATCTGCGGATGCCGGATTTTCATCAGTACGCGGTCGAGATTCCCCGGCCGGGCGCCGTGACGGCCGAGGCCACGCGCATCCAGGGCCAGATGATGCGCGACGTCGTCAAACTCAATCCGCATAACTTTCGCATCTTCGGTCCGGACGAGACGGCCTCGAACCGGTGGGACGCCGTCTTCGAGGTCGAAGATCGATGCCTGGTCGCCGGGAGTTTGGAGACGGATGAGCACGTCTCGCCGAATGGCCGCGTCATGGAGGTCTTGAGCGAGCACCTCTGCCAGGGCTGGCTGGAGGGCTATCTGCTCACCGGGCGGCACGGATTCTTCAACTGTTACGAGGCGTTCATCCACATTGTGGATTCGATGTTCAACCAGCACGCGAAATGGTTGAAAGTGACCCGCCACATTCCCTGGCGCCGTTCGATCGCTTCGCTCAACTATCTGCTCACTTCGCACGTCTGGCGTCAGGATCATAACGGATTCAGTCATCAGGACCCCGGATTCATCGATCACGTCGTGAACAAGAAGGCCGAACTGATCCGCGTCTATCTGCCGCCGGATGCCAACACCCTGCTCTCGGTCACCGATCATTGTCTGCGCAGCCGCGATTACGTCAATGTGGTCGTGGCCGGCAAACAGCCGGCGCCCCAGTGGCTCAGTATGGACGCGGCGATCAAGCACTGCACGGAGGGCCTGGGCATCTGGGACTGGGCGAGCAACGATCAGGACGGCGAACCGGACGTGGTCATGGCCTGCTGCGGCGATGTGCCGACGCTCGAGACGCTGGCGGCCGTCGACCTGATCCGCCAACGCCTGCCGGAGCTGAAGGTCCGGGTGGTCAATATCGTCAACCTGATGAAGCTCCAGCCGCAGCAGGAGCACCCGCACGGGCTGAGCGATCGGGATTTCGACACGATCTTTACCCGGGATAAGCCGATCATCTTCGCCTTCCATGGATATCCCTGGTTGATCCACCGGTTGACTTATCGGCGCACCAATCATCAGAATCTGCACGTCCGTGGATACAAAGAGGAAGGCACGACGACCACCCCCTTCGACATGGTGGTGCTCAACGATCTCGACCGGTTCCATCTGGTGATCGACGTCATCGATCGCGTGCCCCGCCTGGGAGCCCAGGCCGCCTATGTCAAACAGGCGCTCTCGCAGAAACTGATCGAACATAAACTCTATATCGCCGAGCACGGGGAAGACCTGCCGGAGATCCGCGACTGGAAATGGGGCGGAAAGTGAGAATTTGAGATTTAAGATTCGGGATGCAAACCGCGAAAGACGCTGAATGACCAGGTTTTCGCGGTTTGCATCTCAAATCTCAAATCTTTAAATGTGAACCCTGGGTCGTGAGGTTACGACCTGAACCGAAAACCACCCTCCACGAAGAGACAGCACCACCCGATCTCCATGGGGTGAGCTTTGTGGATACTCTCTGATGGGAATCTGTAATGAAGAAACTTGTTCTACTTCGCCATGGCGAAAGCATCTGGAATATGGAGAATCGCTTCACCGGTTGGACCGATGTGGAGCTGAGCGAGAAGGGGACGCAGGAGGCCGCGGAGGCCGGTCGCATCCTGCGGCAAGAGGGATACGTCTTCGACGTCGCCTATACTTCGGTCCTCAAACGGGCGATCAAGACCTTATGGCTGGCCCTCGAACAGATGGACCTCATGTGGATTCCGGTCCACAACAACTGGCGCCTCAATGAACGGCACTACGGCGCTTTGCAGGGACTCAACAAGGCCGAGACGGCTGAACGTCACGGGATCGAGCAGACCCAGATCTGGAGGCGCAGCTACGATATTCCGCCGCCGCCGCTGGCCTCCGACGATCCCCGCCATCCGGGTCGAGATCCGCGCTATGCCGGACTCACGCCCGACGAGCTGCCACTCACCGAATGCCTGAAGGACACCGTGGCCCGGTTCCTGCCCCACTGGCACGAGACCATCGCTCCCGCGATCAACTCCGGGAAACGGGTCTTGATCGCGGCTCACGGCAACAGCCTTCGCGCTCTGGTCAAATATCTGGACCACATCTCCGACGATGAGATCGTCGGTCTCAACATTCCCACCGGGATTCCCCTGGTTTATGAATTGGAAGAAGATCTCAAGCCGATCCGACATTATTATCTCGGGGATCCGGAGGCAATCAAGCGTGCCACAGAAGCCGTGGCCGGGCAGTTGCGACAAAAAGCCGACGGCTAGAGGCCGGCGGCTCAGCCGGCCCCATCTCTAAAATACTTTAACGCTCGGTCAGCATCTCTCTCGAGCCGCTTCCGGTACTTTTACCTCATGGACGAGGCACGCTCGTTCATTGACAAGACTTCATTCTAAAACACGCATGGAGAGCAGCGATGTTTAAAGCATCTTTTTGAGTTTCTTGCGCTTTTGGTAATTAACGTTTATTCATTCGCGAAAGACGTTGTTAGGTGGGGGTTGGTAATGGAAAAAATGAAATTTGAAGCAACCGCGACTTCGATGCAGGAACAACCAGAAGACATACGCACCGGTCTCAGTCCCGAGACGCTCAAACGTGCGATCGTCGATAACCTCTTCTATGTGCAGGGGCGGCTGCCCGAGAGCGCCACCAGAAACGATTGGTACATGGCGCTGGCTTATGCCGTGCGCGATCGCTTGCTCGACCGTTGGATCACCACCGTCCGCACGTTTATGAAGGACGACGTCAAGGTGGTGGGATATTTGTCCGCCGAGTTCCTGATGGGGCCGCACCTCGAGAATAACCTGATCAACCTGGGGATCTACCAGCAGGCGGGAGAGGCGGTCAGCGACCTGGGGCTCGATCTGAGAGATCTGATCGGGCAGGAGGAGGAGCCGGGCCTGGGCAACGGAGGTTTGGGCCGCCTGGCGGCCTGCTATCTCGATTCGATGGCCACGCTCCAAATCCCCTCGATCGGCTATGGAATTCGCTATGAGTTCGGCATCTTCGACCAGCAGATCCGCGAAGGCTGGCAGGTCGAGGTGACCGACAAGTGGTTGAACATGGGGAACCCCTGGGAGATTCCGCGCCCGGATATCGGCCACTACGTCAACTTCGGCGGCTCGACCGAGCACTATCAAGACCATCAGGGCCGCTATCGCGTCCGCTGGGTTCCCAATCGCGTGATCAAGGGGATCGCCTACGACACGCCGGTCCTGGGATATCGCGCCAACACCACCAATCTGCTCCGTCTGTGGAAGGCGGAGGCGGTCGAGTCCTTCGATTTCGAGGCCTTCAATACCGGCGACTATTACGGGGCCGTCAACGCCAAGATCTACTCGGAGAACATCACGAAGGTGCTCTATCCGAACGACAGTTTCAGCCAGGGCCGCCAGTTGCGTCTCGAACAGCAGTACTTCTTCACCTCCTGTTCGCTGCAGGACATGCTGCGCATTCATCTGGATGCGGAGAGTCCGCTGGAGAAGTTCCAGCACTATTTCGCGGTGCAGCTCAACGACACCCATCCCTCGATCGCGGTGGCGGAACTGATGCGGCTGCTGGTCGACGAGCATCTCATGGAATGGGAGCAGGCCTGGGAGATCACCCAGCAGACCATCGGTTACACCAACCACACGCTGCTGCCGGAGGCGCTGGAGAAATGGCCGCTCCAACTCTTCGCCCGGCTGCTGCCCCGGCATCTCGAGATCATCTATGAGATCAACCGGCGTTTTCTGGACGAGGTGCGGTCGAAATATCCCGGCGACGAGGCGCTGGCGGCGCGGGTCTCGCTGATCGATGAAGCGGGCGAGAAAGCGGTCCGGATGGCGCACCTGGCGAGCCTCGGCAGCCACGCGATCAACGGCGTGGCGGCGCTCCACACGGAACTGCTCAAACACGGCGTCCTGCGGGACTTCTACCAGCTCTTTCCGGAGAAGTTCCTCAACATCACGAATGGCGTGACGCCGCGGCGGTGGGTCTTGTTGAGCAATCCCGCGCTCTCCAAACTGATCTCCGACCATATCGGCGATGAGTGGGTCCGGAACACGGAGGAGGAGCTCCGGCACCTGGAGGCCTTCGTCGAGGACTCCGGATTCCGCCACGATTGGCGGCGGGTCAAATCCGGCAACAAACAGAATCTGGCCAGACTGATCAAGGAGCAGACCGGGATCCTGGTCGATCCCGATTCGCTCTTCGATATTCAGGTCAAACGGTTCCACGAATACAAACGCCAGCATCTCAACGTGCTGCACGTCATCACGCTCTATCTCCAGCTCAAGAACGAGTCGCGAACCGATCTCATCCCGCGGACGGTCGTCTTCGGCGGCAAGGCCGCTCCCGGCTATGTCATGGCCAAGCTGATCATCAAGCTCATCAACTCGGTCGCCGACGTGATCAATAACGACCCGGCGGTGGCCGACCGCCTGAAGGTGATCTTCATGCCGGACTTCAACGTCAAGAACGGCCAGTTGATCTATCCGGCGGCGGATCTCTCCGAGCAGATCTCGACGGCCGGCAAAGAGGCTTCGGGCACCGGCAACATGAAGTTTGCGCTGAACGGCGCCTTGACGATCGGGACGCTCGACGGCGCCAACATCGAAATCCGCGAGACCGTCGGGTACGACAACTTCTTCCTCTTCGGCCTGACCGCCGATCAGGTCGCCGAGCTTAAACTGCGAGGCTACAATCCGAGCGACTATTACACGGCCAACGCCCGGCTGCGGGAGGTCATCGATCTGATCGGCCTGGGATTCTTCTCCAAGGGCGATCGCGATCTCTTCAAACCCTTCGTCAACTCCTTGCTCTCGCTCGATGAATACATGGTGATGGCCGACTACCAGGCCTATCTCGACTGCCAGGCGGAGGTCGGCCAGGTCTATCGCGATCCTGAACGATGGACCCGGATGTCGATCTTCAACGTCGCGCGCATGGGAAACTTCTCCTCCGATCGCTCGATTCTGGAGTATTGCCACAAAATCTGGCACGTGAAACCGGTCAAAGTCGAGGTCGATTGAGCCCTATTCTTAGACCGCGAAAGACGCGGAAGACGTGAAATCATCAGTCTTTCGCGTCTTTCGCGTCTTTCGCGGTTAGATTTAAGATCAGAGAACTAAAAACCAAAATCCGTCCTAGCATGAGTAAAAAAAGCTTTCTGTTTGCGTCACTGAATTTCATTACCGGTCTGTTACTGATCGCGGTGCCGTCGCCGGCCGCGGCCCAGGGATCCGATGTCTCCGGCGTGGCTTTCAGCGCCGGCGCCGGATTCGTCCGCGTGAGAGGAGAGTCCGATGCCCGGCTCGATAACGGCTGGAGCGTGACGGCCGGCGCCGGATACCGATTCAACCAGTATCTGGGAGTGATGGGGGAGTATTCGTACAGCGGTTTGGGAGTGGCCGATCGCGCCCTGGGCACGCTCAGGGTGCCGACCGGGAAGGCGAGCGTCTTGTCTCTGACGGCCAATCCGACGGTCCATTTCGGCGCCCGATCGCCCGTGGGCGCCTACCTGATCGGCGGCGGCGGACTCTATCGCCGCCGCGTCAATTTCGATCAACCGACGACGGGCCCGGTCGTGATCACCGATCCCTGGTGGGGATATAATGGTCCGGCGGCGGTCCCGGCCAACACCGTGATCGGCGCGGTCAGCTCCTGGGCCGCGGGATGGAATTTGGGCGGAGGCGTGACCTTCAAATTGAGCGGCACCCGGACCCGGCTCTTCGTCGAGTATCGTTATCATCGCGCCTATACCAGGAACAGCCAGACTGTGATCACTCCCATGACCGTCGGGGTCCGATGGTGAGAGTCGGAGTGAGCTGAGCACCTCTTCCAGGTTTTGGGAACGATTTTTGAATGTCTAGTGGTCGATAGAAGCTGATGGTAAGTATTCGGAGATCAGGCTGCAAAGCAGGCTGCGAGAATTTTCGCAATTAACCTTCAATAGGAGGCCGAATGAGAATGAATACCAGATTGGGGAAGTTGTCATGGTGGTCGATCTTTTGTGGTTGTTTGGTTCTGGTTGTTTCCTTACCCAACTCGTCGAATGCACAGACCAGGTCGAAGGGTAGGTCAACCAAAGAGGTCTATACCGGAAGTATCATCTTTTTTGGGGGCCCCACCGTGGCCGGCCCGCGTAATTACGGGACCCGGACCCGGACCTTCACCTTGACCATCGATTGTTATACCCCAAATGAAGAGGTGCAGAGTCTGGCGGGCGTCTTGAAGGATCAGGGGCAGGACGGCCTGCTCAAAGCGGTCGACAAGAAGAAATGCGGCCGCATCCAGATCGGAAGCGGGGTGGGACGTGATGTCAACGTCATCTTCGCCTCCCAGACCGAGGAGGGTGAACGCAAGATCACGATCCTCTTCGACCGCTGGGTCGAATTCTTCGAGGCTCGATACGGGACCAGGTCGCTCGACTATCCGTTCTCCTACATCGAATTGTTCGTCGACGATCAAAAGGGGAAGGGCGAAGGCACCATGATCCCGCTGGCCAAGATTCGATTCAGAGAGAGCAAGACCATCGAGATTGAAAACTTCGGGGCCTATCCGGCTCGACTGACGTCCGTCCGTCGCCGCCCGTAGCACTCCGAACCGAACCGACGAGAACGCGAATCACCGGCCGCCGGAGGATTCGCGTTCTTTATTTCCGGTTAAGTTAATTGTCCGGTTCGTACAGTGTAAGTACGACTGTCTGCCGATGAGTCTCCGGGCGGCCTGATCTGATGTGATTCATAACAGGGAGAAACCTCGGATCGAGATTAGGGAAGCCGGAGTTCATTAGAGTGAAAGCCCGGATTCCGGGCGCCGGCGGCGAACCATCTAATAGGAATCGTCTCTTCAATTCATTTGGTTCATTAGTGATTCAGCCATCCATCGGCCCGGCCAGATTAAACTGAGAAGTTACACATGATTTTTCGGTGAATGTTTTTCCGGATTCAACTATAATGGCCCGGACCTTGCAATAATCGCACATTACTAAACCAACAGTGCCGGAGCGAAAGTCAGCGGACTTTAGTGCGGCCTTTAAGATGTTGGTGAAGCAACCTATAGCAGATGCTTACTATCATATGTCGTGTCGCATATTAGTAAAGCAACCGAAAATCTGTGCTTACTGCAACGGACGTCAATCATCGCGGTAGATTGACCAGACTGAAGCCAATTCATTTGCCTTATATCCTACAGATACTTTTCAGCGGTGATGGTAGTGGCGCGAGTGGGGTTGCTGAGCCAGTTCGGACTATGAAATAGATCTCTCGGAAAATCGTTACAGAAATATGATGGTTCAAGCTCGATCTCGCCTGACATCGATGCTGAGTCTACTCTCCCTGGCGGCGGGCGTGATAGTGATTGCAATCGCCTGTTATGTGTTGGCGGCCTGGGAAGTCGATATTAGCGTCCTCAAAAGCATCGTCCCGGGATGGCCCAAGATGATGCCGGCCACGGCCTTCTGCTTTATTCTGAGCGGCCTCTCGCTCTGTCTGTTCTGTGCGCCGGCCCTCGAATCACAAGCCAAGCTGGAGATCTGGGGCCAGCCGATTCTCGCCTCGCTGCTGCCGCGGCTGTTGGCCAAAGGCAGCGCGCTCGTGGTGAGCATCATCGCGCTCGTGGGATTCACCGATTATTTCTCCGCCCTGATTGTGGGGCTCGACCCCTCGACGGTCGTGGGCGGAGGCAATCCGGAGAATGGCGGTTTCGTCGGCCAGTTGCCGGCCAATGTCGCCTTCGATTTCCTGCTCAGCGGGATCGCCCTGCTGCTCCTGGATGTGAAGATCCCGCGGATCGGAAGACTGACGCCGCTGCTCTCCATCATCGCCCTGCTGGTCGCGCTGCTGCCGCTGATCAATTACGCTTTTCGAACCGAAGTCTATTTCGGGCTCGACCTCTGGTCGAAGATGGCGCTGCACGAAGCCTTCTGTTTTGTGGTGCTCTCGATCGGCATCATCTTCGCGAATCCGGAGTCGGGGGCCCTGGAGGTCCTGACGAGCGAAAGCCGGGGCGGATATCTCAGCCGGCGCTTGTTGTTGGCGGCCGTGGTGGTCCCGTGCGTTCTGGGATGGCTCTGTCTGTTGGGTCAACAGGCCGGATACTACGATGCGAGGAAGGGGATGCTCCTGTTCATCATCCTGAGCATTCTGTTGATCCTGGTCGTGATCTGGGTCAACGCGACCTCGCTCCGCGAGCTGGATCACAAATACCTGGAGTCCGAAGAGGAGTTGCGGAAGACGGTCGTCGGCCTGGATCGGCAGCTCCGGGAGCAGGCCACCGAGACGATCCGCGCCAACAAAGACCTGTGGGGGGAGATTCAGGAACGCGAGCGGTTGGAAGAAGAGCTGGCCTGTACCGAGGAGTATCTAAAGTATTTTTATGAAGGAGCCCCGGAGGACCTCTACGAGAATATTCCGATCGGCGTGCACAAGGTGAGCCCGGACGGGCAGATTCTGTGGGCCAACCGGGCCGAACTCGAGATGCTCGGTTACACCGGCGAAGAGTATGTCGGCCGCCAGATCTCGGAACTGCATGTCGACCAGGAGGTGCTCGAAGACCTCTTGAATCGGCTCTGGAGCGGCGAGAAGCTCGACAATTACGAGGCCCGATTGCTGGCGAAGGACGGTTCGATCAAGCATGTCCTGATCAGTTCGGATCCCATGGGCGATGACGAAGAGCCCGTCTATGCCCGCTGCTTCACCAGAGATCTCACCGATTACCGGGTCGCCGAGGACGCCCGCGGCGAGAGTGAAGAGTTCGATCTCCGCCTGCTCGAATGCACCGCCGACGGCATTCAGGTGCTCGATCAGGACGGGCGGTTGATCTCCATCAACGCCCAGGGGCTGAAACAGCTCGAGATCGACGATCCGGCGCCTCATCTCGGGAGACCCTGGATCGAACTCTGGGATGAGGAGGCCCGCGAGGCGGCCGGCGAAGCGGTCGAAATCGCGAAGGCCGGGAGCTCCGGGCATTTCGTCAAGTACTGTCGAACGCTGAGGGGAAAGCCGAGATGGTGGGATGTCATGATCTCGCCGGCGCCGAATCGAGAGGGCGGACCCGCCCGGTTGATCTCGATCTCGCGCGACATCACGGCCAACAAACAGATCGAGGAGGAGCGCGATCAGTTGCTGATGCGTGAGCAGGCGGCTCGCGAACTGGCCGAAGATGCCAGCCGGTTGAAGGACGAATTTCTAACCACCGTCTCACACGAACTGCGGGCGCCGCTCAACGCCATCCTGGGCTGGGTGAAGCTGCTGCGCAAGAACCGGCTCAGTCCCGAAGAGTCGTTGCGGGCCCTGGAGACCGTCGAGCGCAGCGCTCAGGTCCAGAACCGCATCATCAACGATCTGCTCGATGTCTCGCGGATCATCACCGGCAAGCAGCGTCTGAACGTGGTCCCCATCAAGCCGGCCCGCGTGATCGAATCCGTGGTCGAGAGCATGCTGCCGGGGGCCGAAGCCAAAGCGATCAGGCTCGAGACGGTCCTCGATTTCAACGCCGGGCCGATCTCGTGCGATCCCGACCGGCTCCAGCAGGTCGTCTGGAACCTGCTCTCCAATGCGGTCAAGTTCACGCCCAAAGGCGGGAGAGTGCAGGTCCGGTTGGAGCGGATTCATACGAACATCGAAATCATCATCAGCGACACCGGGGTCGGAATCAACCCGGAGTTTCTCCCGTTTGTCTTCGACCGGTTCCGTCAGTCCAATAGCTCGAGCACTCGCCGGCAGGGCGGATTGGGATTGGGCCTGGCCATCGTGCGCCATCTGACCGAGATGCACGGCGGCAGCGTGCGGGCTGAGAGCGCCGGCGCCGGCCGGGGCGCCACCTTTGTGGTCAGGCTGCCGTTGATTATGTCCAATACGGCGGCGGTGGGCGACGGACGGCCGCATCCGACCACCGGCGAGATCGACGCCACTCTGGATCGTCCCACCCAATTCGATGGACTGCAGGTGTTGATGGTCGACGGCGATCCGGATTCGCGCGAATTGATCCGCACCATCCTCGCCCAGCACGGGGCGGAGGTCGAGACGGCGGGGTCGGCCGACGAGGCGGTCTCCATCTTTGCGCGCCGCAAAGGTTGGCAGCCCGATCTCTTGATCTCGGATCTGGAGATCGTCGGTTCTGACGGTTATCCGCTGCTCCACAAACTGCGCGCGCTCGAAACCAAAGATGGCCGCCGTATCCCGGCCATCGCCCTGACCGCTCAGGCTCGTGTGGAGGATCGTCTCCGCTCGCTGGCGGGCGGCTTTCAGATGCACATCGCCAAACCGGTGGAGTCGATTGAACTGCTGACGGTGGTCGCCAGCCTGACCGGCAAGCTGAGCCCGCCCCCGGATCAGCTCATTCAACCGCCGTCGGTGCCGGCGGCGACGCCGGTGAAACCGGTGGCCGGCGGTCTGTCGGAGTATGATCTGCCGCTCCTGTAACAAAAAGGGAGCCCAGATCCATGCACGAATTGGCGCAGCACTATATGTAGTGGTTCAGCCTCGGGCGGGGGATTTCCCCCCCTCCGAATCAGGAATAATGTTCCATTGATAAGGAATAACTGAAAGAATGCTGGGTAAAACTTACACATCCTGCGCGCCATCTCAGAGATTACTCGGTAAATTTTTCACTCCTCACTCCTGCAACGACGTTTTGAAAGAAACGCGGATGATCGAAGAATCACTGTATTCAGGAGGTTTACGGGAACGGCCCGGAAACCGGGATCGATCGTCGGAATCACTTTCTTAAGCACGGAATCTCACCTTGAAACGCATTACATCATTGTAATGCTTGCAGTTAGAAAAACCGCCCGAAAGATGGTAAAGTGGTAAGAACATGTACAGCAAGGTCAGGGGCTGCGGCACGAGAGTTGAGTTCATGCTACTAGGTAAGAAAAGATACGTTGCACATTAGTGGTCAAAGAACTCGGCTGCGGGCAAGAACGGTCAAAAGACCGGTTGGCCGAGACTTCGATAAAACCAAAACCAAGTTGAAACAGACAAGACCAGGCTGATTCGGACCATTACTTCTCGTAAGCATCCGGGTAGTAGGGGGAGTTCGCTGATTCGAGCGAAAGAGTCGGAGGATCTACCAGACGCGCGCGCCAGGTGGTCGAGGCGCGCCGGCGGGCACTCATTTATTGAGTTCGAGACTTTACTCTGGTTAAGCGCGCAGACGCAGACCGCCGAGCGGTATTTGGTGCCCGGTCTCCAACTCGTCTACCCTGGACTTTTGGCCAATCGCCTTCAATTCAATCTCATTTCGTGGGACTGAGTTATTAATCTGTTAGCCTGTCACAGAGGAGAAAAATGAAACGACTACGACCCGTCGGTAGATTATTGTCGCACGGTGACCGAAACGAATATGCGCTGGATCTGGCATTCGTCCAGGCTCGCATCAATGAACTGGAACGCGAAAAGACGGCCCTCAAGAAGAAATACGCGAAATTGAAGGTCGATATCGAACGGGAACTGGAGTTATTGAATAAGGAATCGGAGAAGCTGATCAATGCGATCCGATACAACATCGAGTTCGAAGAGCTGGACTATCGGGAAGAGCAGGAAGAGATGATCAAATCTTTGGTCACCTAACACGGAAAGGGTTTGACGTGCCCCCAGGCCCCAAGTTTCAAACCCGTGTGAGCGAGCGACAGCCGTTGAAATCGAACTGCATGGATGTGACGTGCCTCCGATGGAAGACCGGAGAACCTGTCGCTCGCTTACACGCCCGGATCCTATCGATCGCCGATCGAAAAGGTCTTAGTATATTTCCTACCTGTCGCCGAACATTCGATCCGCTAAGATTAACGAAGAGCCTTCCTCATGCTACTGTGGATCTTTCGCATCCTGTCGCTCATTCTCTCCACCCGCCATCGAGAGGGAGCGTCTCGGCTCTGATCATCATATGATCTGGAAATCATTGAAACATTGTAGTATGCTGCAAAACACAGCATCCAATACCAGAGCAGCGAATATGTGTCAGAAGTAGAAAGAGAGCTTTGGTTATACGACCATCATACTTGAGAAGACGATTTATGGCGGCGTTTAACCTGTGGCTGAACTGCGCCTGATGCTCGATGAGATCGGAGACCGTCCCGTCGGGGCTTGGAGGAGACTGGCCGGAGGCCGGTGAGCCCCGGAGTGTGAACCGCAGAGGTCGAGCGCGTTCTGATCGGATCTTCATCGAGACGACAGGGATTTGCTGGAATGGAGGCCAAAAGATGAGCAACAAAGTGTTAGGACTGATCCAACCCATCTCCAAGAAAGATCAAGTAGTGATTGCGATCAGGGATGCGGTGCTCTCCGGGGCGATTCAACCCGGCGAGGCGATCGTCGAGAGCAAGATCGCGCAGCAGTTGGGGGCGGGGATTCCGCTGGTGCGAGAGGCCCTGATCGACCTGGAGTATCAGGGGTATGTTCAGAAGACGCCCTATAAAGGGACCACGGTCACGAAACTGAGTCCCGAGGATATCGAACAGATCTTCCGGCTTCGAGTGGAACTCGAAGCGCTGGCCGTCGAATGGGCGACCCCGCATCTCACCCCGGTCGATCTGGAGGAGTTCCGGGAGCTGGTGAGTAAGATGCAGCGGGCCGCGCAGCAGTTGGATCTGGATCGGTTCTACGAGAACGACCTCGCTTTTCACCGCAAGCTCTGGGCCTTGTCGGGCAACACCTATCTGGTCAATGCCCTGGAAAGAGTGGTACCGCCGCTCTTCGCCTTCTTCCTGATGAAGACGACTCGTCAGCGCGAGTCGTATCTGGAGAGCGCGGAGGTGCATCTGCAGATCGTGGAGGCCTTCTCCAGAATGGATGCCGCCGGGATCCGCCAACTGATGAAGGAGTCGGTGGCGGCCTGGAGAGACGATATGTTGAAACTGCTGTTTCCCGAAAAATAACGGTCCAAAATACGGAACCTACTAAAATTATGCGACTTAGAGACAAAGTAGCGATTGTGACCGGAAGCGGAGCCGGAATTGGTCAAGCGACCGCGATCCTGTTCGCCGAAGAGGGCGCCAAGGTGATTGTGGCCGATCTGGATTCACGCGCGGGAGAGGAGACCGCGGCGCAGATCAAAGCCCGGGGCGGGGAGGCCCTGTCGGTGGCGACCGATATCTCCAGCGAGCGGGATGCGCAGCGCGTCTGCGAGGCGGCCGTCGGCGCTTTCGGCCGGCTCGACGTGTTGGTCAACAACGCGGCCGCCTTCGTCCTCAAGGGACTGGAAGCGAGCCTGGAAGACTGGACCCGCTCGCTCGGCGTCAATGTCGTGGGGACGGCGCTGGTCAGCCGCTATGCGGTCGAGAAGATGAAACAGTCCGGAGGCGGCGCCATCGTCAATCTGGGCTCGATCTCGAGTTTCGTCGCCCAGCCCCAGTTCGTCACCTATAGCGCGACCAAGGCCGCCTTGCTGCAGATGACTCGCAATCTGGCGCTGGACCTGGCGCCGTTCAAGATTCGCGTCAATTGTGTCTGCCCCGGCACGATTCTGACGCAGGCTTCGCGCAATCATATGGAACGCGTGGGAATCACGCTCGAAGATTTCGTGGCTGAAGAGGGAAAGAAGAGCCTGCTCAACCGGGTGGGAGAGCCGCGCGAAGTTGCCTACGCCATCCTCTTTTTGGTCTCCGATGAAGCTTCTTTCATCACCGGCACACACCTTATGGTCGATGGCGGATACACGACAATCTAAGTCTAGATATGATGCTCAAACAATTAGCCTTACTTCTCTTGCTGGCCGTGGGCGTGCAGGCGCAGACGATAGATCAGGTGCGGTCGAATTTTCAGCGGCCGCCCGATGACGCCAAAGTCATGATGCGGTGGTGGTGGTTTGGGCCGTCGGTGGCGCGCGAGCAGCTCGAGCTCGAGATGCGGCGCATGAAAGAGGGCGGGATCGGCGGGTTCGAGGTCCAGCCGGTCTATCCGTTGTCGCTCGACGATCCGGCGCATAATTTCAAGAACTTCAAGTATCTCTCGCCGGAGTTTCTGGAGTCGATCGGATTCACGGCCCGCAAGGCGCGGGAGTTGGGGTTGCGGATGGACCTCACCTTGGGGAGCGGCTGGCCTTACGGCGGCCCCTTCATCTCGCTGGATCTGGCCTCCGGACGCTTGCGATCCGAGCCCATCGCCATCATGCCCAATGCCGTGACGGTGGCGCGGCCGGCGCCCTACGAGGGCGAACAGTTGATCGCCGCGTTCGTGGCTCTCGGCATCCCCTCGGAGATCGACACCTCCACTTTCCGCGAACTGAGCCTGGACGGGAAGGGCGCGATCGCGCTGCCTCCGGGCAACGGCCCGCGAACGGTGGTCTTCTACTTCTCCAGCCACACGCGCCAGGCGGTCAAACGCGCGGCCTACGGCGCCGAGGGCTTCGTGCTCGACCATTACAGCCGTAAACCGATCGAGACCTTTCTTCGAGAGGCGGGCGATAAGCTGATGGCGGCGGCCGGGCCGGGCACCATCCATGCGATCTTCTGCGACAGCCTGGAGGTCTATGAAGCCGATTGGACCGCCGACCTGCTCCAGGAGTTTCGCAAACGTCGCGGATATGAGCTGCGGCCGCTCCTGCCGCTGCTGGAGTACAACGCGGGGGAGCGCTCGGAGAACGTGCGCCGCGACTTCGGGCGGACGCTCTCGGAACTCTACGAGGAGCGTTTTCTGGGCCCGATGCGCGAATGGACGAAGAAGAACAAGGTGCTCTTCAGGATTCAGAACTACGGGATCCCTCCGGCCACGCTGGCCAGCTCGCGTCACGCGGACCTCCTCGAAGGCGAGGGCTGGCAGTGGCGCAGTCTGACTTCGACCCGCTGGGCCTCTTCGGCGGGGCACATCTACGGTAAGAAGGTGATCTCATCGGAGACCTGGACCTGGCTGCACTCGCCGGCTTTTCGCGCGACGCCGCTCGACATCAAGGCCGAGGCCGATCTCCATTTCCTGATGGGCATCAACCAACTGATCGGGCACGGGTGGCCCTACTCGCCGCCGCAGGCGGGCACGCCCGGCTGGAGCTTTTACGCGGCCGGCGTCTATAACGACCGGAACCCGTGGTGGCCGGTGATGCCGGACCTGGCCGGATATTTGCAGCGGGTCAGCTATTTGTTGCGAGAGGGCGAGCCGGTGGCCGATGTCGCGCTCTATCTGCCGACCGAGGATGTCTGGTCCTCGTTCAGACCGGGGACCCCGAACACTCTCAACCTCTTTCGCAAGTCGGGGGACCTGATCGGCCCGAACATCATCCCGGCCATTCTGGATGCGGGACTCAGTTTCGACCTGATCGACGACGGCACCCTGGCCGCAGCGGGGAGTCGCTACAAGGCGATCATCCTGCCGGGAGTGCGGTCGATGCCCGAAGCGACGAATCGCTGGCTGGCCGAATATGCCGGGAAGGGCGGGACCGTGCTTGCGGTGCGGCGCAAACCGGAACAGTCAGGGCCGTCTCTGGAACTGGTCGAGGAGAGCGGGCTGACGCGGCGCCTCGCCTCGGCGCAGGTTCCGGACGTCAAGCTGAGCCAGCCCGCGCCCGAGATCGGGTTCATTCATCGCCGGACGCCGGACAGCGAGATCTACTTTCTGGCGAACACGGGCAATACGCCGCGCCGTGTGAATGCGCGGTTCCGCACTCAGTGGCCGCAGGCCGAATCGTGGGATCCGTTCAGCGGCAAGTCCGAGCGATTGGAGGTTCGGGACGGCGAGATCGCGCTCAGTTTCGATCCTTACGGCTCGCGCATCATCGTCTTCAGCAAGGAGGCCGGCACGGCGCCTCCGGCCAGGACCGGGTCCGTGGTGGCGACGGAAGAGTTGCGTTCCGGTTGGAGCGTGAGTTTAGGCGGCCAGGGAGCGGGGAAGACGGTCGAACTGCCCCATTCCTGGGCGCAAGATCCCGCGACCAGCTACTTCTCGGGCGCGGCGGCCTATCGCCGAAAGGTGGAGTTGCCGGCGGAATTCCGCGGGTCCGGCACGCGAGTCTATCTCGATTTCGGCGAAGCGAAACCGGCCGAGCGTGAGCCGCGGCCGGGCGGCCGGCCCTGGGCCGCCAACAGCTTTGCCGCGCTGGTCGCGCCGCCGATCGGCGAGGCCGCGACGATCTGGGTCAACGATCGCCGCGCGGGCTCGATCTGGGCTCCGCCGTACCGAGTCGAGATTACCGACCTGCTGCGTGACGGAACCAACGAGATCAAGATCGAGGTCTACAACACCGCGATCAATCAACTGGCCGAAGCCGGGCGGCTCCCGGACTACAAGGCGCTGGTCGAGCGTTACGGATTGCGGTTCCGGATGCAGGATATGGATGGTCTCAAACCGTTGCCTTCCGGGATTTTGGCTCCGGTGCGCGTGGTTGCTGAGCGTTAAATTCTTCGGTCACAAAAATCGAACCGCGAAACACGCGGAGCACGCGAAATCGGCCTTTTTTCGCGTGCTCCGCGTGTTTCGCGGTTTAGTTTGTCAGGAGGTCAGAAACTGAGCTTGGCGCCCAATTGAATGATCCTGGTCGTGATCCCTCTGGTTCCGCCGCCGACCATTCCAAAGGTCCTGGAGTTCCGGTTGAGATCGACCGTTCCCGGATCGGGATTGAAATGGTTGAAGAGGTTGAAAATCTCCGTCCGGAACTCCAGCGAGCGGGCTTCCCCGAGGCTGAAGCGTTTGTTGACGGAGAAGTCCGAGTTGATGATTCCCGGCAGACGGATGGCGCCGGTGCGGGGTGAATTCCCGAAACGCCCATTGGGAGCGTGCGCGAACGCCGCGGTGTTGAACCATCGTTGCCAGGTGCGATTATCGCCGGAGAGATTGGCCTCCTCTCCCGCGACCAGGTCGGGGCGGGAATTCTTGCCCGTGCCGGTCGTATCGCCGGAGTCGGTGATGGCCGCCGGAAAACCGCTCTGGAGGGTCGTGATCGTCGAGACCTGCCACCCGTCGAGCAGCAGCCGCGAGAGCCCTCTGGTCCGTCGGAAGAACGGCACGTCGTAGATGACGGTCTGCACGAAGCGCTGCGTCAGATCGAATCCGGAGATGCTGCGCTCGGCGTCCAGGTTGTAGATATCCTGGATGGCTCCGATGAAGGTTCCTCCGCCCACCTGTCCGCCGATATCCGCGGGACCGCTGATGGCCTTCGACCAGGTGTAGGCCGTCAGAAAGGTCAGACCCGTCGCCATCCGCCGTTCAGCCTTGACCTGCAGGGCATGGTAGATCGAATTGCCGATCGACTTGTCCATGCTCATCGAACGGGCATAGGCCGGATTGGGCCGGCGACTGTTGAGCGAAGGGGTTCCCGGCCGGCTGGGATCGACCAACTGGATCGGTTGGTTTGCGGGCAGCGTCACGATCAGCTTGGTCCCCTTCGATCCGACGTATCCGACATCGACCACGATGTTGCCGACGATCTTCTTCTGCAGGTTCAGATTCCACTGCTGCACGTAGCTGTCGCGCATGTTCTGATCGTTGGCGACG
>DATEFT010000941.1:0-2412 GCA_035280505.1 Blastocatellia bacterium | reverse complement strand
TGGTGCAGTTAGCGGCCGCGCTCGGCGAGAATCTCTATCGGCAGGCCATCGCTGACAGCCTCAAGCAAGGTGCCGCCAGCGTCGACGACGCAACGCCCTACCTGCCGGACGCGGTGAGGTTCGGTGGAGAACACCGGATCTTCGCCAGAATGCATGCCAATGTCGTCCAGCATTACCGGCGGCAGTCCGTGGCGGCTCTTTAAGAATCGATGAGCTGTGTCCCTTAGCCATGGCTCATCGCGCGTGTAACAAGGCGTACCATCGAAGTACCCGCGCTTGTTAGACCAAATCATTCGTGCTACAGTCCGTAACCATGATGGGAATTGTCCCATCAACTCGCCTTTAAATCAGGGTTGTATTTCATACTTCAGTTAGTGACAGGGTGCAGGGGCTTCAGGAGCGGGGCTTTGCCGTCATCATCGATGCCGGAGGAAGCGGGGGATCGAGCCTGTGGGAGGTCTGTCTGCGATCACTCTGCAACAGGCCGGATTTTGACCGGCGGCGAGGTCTAACTCAAAAGGAGAACAGGACATGATGTGGCGCGCGCGACAGATCCTCTCAACTTCGGCAGTCATGGCTTTGTTGACGGTGACGGCCTGGTCCCAAACCTTCCGCGGCGGAATCTCGGGCAGCGTTACCGACAATGCCGGCGCCGTCATTGCCGGCGCCAGCGTCCAGATCGTCAATCAGTCGACCGGGCTGACCCGCACCCAGGAGACCACCTCTTCCGGAGACTTCACCTTCGCCGAGTTGCCGGTCGGCTTCTACACCCTGACCGTCAGCCGGCAGGGATTCCAGAGTCAAAAGGTCGATCGGGTCGAGGTGGCCGTCGGCCGGGTGACCAATCTGCCGGTCGCCCTCGGAGTGACCCAGACCAAGGAGACGGTCGAGGTGCAGGCCGCGGCCGCCACGCTGGAGACGACCTCCTCGACTCTCAACGCCGTGGTCAATCAGCGCGCGGTCCAGGAGATTCCGCTCAACGGCCGCGATTTCCGCACCTTGCTCTACCTGACGCCCGGATACAACCAGAGCAATTCGATGAACGGCAATCGCGCCAATCAGAACAACTGGCAGATCGACGGCACGGACAATAACGACTTCTGGCAGAACTCGGAGGCGGTCAATCAGGGGAGCATCTCCGGGATCGCGGGCGTGCTGCTGCCGATCGAGTCGATCGATCAGTTCAACCAGCAGTCGGCCGGCGGCGGCGATTTCGGTCGCAACCCCGGATCGATGGTCAATGTCGCGCTCAAGTCCGGAACCAACCAGCTCCACGGCTCGGCCTACTACTTCAATCGGAACGAGGCTTTCGCCGCCACCTCGCCGTTCGTCGCGGGCAACAAACTGCGCAACGATCAGCTCGGGTTCTCGGTCGGCGGACCGATCATCAAGAACCGGTTCTTCTTCTTCACCAACTACGAGCGGCAGAAGTACGTGATCGGCAACCGCGTCTCGGCGACGGTGCCCTCGGATGCCTGGATCGCTTCGGTGCAGACGGCCATCGCCCAGGCGGGATACACCCTGAACGTCAACCCGGTCATGCTCGAGACCTATCGGAATCTCTGGCCCGCGCGCGGCCGGTCGGCGCCGGCCATCGTCTCGAACTTCTCCTCGAACGACGACAACACCGGCGAGAACAACAACGGGGTGATCAAACTCGACTATACCCTCAACGCGAAGCACACGCTCTCGGGGCGCGCCTTCATGGGGACCGGCGAGGCGACGCAGATCACCAACAACGGGACGCTCGATAACGGATCGGTCTACCGGGAGTACTATCAGGTCGTGCCGAGCCGTCAGCACAACTTCGCCGTGACCTGGACCGCCACCTTCACGCCGCGCCTGGTCAATCAGGTGCTGGCCGGCGTCAACTACTTCAAACAGAGCTTCGACGATTCCGATCACAGCGCCAATCCGCCTTCGTGGGGATTCAATACCGGCGTTACCAATCCTTCCAATTTCGGCGCGCCCAACATCACGATCGCGGGATTCAATTACGGCGGGGTCGGGATCACGCCGCGATTGGGGCGCATCGATACGACCGGCCACCTGACCGACAACCTCTCGTACAACTTCGGCAGCCACGCCTTGAAGCTGGGCGGAGAGTTCCGGCGGGCCCGGCTCGACGTTTTCTACTACCGCGATGCGCGCGGCGCCTTCGCCTTCGACGGCAGCGTCGGGGACTGGGCCAACGACGGCACACTCACGCCCCAGCAGAAGTCGCTGGCCGACTTCCTCTCCGGTTTCATCAAGCCCAACACCGCCACGATTGCGACCGGAGACCCGCAGCGTGACTACTACGTCAACTCGTACGAGGCCTGGGCGCAGGACAACTGGCAGCTCACGCCGCGGCTGAACGTCAATTACGGCGTGCGTTATACCTATCACGGCCGCCTGCACACGGCCGGGCGG
>DATEFT010000940.1:0-2686 GCA_035280505.1 Blastocatellia bacterium | reverse complement strand
ATCCGTGGACTCTCGATCGCGCTCGCCGTGGGCGAGGTCCGCGGCGCGGCAGCTCCAGTTTCGATCCCTTCGACTTCGAACCGCCGTTGGACGACCGGCAGCGCGGGGGCCAGCGGCAACGGAGCCTCGGCCGAGACGGCCGAAGGCCCTGTGGATTCGACCTGCCCTCCGACCTGAGATGCCGCAGTCTCGCTCTCTCGGCGCAACTCGAGGCGGGCCGCCGGAGCCATCGAACCGGCCGGCGCGGCCTGCAAGCCGGAGCGAGGGCCCGTCCGCCAAACTCGCGCCTCAGCCGAAGGAGCCCCGGGCCAGTCGAGTTCACGGCTTCTGGCCAGGACCGGGGGCGTCGCGGAGATTGCGGCCGGGGCCGAGGCGGCCGGTCCCGGGTCGGCCATCCGCCGATCGAGAAGGCGGCCGGTCGGCGGCGCGGCACCGGTTGAAACGAAGTTCTCGGCTGCCCGCGTGGGCGCGAAGAGGCTCGATGGTTCGCCGGTCGAAGGTTCCGGAGAGGATTCGATTCGCCCTTCATCCCGCTGCCGAAAGACCATCGGCGCCGTCGAATGCGCGGTCTCTTCCGGCCCGGCCGATTCGGCGGTTCGAACCCGCTGGACGCTCTCAACGCCGCCGTCCGCCCCGCTCGCATCCGCGATGCCGCCTGACGGCTCCGCCGTGCGGGCCACGACGGTCCGGTTCGAACGGCGGCGGCTGACCCGCAACAGCGGCGCGGAGGCAACGCCCGGACTCGGAGCGATCCCCGATGAAGGCGGGATGGCGGAGCGGCGAACGGCCGGCTCGCGGGGAGCGGCCTCGGCGAGATCGCTCGACGGCAAGGCCGGCGAGGCGAAGACCAGTTCGTCGCCCCTCTGCCACGATTGCTCGTCGGCGCCGTAACGCTCCCGCCAACGATCAAGGAGCCCAAACCGTTGGGCGACCCAGCCGGCGGTGCGCGTGTAGAGCATCTGCGGTTGACGCACGTCAACCACTCCGATCGGCTCGGTCCGGCGGCGCATCAGCCGTTCAGCCAAAGCCGACTGCGGAGCTTCAGGTTGTTCGGGAGCTTTATCCATTTCAGCCTCTTCAACCTCGACCCGGGTCAAAAGCCGATCGAGCCGGCCAACTGGGCTCCGATCCCCGCCACCAGGCTGCTTAGGCCGGGGCGGCTCAGGCCGCGATGAGCGAGTTCGACGCTCTCGAAGGCGACTTCATTGGAGCCGGCGCGCAGTTCGGGTCCGGTCCACCGGACCGGGAAGGCCTCCTTGAAATCCCACCAGATGACCGGAATGCCCTGTTTATCGAGCAGGTAGATCGTCCCGTTCTGCCGCGTGATATTTCCCTTGACGATCTCCTGGTGCCACACCCAGAGGCCGTCGATCTGCGTCAGTCCGTGCTTGAGCACCAGCGGCGGGTACTTGGTCGGCCCGGCGAATCGGTGAACGAAGTCGTTCTGCCCGCCTTCGCGGTAATCCATGTACTCGGTCTCGACCTGCAGGCCGCTGCATTCCGAGAAGCCGCCCGAGAAGATGCCCTCGATCTCGATCAGGAAGTTGAAGACCTGATACGGATCGGCCCGGACTCCCAGCATCTTGGGGACCAGACCGACCACGGTGTTGAGTCCTGGAGGAGGCATAAAATTTATCCTTTCGTCTGCTCGTTGAAACGCTGGTTGATCTTGGCGATCTCGGCCACCCAGCGCTGTCGCTCGCGATGTTCGAGCGACAGAATCTGCTCGTGCGGCCAGTGGAAGTGATAGGCAATGTACGCTACCTCCTCATAGAGCCGCTCTAAGGGGTAGCGCCAGCTCCCCCCACGCCGTTCAACTCCAATTCGAACGGTTGCTGGCAGTGCGGGCACTGGGTACGCACGAGGTTATGGCCATGTTCATTGATTCGC
This sequence comes from Blastocatellia bacterium, assembly GCA_035280505.1. Taxonomy (GTDB): domain Bacteria; phylum Acidobacteriota; class Blastocatellia; order RBC074; family RBC074; genus JAKEHZ01. Next base: position 796 of record DATEFT010000940.1, on the reverse strand, counting down.
CGATAGAGGTCCTGCAAATAGGCCAGGTCGGCGGCGAACAGCCCCTCGATCACTTTCGGGTTGAGCGAATCCAGCGTGCCGAGTTTCGTCACCACCCGCGACAACAGGATGATCAGCAGATAGGCCGGATTGTTGTGGACGCGAGGGTCTTTGAGCGGCGCAATCTCATCGAAGGCGGTCGCCAATCGCATGACCCCCTCGCGATGGAGATTGCCGTCGGCATCGACGTAGCCCAGCGGCAGCGTGAAAACAAATTCGGTTTGCAGCATATCGACGATCCGGGGCTAGGCTCTCTTCACCTCTTCGTGAGTGATCTCCAGCGTCTCGACCGCGACGGCGGTGCTGGTCGCGTTGAAGGCCGGTCCGGTCCATTTCGAAGGCCAGGCGCTGGAAAAATTCCAGCGAATCTTCTCGGCGCCCGCCTCGTCCAGAAGCACGATCGAGCCGTTTTTGCGCTCGGTCTTGCCGTCGATCACCGTCTGCCGCCATTTCCACAACTCATCGCTGTCGGTAATGCCGCGTTTGAGCGTGATCGCCGAGTACTTATTGAGCCCGGTCAGCTTGCGCACGTGATTCGGATCGGCGCCCTCCCGGTAGTCCACCGGATCGGTGCTCGCGTCAAGCCCGCTCACCTCCTGAAAACCCGCCTGGGTAATGCCGTCGATCTCGACCAGAAAATTGAAGCCACGATACGGATCAACTCTGCCTGCGGCCATAGATTCTCCTTAAGAAGACAGTCTTCCGTTTTCCTGACTGCACCGTTTTTTGTGGGCAGACCTGAGCGCCGAAGGACCCA
>DATEFT010000939.1:0-3155 GCA_035280505.1 Blastocatellia bacterium | reverse complement strand
TTGCGCCTCTCCTGACCCGAATCGACTCTGGCCGGCCATGCGCGCAGAAACGTCCGAAACCGAACGAGGATCGCGAATAGTGTCGCGATCCTCGTTCATTTTCGCCGGGCTCCTCTTCCTGCTCGCCTCCTCTCACGGCTCGGCCGAATGGCAGGTCACAAGCCGGCAGCCCAACGCAGAGCGCCTCAACCTCAACACCGCCACGGTCGAAGAGTTGGCGCAATTGCCGGGGATCGGTCCGGCCATCGCCGCTCGAGTGGTCGAGCACCGCCGCCGACACGGCCGCTTCAAACGCCCGCAGGAGATCATCGTGGTGCGCGGGATGAGCCCCCGGCGTTATCGAAATATTGCGCACCTCATCGGCATTTGACGAAAGTCTCGGTCCTCAGCTCACGACCGTCGGTCGAAATCGTAATCGCTCCGCAATCGCTGGTCTTCCAGATCTCCCGGGTCCACTGGCGCAGGCGCTCGATCACTTCCGGATGCGGATGCCGGTAAGGACTGGGATTCGCAACCGAGATCACAACGTGGGAAGGCTGGACCCTCTTCATAAATTCGGCGGTCGAAGAGGTTCTCGACCCATGATGCGCGACCTTCAGAACGTCCGCGCGCAGGTCGGTGCCGGCCGCCATCAGCAGGCCCTCGGTCTCTTTCTCGATGTCGCCCGTCAATAGAAACCGGCGCTCGCCGAAGGTGATCTTCAAAACGACCGAGTCGTTGTTGGACGATCTCTTAAATCCCCGCGCTTCGGGGAACGGAGCCAGAACCTCGACTCTCGCGCCGTCGATCTCGAAAGCGTCTCCGCGGGTGAGAACTCGAACCGGCAGGCGCGAGCCGGCAATCGTCCGCTCGAAGAGATTCGGCGAGGCCGCCCCAGGGCCTTTCAGGGCGCCGCCGATCTCGAAGCTCTCGACGATTCCGCCGAAGCCCTCGACGTGATCGGTATCGCCGTGGCTGGCGAGAATCCAATCCAACCGCCTGATTCCGCGACTCCAGAGAAAAGGCATGACGGCGGCTTCGGCAATCCCGAGGCGGTCCTCGACGAAGGGCTCCTCATCTTCGCCCGACTCACTGCGGGCGCTAAAAGACGGATGGCCCCCGGCATCCAACATCAGCGAGGCGCCCCGCGGGAAATCGATCAGCATCGCATCGCCCTGCCCGACATCGAGAAACGTGATGCTCAACCGCCCCCGCTCATACCGATGCTGAAAGGGCGAAACCGCCGACAACCCGCCCAGAACCACGAGCGTGCAGGAGGCGATCAACACCATCCATCGGCCGATTGCCCGTCGCCCGGCGGCGCCCGGTTCATCGCCTCGGCGAAAAGGGTTCCATTCGTCGATCAGGATCATCAGGACCAGGACCGCTCCCCAATAGCAGACCCAGGCCCATCCGAGCGAGGGGGCGAGATCCGGGACTCTCCAACTCGCATGTCTCCACGCCCGCAGCGAGTCGCAGGACTTCACCGTCAGGAGCCCCAGCGCGTTGACCGCCGGGGCCAGTTTCGAGGCGAGTTCGCCCAAAACCGCGCGGACCATCAGATAGAGCGCGCCGCCCACCATCAGCGCGAACAACAGCGCGCTCTCGATCACATTGGTGATCGGCGAGATGATGGAGATGCGATGAAACCGGCTGATCATCAACGGCAGCAGCCCCACCTGCACCGCGGTCGTGGTCAAGATCGTCAAGACGATCCAGGCCAGCGGCGCCTGCACCCGCCAGCGGCCCAACCGGCGAGCCAGGCGCGATTTGTCCAACCGGTAGCGAATTCGAGACTCCTTCATCTCCCGGCGGAATGCCGCTTCGTTCCAGAACAGGATTTCAGCGCCCCGCCTGATCGGAGACGGGACGCGGGGCGGATATGGAGTCAGGGCCGAAGGGCGCCATTGACCGATCCGTTTGAATCGCAGGTAGAGCGGCCCGATGATCACGACGACCATCAAGACCGTCAAGAATGAGAGCTGGAACGCCGGATTGAAGAGGTCACGCGGTTGCCAGGCCAGCAACGCCAGCGCCGAGGCGGCCAGCAGGTTCGGGCCGTGCGAGACGCGAAAGATCGACTGCCCGATCAGCGCCAGGCTGAGCATGACGGCGGCGCGGGTAATCGATGGCTCGGCCCCGACCATCAGCGTGTATCCCCAGACCAGAACCAGGACCGCCGCAAACTGAATCCATCGCGAACGAACCAGAAGCTTCACGATCCAGAGCGCCGCCAGGGCGATCAGGGCTACATGCAGGCCGGAGATCACCAGCAGATGAAAGGTTCCGCCGGCGCGAAACCTCTCCGCCGTATCACGCGCCAGAAAATAGCGATTGCCGAAGAGCGAGGCCGCCAGGATTCCCGCCGCGGGTTGCCGGAGATCTCTCAAGACGGCGGTCAGCGCGCGGCCACGGAGGCGATAGAGCGTTGAGAGCAGCAGGCTTCGCCGGCCGGCGCCCACAGGCTCGATGAGCAGCGGGCTCTTCACCCACCCCGTGGCATCATAGCCGTGATCTTCCAGGATCTCATCGAAATCCGGAGCGCCCGGATTCCGATAGCCTCGCCGATTGCTCAAATAGCACCACAGGCGCACGCGCATGCCATAATCGAGCGCCAACCGATCATATTCGACTCGCGATTCATAATCGTTGAAGGGCACGACGAGCTGAATCAACCCGGCGGCTGGTTCTTCTCGACCGAAGACCGCAATCCGCTCCACTTCGAGGCTGAGATAGATCCGATCGGGCGCCAGTTCCGGAGAGAGGTTCAACCGTCCCCACACTTCAACCGGCTCATCGAGCTTTAACTCTCCGCGCTCAACCAGCCGCCGCACGCGGTCTCCGCCGACTCCGGCCCGATTGAGCAACCACAAACCGCCGCCCGCGGCGAAAGAGCCGGTCAATAACAGAACCACGACGACCGCCCCCCAGCTCTTCAGCCGGATTCCGGCCAGGGCGGCCATCCAGCAGAACGCGGCTATGGCCATCCAGGCGGCGAGAGAGACGGCCCACGCTCTGGCCACCAGCATCCCACCGATAAAGGCTGCGGCCACAAAAAGCAGCGGCTGTTGAAAGACGCTCAACCGCCTGAAGCTGAGTCGCAAAGGCATAATTGAGACCTGATTGTTGGTTTTAGACTTCCGGTCCGGAAGGGGGTGGCCGGGGGATGGCCGGGG
>DATEFT010000938.1:0-4807 GCA_035280505.1 Blastocatellia bacterium | reverse complement strand
ATAAAGCCTGGGGGGCCGCGCGGAGCGGCAGCGACGCGCAACCCCCAGGTTGTCGGTGAACATAATCCAAGCCCGCGAATGCGGGCGACAGCCATCACCAATATCGTTCGTCGAATTCCACCCCGTTCGCCTGCAAAAATTCAATTAATTCATCGCGGAAAGATTTCTGTTGATGGTGCTCCTTTTGCCGCGCGATGTATTCCTGCACCTTGTTCACATTCGATTGGCTAACGCTGAAGGCACCATAACCACGTTGCCACGAAAACTCATGCAATCCGGGGAAGACCTCGTGCATCCAGCCGCTGGCATTGGCCTTTAGATCACGCATCACGTCTGACACGGCTCTGTCCGGTCTCAGTCTCGCCAACACGTGGACGTGGTCTTCCGTGCCATTAATAGCCAAAGTAATACCGCCCTGGGCCCGAATCGTACCACCGATATACGCGTATAGTCGCTGCTGACAATCGTCAACAATCAACGGCCGACGGTCCTTGGTCGAGAAGATGAGGTGGTAGAGCAAATTGGCATATGTGCTAGACATAGATCTTCTCTCTCCCGTGGTCTGCCGCCCGCGTTGCGGGCTTAGGCGCCTGTTTCTACATTCCTGGGGTTCCGTTCGGCTGCGCCTCACTCCACCCCAGGCTTTATGCTGGCACCCGCTTCGCGGGTTCAATCCCTACCTGCGCTCCTGAACCTGATCGACAAAATAGCAACTTTGGTGATGCCCTTCAACCAGGCCCCGGCCAAGATCGATCGAGATAGTTGCATAGCTAACTAATTGGTGGTATATTTTTGCCATGTTCGACCATTGCCTCTATTTCAATACCACGGCTTTGGCCCGGCTCGCCGAGCGGCTCTGGACCGAGGCCTTTCGGCGTTTCGATCTGACGCCCTCACAGGCCTTCATGCTCAGGCTGATCCTCAATCGGCCCGGCCTCCTGCAGTGGGAGATCGCGGAGGCCCTCAAGATCTCGCCGCCGACGACCACCCGGCTCCTGAATGCACTGAAGACGAAGCGCCTGGTGGAACGACACGCCTCTCCCACCGACGGGCGCGAGACCAAGATCTATCCCACGCGGGCCGCCAAAGAGATCCAGGCCTCCCTCAATGCCGCCAGCGGGGAAGTGACCAGAACCATCAAACAGACCATCGGAGAGGAGGTCTTCGATGAAGTCGTCTCTAAATTACGCAACATTCGAGCCACTCTCGGCTAAAATTTTTTCGATAGATAGTTGCCTAGCTAACTAATGGAGGAGACCATGCCGATTCTCAACGTCAAACTCAGCAGTCCGGCGAGCGCCGAACTGGCGAAGACGGTTTCGAAGATGCTGATCGAGCTGACCGCCCGCACGCTGCGGAAGCGGCCGGAACTGACCGCGGTCGCCATCGAATTCGTGGATCCGGAGCATTGGATCGTTGGTGGCAGGTCACTGGCGGAACAGGGGAAGAGTAGCTTCTACCTCGAGATCAAGGTGGTTGAAGGAACCAATACCAAGGATGAAAAGGCTCAATATCAAGCCGAGGTCTTTGCGGCCTTCGGCCGGCTTCTCGGGGATCTTCATGACGAGAGCTACATTCACGTGCATGAAGTGCGCGCGGATGCCTACGGGTTTGGAGGCTTGACCCAGGAGTATCGCTACATCAAGAACAAGGCTTGATCGAACCGGTTCGCTATCTGGTCCGTTTCGGGTTCTTGATCTTCGCCTTCCGCTGCCGGGCCAGTTCGAGCTGGAATTGGGCCGGCGCATATTCCGGATCCAGCCGGACCGCCTTCTCGAAGAGGCTCAGCGCCGCGTCGAGATCGCCCTCTTTCAGCTTCTGGATGCCGGTATTGGTCGCGAAGGTGGCCGCCTGATTGTTCGATTTCAGTCGCTGGAGGCGCGTGCCCTCTTCGAACGAGGCGCGCGCCGCCTCGCGGTCGCCCCTGGCGCGTAAGGCATTGCCCAAGGTGATGTGAATCTCGGGATTTTTGGGCGCGAGTTTCAGGGCCTCGCGATATTCGGCGATGGCCGGGTCGATCTCGCCGCGTTGCTGCAAGACGGTCCCGAGGGTGTAGTGGGCTTCGGCGAAATCGGGGTTGACCCGCAGGGCGCCGCGAAAGGCGGCCACCGCCTCATCCAGCAGGCCCTGCTGCCAGAGGACGACGCCCAGCGTGTAGTGCGCCTCCTGCAGAGTCGGCTGCAACTCGAGGCTGCGTTCGAGCGCGGCCCGGGCCTCCGCAAAATTGTCGCGGTACTTCAGCGCCAGTCCGAGGTTGTAATAGCCTTCCGCGCTGCGGGGATCGAGTTCCAGCAATCTTCGATAGATCTCGATGGCGCCCGTGTAATCGGCCTTCTGCATCAGCGCCAGCCCCAGATTGTGATGGGCCACCAGGTTCTTCGGATCGAGTTTGAGCACTTCGTTAAGCTCGGAGACGGCCGGGCCGGCCTCGCGCTTCTGAATCAGGGCCAGCGCCAGGTCGTTCCGGGCCCGGAGCAGGTCCGGCTTGATCCCGATCGCCAGCCGCAACGCCGCCACCGCCCGTTCGAACTCTTCGGCGGCGATCAGGGCGCCGCCCAGCGCGGCCTGGACATCGGCAATCTGCGGATTGAGCTGAGCTGCCCGCTCCAGGTGCTCGATCGCCGGCTGCAGTTGGCCTCCCTTCTGCAGCACCAATCCCAGATAGTAGTGCGATTCGAGATGATCCGGCTTGAGCCTGACCGCTTGCTGCAACGGAGCCAGCGCCGCTTCCGGCTGCTGCGCCAACCAGCGCGTCACGCCCAGGCGAAATTGCGCTTCGTGAAATTCCGGCCGGAGCCGGACGGCCGTCTCGAACTCGGCCAGCGCCCCGTTCAGATCGCCGGATCGGCCCAGGGCAAAGCCGAGCGCGCTGTGGAACTCGGCCGAGTCGGGTTTCAACCGGACCGCTTCCCGGAACGATTCGATGGCGGAGGCCAGCTCTCCGCGGGACCCGAGCGCCAGGCCGCGCCGATAGTATTGTTCGGCCGTTTGGGGCTGAGCCTGGGATGCGCCGGAAGCCGGCGCCGCGAGTGAGGCGACGGCCAGAGCCGCTCCGAGCAAGACGAACAGCCAGCGGTGGGGACGGTTGAACATCGGCATCTTCATTTCGCTTCCGGGCCCGGCTCGGACGGGGGATTGAAGGTCCGGGTCGTATGTTCCGTGACGCTCACGACCGGTTCTCGAACGGCCTGAATCGTCAACGGCACCTGCGTCGGGATCACGGTTGCCGCCGGGATGGCGATCTCGGGAACTTCAGTCTTGATCGTCTTCCCGACCGAGTCGCGGAAGGTGCTGATCAGGCGGCCGAGCTGCCAGGTCATCAGCATCGTCACCAGAAAGACGAACCCGAAGCACACGAGAGAAGCGGCCTGCAGCTCCTTCATCCTCAATTTGGCCCCGAGGAGCCACACCACCAGGGAGAAGAGCAGCCCCAGCAGGCTGAAGAGCCCGACGGCCCAGAAGAGACCGGTGACCTGCGGCTGGGGCAGATGAATCTCCACCGTCTTTCCGGGCTGGCTCAAGCCGGTCCCGCAATTTTTACAGAACTTGGACTTGTTCGTGGACTCGACGCCGCATGATGGACAGAACATCTCGCTCCTCCACTCTATTGTTTGAGAACGCCCAGACCCTCCTTGATCACCACGACCTGGTTGACCGGAAGATCCTTGACCGTATCCACGGCGCCGCTCGGCCACCGAACCTCCAGTTGCTTGACCCTGGTCGCCGAGCCCAGGCCGAAATGGACGCGCAGATCGTTTTGAGAATAGTAGCTGCCGCCGCTGCGAACCTCGTCGATTCGGGTGCGATCTTCGGTGACCACCTGAATCCGGGCTCCGATCCCGGTTCGGTTCGATCTGGTCCCGATCGTCTTGATCGAGATCCAGTTGTTCCCGGCCGTCGAATCGGCGCGCAGCAGCACCGGCAGATCGTTGACCGGATTGATCACGGCATCCACGTCGCCGTCGTTGTCGAAATCCCCGAAGGCGCAGCCGCGGCTCGCGGTCCGTTCGAGCAGGGCGCCGCCGACCTGTTCGGTGATGTCTTCGAAGGCGCCCCGGCGCAGATTTCGATAGAGCACTTTCCGCTGCGGATATCCGGCCTCGGTCTCCAGGGTCTCGACCTCCGGATAGACGTGGCCGTTGACCAGCAGGATATCGAGCCAGCCGTCGTTATCGAAATCGACCATCCCGCATCCCCAGCCGAGCCAGCGGGTATTGATGCCGATGCCGCTCGTGAAGGTCACGTCATCGAAGGTGAGCAGGCCGGACTGGATCCCCAGATTTCGATAGAGGGTCGAGGTGTCGCCCGAAAAGTTGGTCTTGAAGATATCGAGCAGACCGTCGCCGTCATAATCGCCGACCCCGACGCCCATCCCCGCCTGCGGCTTCCCGTCGCGGCTATAGGCCGCTCCCGCTTCGACCCCGATATCGGTGAAGGTGCCGTTGTGCTGATTGTGATAGAGCGCCGCCGGAGCCGAATCGTTGGCGACATAGATGTCCGGCCAGGTATCGTTGTCGAGATCGGCCACCACCACGCCCAATCCATAGGTGCCGTAGGTCTTCAGGATCCCCGCCTTCTCCGAGACGTCGGTGAAGGTGCCGTCGCCGTTGTTGCGATAGAGGATGTTCTTTCCGCCCTCCAACCCCGGCGGTCCGCAGGCGACCAGGGCCCCTTTGTAGAGGCAGGGCCCGGTCTCGGGCGTCGGCGCCGTCTTCAGATCGAGATCGATGTAGTTGGCGACGAAGAGATCGAGGTCTCCGTCCTGGTCGTAGTCCACAAAGGCCGCGCCGGCCCCCCAGCGCTTCCC
>DATEFT010000937.1:0-5159 GCA_035280505.1 Blastocatellia bacterium | reverse complement strand
TGCGCGTATTTCGGGCAGGACATCTCCCCGTGCTCGGTGAATGGTTCGCGCTCCCATTGATTCAGGCTGCGGGCTCAAAACGGATCGGCGATCAAGTATTCAATGAAATATTTCATCCGGTCGCCCAACGCCTTGTGGCGCATTGTGACGCCTGTTTGAGAATCGGCGGCGCCTCGAAAGGGGCGGATGAGATGGTGGAGATTGCTCGCCGGCACGGAAAGCAGGTCTTCTGTCGGTTTGAGGAGATTCCGCCGTTAACCTTAGATAGCCATTTGACTGACACGGAGCCCCAATGAATCCTCGCGATCGAGTAGTGACTCGCCTGCCGCTGGAGCAACTTTGGACCGACGATGGCGAGTTGTCCGCCACTCGTGGGCGTCGGCTCGACCGGGAAGCCATCCGCGAGCTCCTCAGACGAGGTCTTGTCCAATTCGTGGTCGCCGACATCGGCGAGCCGCTTCGATGGATTCCGCCGCCCGAATGTTTCACCTTTTGGAAGACCGCCGTGGCCGCGCACCTCGCAGAGATGGAAAGTTTCAACCTCGACGATTTCCCGGAGGGGAGAGTCCAGGTGGCCTCTGAATGGTCCGTTCCCGGAGCCGAGCATCCCGTGATCGTGCTGGAGATGCACCATTGACCCCCAACATCTCGAGCATTCGCTATCGGGAGTACTTAAGGCGTCGGAGCAGGATGGTCAGATGAACCTGCGCGTCGTTCATCCGGTTCTGATTGACCGAAAAGACTTCAAACCCTTGCTCCCCCAGTTGGGTCAGTTCTCGTTCCAGGTCGTTCTTTCCGGTCTTGGTCACCACGCGATACTCCCAATACTGTAAGGCCGCAGGTTTTTGTGCGAGCCGTGCGTCGGCTTCGCGCACGATCTGAGGGGAGGGTTGGCCCTTGACCAGGAGAGCGAGAGACTTGGCATCGACCACCAGGCTCAGAACGAAACCGGCCGCGAAGAGTACCATCGACGAGATAAAATTGGGTCTGCGCATATGATCTCCTTGTTTTACGCTGATTCCGACAATTGGTCCGTGATCTGTCGAGGGCTGCAAGCGCCGTGCCCGCGCGAAGGACGGCTTAAAGTAGTCTGAATGGCCGGCGAGTGCGGCAAGATGCCGCCGCCGCGAGGCGGAAAGTGGGCAAATCTGCGCGCTCCCTAACCCTCCTGACCCCGGGCAATCCGGATGCTCTCCACCGTCTCCAGCAGGAGCAGGTTCCGGCGGGCCTGGTGATCGCGGTCAGAGAGTCGATCGAAGAGTCGGCGAAGCGTCTCCAGCCGATCCCCCTGAATCTCTTCCATTCCGGGCAGGTCTTCGTCCGTCAGAGATGGGAAGAAGCGGACGCCCGCCGCGTCGAGTTCGTCCGGCAGGTACAATTCATAGACCAGCGCATCGAGCAGTTGCTTGAAGTAATCGGCCATCTGCCGGTCCCGGGCCGCGGCCGGCGAAAGATGTGGCTTCATAAAGAGCAGGTATTCAACCAGCCTCACCACCTGCCGATGCCGCCGCACTTCTCCGGAGTCGCCGAAATCGATTCTCCGGATGGGAAGCTGTTTAATGAACTGGGCAAAGTAACGGAAGAAACCTCCCCGCAGAGGAGTGCTGACCTTTCGCCAGTAGAAGTCGAGCAGTCTGCTGTTGAGCAGACCCAGGATGTATTTCGGGGATTCGGCAATCCCGGCCTTCAGCGTGATCCCGTATCCGCTGGTGAAGGCATACCGGCCCTCTTCATCGAGCGCGAATGAGGCGCGATCCGCGATATCCGGAACCAGGATCTTCGGCAAAAACATCAGATCGACGTTCTGCAGGCGCCCATAGCCATACCAGCCCGCGCCCTTCATCTTTCCGTTCTCGCGATTTTGCAGGTGGCTCTTATGTTCGAGCAGATAAGCGAAGGCATGAGGAGACCTCTCTTTCAATTCCGCCTCCTCGACCAGGCTCGCGGTCTCGTTCTTCAAACAGTAGGGGACCACGACAATTTTGCCCGAGGGCAGAATCTGAAACGGCTTGATCTCCCGCCCCTGCAAAAAGAGCGAGACCGCGTCGCGTTCCAGAGTCACCTCCCGGCCCAGCCGCGGTGAATAGGCGGTGATCAGCGCTCCCGTCTCCCCCGTCGCTCGCACCAGTTCCAGGACGTAGACCGGATTGGAGCTGGTGCGAATCCCCTGCGCGATTCTGGCCGCCAGCTCTTCCAACCTGTTCGGAATTCGGTTCAATCTCTCGAACAGGCTCCAATCGCGGCCCGCCATAAAATTCCATTCTCCCGCGGCGAGGCGCGTGCTCACAATCCGGCTCTCCGATCCCCGCCGCGCCCGGCTCCAGGCCTCGAAGTCGTCGACCTTCACGAACCGGCATTCGGCGACCGGAGACTTGCTCAAAAACATCAGACAGGTATAGGTGGTGGCGGCGGCGAAGATCTGTTGATCACCGAAATGGACGACATGCAAGAGATGTTGTCCGTCGGCAATCAACCGGCGCAACGACGTGCCGTGCCGTCCATTGAAAAATTTATGCGGCAGAATGTAGCCGAGAAAACCGCCGGCGTTCAACAGGCTCAATCCGCGTTCGACGAAGAGAATATAGAGATCGTAGCTCCCCCGGCTCGCGGTCGAGTATCGCTGTTTGAAATAGTCGGCCAAGTTCGGCGCCCTCGTCTGAATCTCCTGGATCCGAATGTACGGTGGATTGCCGATGATGATGTCGAACCCTCCCTTCTCCCGAAAGACCCCGGCAAAATCGAGTCTCCAGAGAAAGTGGCCGGCGCGCTGATCGCCGCGATCTTCTTCGAGCAGCGCGTTGCCCGGCACGAGGTGGAGATCGAGTCCGGACATGGGTGGAATCTCGATCGAGCCACCCCGGTCGGCCAACAACGAAAGCCAGAGCCGAAGCCGGGCAATTTCGGTCGCGTGCGGGTCGAGATCGACGCCATAGAGCGAATTTTCGATGGCTTCCCGTTTCAGATCGAAGGCCGTGCGCGAGGGCAGCCCCTCGACCGCCGCCAGCCTCAACCGCGCCGCCACGATCTCCCGCATCATCCCGACCAGGAAAGCGCCCGCGCCGAGCGCCGGATCGCAGACCGCGACCCTGGCCAGCGCCCGGTCGATCGCCTGCGCATGCCGGTCAATTGAAGGCCGCCGTTCGCCGTGAATGATGAAGGTCTCGAGCTCTTCACGGCTCGACCCGCCTTCCAGCCGCGACTCCAGATAGTTGATGAGGCTCTGTTGGCAGAGATATTTGACGATCACGCGCGGGGTGTAATAGGCCCCGCCCTGGTAGCGCAGATTTTCATCCAGCAGAGTCTCGAAGACCTGGCCCAGCATCTCCGGATCGACGACGGGCCCGGTCCCCGGAGACTCGATCTCATCGACGGTAAAATTGAAACGGTCGAAGACATCCAGAATCCCGGTGCCGATCTCGCCCGTCCGCGTCTGCTCCTGGTTGGAGAAGAGCGCATCCGGCAACCGCAGGTCCGAACGGCCGATCCCGAGCGTGTCGCAAAAGAGCGGTTCGAGCAGATCCTGGAAATAGTTCTCGCCGCCCCGCCTCATCTTGAAAAGCCGGCGCAGGTAGTGCGCCGCGTCAGGTCCGACGCCGAACCATCCCTGTCGTTGCAGAAAGTAGAGAAAGGCGACCCGGCTCAGAAGCTGCCGGGCCAGATCGCCGGCCTGGTGTTGGGCCTCGGGTCTGAGGGTCTCGTCGAAGACTCTTCGGGTCTTCCCGAAGAGATACCGGCATCGCTCCAGAAACTCCTGGGTCATCGTTCTTAACATTAAACCGCGAAACACGCGAAACACGCGAATTCAACGGCATTTCGCGGATTCTGCGTATTTCGCGGTCTGTAAAACCGAGGGTATTGGCAAAGTACTAAGTCAGAATGATCTGCAATTTCGTGACCGAGGCGGGCGCGAAGTTGTAGACGAGAGCGCCGCCGGTCGGCGTCACCTGCCCCTCTTTCGGTTCGATCGCGCGCGGCTGCTCGAAACTGTTATGCGCGTGAATATCGCCGGCCACCAGGGTCGTCGACTTGACCGATTTGATGGTCGCTCCGCGGACGGCGATCTCCGTCTCCCGCGTCTGACGCAGATCCGGATTGGTGACCGTCAGAGTCAGCTCCCGGTCACGCAGCGACGCCGATCCCGACAGGCCGCTGATGGCCGCCGGCTGCCCATTCCGATTGTAGGGCGACCGCGGAGCCGAGAAGAGAGTCCGGAGCGAGACCGCCCCTTGATGCGCGGCATACATCTCGAAGACGTGGAAAGTCGGGGTGAGCACGAACTTGTCCTCGTGGGTGAGAAAGAGCGCCTGCAGGCAGTTGACGAGCTGCGCGATGTTGGCCATGGCGACCTTGTCGGCATGGCGGTGGAAGATGTCCAGCGTCAGCCCCGCCAGCACGGCGTCGCGAATGGTCGATTGTTGGCCCAGCAGATGCGTGCTATGCGACTCGGTTCCGGGCTTGAACCAGGTTCCCCATTCATCGACCACCAGTTTGACGCGATGCTGCCGATCGATCTCGCCCATGACTCCCCAGTGGTTCGTGATCAGAGTCTCCATGTGCTCGGCTTCGCGCAGCAACTCGTACCACTCTTCACTCGGATAGTTGACGGCGTCGCCCTTGCCCTGCCGCCAGTCGGTGGTGCGCCCGCCGCTGACGTTCCACGAATAATGATGCATCGCCCAGCCCCACATGCGACCGAGGCCACGCCGCTCATTGAGCTTGGTCAAGAATCGCCGCGTCCACTCGGTGTCGCCGCCATTGGGTCCGGAACCGATAAAGGAGAGTTCCTGGCCGAAGCCCGGCACCCATTCGGCAAACCGCCGATACTCGACGGCATACTCCTCGGGGGCGAAGTTGCCGCCGCAACCCCAGGATTCATTGCCCACGCCCCAGTAGCGGACATTGAACGGGTCACGATCTCCGCCGGCGGCGCGCCGCTCGGCCGGCGTGGTGCTCCCGGCCGGAGAGTTGCAGTACTCGACCCATTCATAAAAATCCTTGGCCGTCAGGCTGCGGAGGTTGGCGGCGAGATAGGGTTGCGCGCCGACCAGGCGGCAGAACCGGATAAACTCGTTGGTCCCGAAATGATTGGGATCGTATTTCCACGGCCCGTCAGGCGCGTTCTTCGGCCACTCGGGCGCGCCCGCCCAGAAGTTGGTGTG
>DATEFT010000936.1:0-6397 GCA_035280505.1 Blastocatellia bacterium | reverse complement strand
TCCAGCCCCCGCATCAACGGAGCGGAGATCACCCTGCGAGCCCGGGCGATCGAATCGGCCGTCAAACAGGTCCGCGAGGGGATCTCGCCGCCGGAGACCGGTTCGCGCGCCGCCCTGGTCATCTGCCTGCCCCAATCGCTGAGCCCGCCATCGGCCACCCGTTACCGCGAGCTGTTCGCCGACTATCTGGCCGAACGCGGATTCCGGCACGATCTGCGCCCGCTGGGCGGCTCCGGGTTCATCGGGTTCGACTCCTCCGGAGATTTCGAGGACGCGGTCTGGCTCGACCTGTTCCAGAACTTTGTGCGGGAGCGGCTGCAGGCCTCCGACTTTCATCCCGACGTCTGGGCTCCGGCCATCATCCGCGACCTGCGGGAGACGCCCGCGAAACTCGAGGCGGTCGCCGGCGACAAGTACAGCTACCGGGAGATGGACGAGTTCACCGAACTGATCGAGAAGACCATCAAAGCGGTCCCGCTCGTCTCGAAGGTGACCCGTTCCGGAGTGCTCGACGAAAACATCTTTCTCTACTATTCGCAGGAGCGCCTGGCCTCTTACGGCCTGCAGCCGTCGGCCCTGCCCGACATCCTGCGGGCGCGCAACGTCACCCTGCCGGGCGGTCAAATGGAGGTCGAGGGCAAGAATCTCTCGATCGATCCTTCCGGCGAGTTCAAGAGCGAAAAAGAGATCGCCGAGACCGTCGTCATGTCATCGACCATGGGCGCGCCCGTCTACCTGCGCGACCTGGTCGACATCGTCCGCGGTTACGACAGCCCGCCCCGCTTCCTGAACTTCTACAACGGCTTCGACCGCGAGGGGCGGTGGCACCGCGCTCGCGCCATCACCATCGCCGTGCAGATGCGCTCCGGGGAGCAGATCGACCATTTCGGCCGCGAGGTCAACGCGACCCTGGCCGAGCTGAAAAAACGCTTGCCCGAGGACCTGGTCATGGCGCGAACCTCGGACCAGCCGCTGCAGGTCAAGGAGAACGTCAGCCTCTTCATGAGCAGCCTCTACGAGGCGATCCTGCTGGTGGTCGTCATCTCGCTGATCGGCTTCCTGGAATGGCGTTCGGCCCTGATCATGGCGCTCTCGATTCCGGTCACCCTGGCCATGACCTTCGGGATGATGCACCTGCTGGGATTGGACCTGCAGCAGGTCTCGATCGCCACGCTGATCATCGCGCTCGGGCTGCTGGTGGACGATCCGGTCGTCGCCGGCGACGCGATCAAACGAGATCTGGCGGCGGGCCATCCGCCGCTGATTGCGGCCTGGCTGGGCCCGACCAAGCTGGCGACGGCGATCCTCTATGCGACGATCACCAATATCGTCGCCTATCTGCCGTTCCTCTTCCTCAAGGGCGCGACCGGAGAGTTCCTCTACAGTCTGCCGGTGGTCCTGACCTGTTCGCTGATCGCCTCGCGAATCGTCTCCATGACCTTCATCCCGTTGCTCGGATACTATCTGCTGCGGCCGCGGGCGGAGGTTCGGATCGAGCAGCGGCGGGAGCGCGGTTTTGCGGCCTGCTACTACCGGATCGGCACTTTCGCGATCGATCATCGCTGGAAAGTCCTGGTTCTCTCGCTCGCCTTTCTGGCTCTCGGCGGCTTCTTCATCAGCCAGCTTAAACTGCAGTTCTTCCCTAAAGATCTCTCCTACCTCTCCTACGTCGACGTCTGGTTGCCGGAGGACGCGCCGCTGGGCACGACCAACGACGCCGCGCAGCGGGCGGAGGAGGTCATTCGCGAGGTGGCGCGGGCCTATGGCCGCGAGCATCCGAAAGACGGCGCCCCGCGGGAGATCCTGGAATCGGTGACGACCTTCGTCGGCGGCGGCGGGCCCCGGTTCTGGTTCTCGGTCGCGCCCGAACTGCAACAGCTCAACTACGCGCAGTTGATCATTCAGGTCAAGGACAAACACGATACCGGCCGCCTGATCGCCCCCTTGCAGCAGGCGCTCTCGGCCAAAGTGGTCGGAGCCCAGGTGGATGTCCGCCAGCTCGAATCGGGCAAAGCCGTCGGCCTGCCCGTCTCGATCCGGATCTCCGGCGAGGAGATCGGCGCCCTCCGCAACCAGGCCGAACAGGTCAAGGAGATTCTCCACTCGACCCCGCTGGCCACGCGCATCCGCGACGATTGGGGCGATGAGAGCTTCACGGTCGAATTGCAGACCAACCCGGACCGCGCCAACCTGGCCGGAGTCTCCAATCTCGACGTGGCCGCCGCCTCCGCGACCGCGATGACCGGCTATCCGGTGACCTTGCTGCGCGAAGAGGACAAGCAGATCCCCGTCGTCGCGCGCTTGCGGATGGAGGAGCGGGCCCGCCTGGCGGACATCAACAACCTCTACGTCTACTCCTCGCAGAGCACGAACCGCGTGCCGCTGCAGCAGGTCTCGTCCATCGACTACCAGATGCAGACCGAGAAGCTGCGCCGGCGCAATCAATTTCGGACCATCACCATCTCCTGTTTTCCGGTCGATGGCATCCTGCCCTCCGAAGTGATCAAGGCGGTCAAGGGACGACTCCAGGCGTTCGCCCGGTCGTTGCCGCCCGGCTCCAAGCTGGAGATCGGCGGCGAGGAAGAGGAACAGATCAGAGGGTTCCGAGACCTGACGGCGATCCTGGGGATCTCGGTCGCGGCCATCTTTCTGGCGCTGGTCTTCCAGCTCAAACACGCGGTCAAACCGCTGATCGTCTTCGCGGCGATCCCGCCCGGCATGGTCGGCGCCCTGGGCGCGCTCTGGATCATGAGGTCGCCCTTCGGCTTCATGGCCTTTCTCGGTTGCGTGAGCCTGGTCGGCGTGATCGTCAGCCACGTCATCGTGCTCTTCGATTTCATCGAGGAGGCGCAGGCGAAAGGGGCCCCGTTGCGCGAATCGCTGCTCGACGCCGGGATCCTGCGGTTGCGCCCGGTCCTGATCACCGTCGGCGCCACCGTCTTCGCCCTCTTCCCGTTGGCCTCGCACGGCGGACCGCTCTGGGAGCCGATGTGTTACGCGCAGATCGGCGGTCTCAGCGTGGCGACGGTGGTCACCTTGCTGCTGGTCCCGGTGATCTATGCCATCTTCGTGCTCGATCTGAAGCTGGTCAAATGGAAGACCGCCGGGGCCCAGGTCGAATCGATCACCATCAATCCCCTCATCTTCCCCGAGGGCCAGCGACTCATGGCCGTCAAGGAGCACACCGAACCGGGAGAGCACGGATCACCCGCGGAGGTCGTGGCGCTGGACGATCACCCCCGCCGCCAAAACGCGAAAGACAAGAACGCGAAGATCGGCTGAAGATTCGCGGCCCTTTGCCGAAAATCGAGGCGCCGGTTAACATCTCAGGCGAATCATCAAACTGCAAAGGGGAATCATGAGAGTTTACGAATATCGACAATTTGGACTGGAGAACCTGACCCTGGTCGACCGCGAGGAACCGCGACCCGGCGCGCATGAAGTCGTCGTCAAATTCCATGCGATGTCGCTGAACTATCGCGACCTGCTGTTCGCCCGGGGAGTCTACAATCCGCGCGCCCGTTTTCCCGTCGTGCCGCTCTGCGACGGCGCGGGCGAAGTAACGGCCGTGGGCGAGCAGGTGACGAGATGGAAGATCGGCGACCGGGTCAGCCCGGCCTTCTTTCAAGGCTGGATCGACGGCGGCCGTTCGCCGCAGAAGGATCGGACCACCCTCGGCGGCGGAGATCTGGACGGAGTCTTGCGGGAATCCGGCGCCTTCCACGAAGAGGGACTGGTCCGCATCCCGGACTATCTCTCGTACGAGGAGGCGGCCACGCTGCCCTGCGCGGCGGTCACGGCCTGGCATGCGCTGGTCGAGATCGGAAAATTGAAAGCCGGTGAGACGATCCTGACCCTCGGGACGGGCGGCGTTTCGGTCTTCGCCGTCCAGTTGGCCAAGCTGCATGGCGCGCGGGTGATCGCGACTTCGAGCAGCGACGAGAAGCTGGCGCGAATCCGTGCGCTCGGGGCGGATCTGACCATCAACTACCGCGAGACTCCCGACTGGGATAAAGAGGTCGTGCGCCTGACCGGCGGAACCGGCGTCGACCACGTGATCGAGGTCGGCGGCGCCGGCACGTTGCCGAAATCGGTGAACGCCGTGAAGGTCGAAGGATTGATCTCCGTGATCGGCGTGCTGGCCAGCGGCGGCGGCCTGGACCCGATGCGCGTGCTCATGAAGAGCTTGCGAGTCCAGGGCATCTTCGTCGGCTCGCGCCGGATGTTCGAAGAGATGAACCGGGCGCTCGTCGCCAATCAAACGAAACCGGTGATCGATCGAATCTTTCCGTTCGAGAAGGCGGGCGAGGCCATGAAACACCTGGAGAGCGGGGCTCACTTCGGCAAGATCGTAATCAAGATTTGAGTTTGAATCGAGACCGCGAAAGACGCGAAAGACGCGAAATCGACGGTCTTTCGCGTCTTTCGCGGTTTGTCACCCGGTTCTGCGGATCAGGCCCTCAATACAACAGGCTCTTGAGGCAATTCGACAGGAGTTCCTGATTGAGAGAGATCGACGCCGTCACGCCCTCTTTCTTCTTGGTGATCAACCCCGAATGTTCGAGCGTCGTCCAGTGGTGACAGAGCAGCGCGAGGCTGATCCCCAGTTTCTCGGCGATCTCAGACCCGCACAATCCGTCGCAATCGGTCAGCATCTCGATGATGCGCAGCCGCGTCGGATCGGAGAGCGCCTTGAAGACCCGGGCCCGGTGTTCCACGCTGATCTTGTTGGTAGTCGATAATCTTTTGCCCACGCCGGTATCATACCCCCCTACGGCGTCTCCGCCAACACGTGATTGACGTAGTCCGGATCCCCGATCCGTGACGGCCGCTCGGTCGCGGGAATGCGCCGCCAGTCGATGGAGCCCACGCCGGTGATCGGATCTACGTTGACCACCAGGTTCCCGGCCGCGTCCAGGGGCACGCTGAACTCGTGCAGTTCCATTCCGAAGGGATCGCGGCCGGCCCAACCGTTGTAACCGCGGATCGTATCCAACTCCAACTGTTCCGGGTCGAAATCCGGAAGACTCGCCACCGTCAAGGGAGGCAGGTCCGGACTGGTCAGGTTATACCGATCGACCAGATCGATGAAGCCCTGACGTTTTCTGACCCGCGCCGGGTAACGGCTGGCCACTCCGCGTTTCTCAAGGAAGATGGCCTGGCCCCGCTCGCAATTGGCCTTCCAGTTCCAATGCTCGTCGTCGGTCGGAGCCGGATTGGTAATTTGAAAGAGCCCGACCCCGCCCTGCCGATCTCCGCTGAAGAGCGGGCACTCGCTGGCGCCGCCGTTGGCGGCAGCTCTGAATTGGCGCTGGCTGCTCTCGTGAGCCGCCATCTTCTGCAGGGTGAGAGAACCGAGGGCGGCGTTCAATTCGCTGCGCAGGGGATTGGTCCCACGGATCTTGAGCCCCCGGGTCTGCGAGATCAATTCATCGGTCGAAAAATCGGCGCTGACGATCAAGGTCAGTTCCCCGCCCCTGAACCTCGGAAAGGTGATGGTCGCTTCGCCTCCGACCGAGACGATCTGGAACTGGTCGTCGATCGCGCGCGCCTTTCCGCTCGGGCAATTGGCGGCTTGAAAGCGAATCTGCACGGTCCAGGTGAACTGAGTCGTCGGCGTCGGGTCGGGCGTGATCCCGACGATCCTGGCCTGTGCGTTGATAATCGGCATCAGTGGTCCAGAGTCCGCCGTACCGGCTGAAATATCGAAGTTGGTATTATCTATAGGCGATATAATTTCGATCTGAGGCATCGCGATCTCCCTTTAGAGCTGAAGCATGATGTCGGCTGAAAGACCAAGGCTTTATCCTTGCAAGTCGGTAAGTATAGACAAGATCGATTCGGAGGTCACGCAGCCGGGCTCTTATGATCCATTCAAAACCTGAAGCAGGAGGCCGATCGATCCGCCTCCCAGGACCAACCAGACCGAGTTGACCCGCCAGCGAACCAGTAAGACCAGGCTCACGATCAAGAGGCCGATCGTCGTCGGATCGACCAGGGTCGCCCGGCCCAGACGATAGGCGACCACCGCCATCAGCGAGAGGGAGGCCGCGTTGATCCCGTCCAGAAAAGCTCCCGCCGCCGCCGACCGCCGGAGCCGGGGCAGCAGCGGAGTGCTCAGGGCCACGAAGACAAAAGCCGGGAGAAAGATGCCGAGAGTCGCGACGAGCGCGCCGGATAGTCCGCCGAGCAGATAGCCGATGAAACTGGCGGTGGTGAAGACCGGCCCCGGCGTCACCTGCCCGACCGCGATGGCGTCGAGGAGCTGAGGATCCGTCAGCCAGTGCCGGCGCTCGACCAGATCGGCCCGCAGAAAGGCCAGCAACACATAGCCGCTGCCGAAGAGCACCGACCCCACCTTGAGGAAAAAGAGGAAGAGCGACCACAGGCCGAAGGC
>DATEFT010000935.1:0-3790 GCA_035280505.1 Blastocatellia bacterium | reverse complement strand
CCCAGACGCCAAATTCGATCTGATCCGGCATCTTCGCCAGCGCCTCCGCAATGGCCGGGGCAGATTGGCGCATTCCGCTCGACCCATCCACCACAATTGCAACTCGAGCCGGAACCGGAACCGGCGTGGCCTCAAGACGCTGTTGAATGAGCTCTCCCTTGCGGCCTTGCGGATCTCGCGTCCAGGCCTCGTGGATCCGGGCCGAACGATGGGCGTGAATCGTGGGATAGGATTTCGCCAGCTCATCGTTGGTCACGGTCCCCCTCAACGCGTGCAGTTCGGGTCGGGGATTTTCGCGAGCGAGCTGTGAAATCGAACTCTCCAACGCGCCCTTCGACTCGACCCAGATCGAATGCCAAGCGCTGCCGTCCAGACCGAAGTTACGTTCGAGCAGACCGGGCAGCCGCAGCGTCCCCAACTCCGGCTGCGGAAGATAGAGCGGCGCGGTAATGCCGAATCGAATCTTCATCTCGCCATTCGGAGGCACGGGAAAACACTGGATCATGATGCGGTCGTCGCCGCTGCTGGTCACGAGTACCGGGTCCCGCCGTTGACGGACCACGTTCTCATAAGCGGCCTGAACCTTCGAGCGGGCGGCAAAAGCGGCCTCGCGCTCCTCGCCGTCGACCCAGAGCGTGAGGCGCGAAACCGTGCCGCCCGGGGGCAAGGCCACTTGTGCACGAGCCTCCTGTTGCCACCCCTTCGAATTCCTGAAGACCATGGTCCATTCGAGATAGCCCAGAGCCGCATCCGGATCGATCGAGCCGTCCATGCGAGATTCAGCCAGCGAAAGGCCCGGCAAGATTCCGCCGACCTCTCGGCCGCCCACGCCAAAATCCGAATCCTCGTTAAAGTCGAAGACGTCGAGGAGAGCCTGCTTGTTCCGAGCGGGCGTGGGCACCGAGTCGAAGGTCCGGCCGGTCACGCGGTAGTAGACCTCCCGAGCCTGAACGGCCGTGACCGGATCTCCGAGCGAGAACCAGAAGCTGATGAGATCGGTCGGGCGCTGAAAACCGTAATAGCAGGCGTGCAGTAACAGCTCTTCGTTGCCCATGATCCGGAGCCGTTGAAGGCCGCGCAGCCGAGCCTCCGGAGTGCCCGAGGCAGCCTGCTGCAGATGGTAACGGGTGACGGCCGTCCGCAACTCCAGGGCCACCAGCGAGATCAGGGCGAGGGCCGCTCCCGCCCAGAAGGACTTGCTGCCGACCGGCCAATGGCGCCCCTCCGCGTTCTGTCTCCGTCGCAGATCCCAAAGATCCCGGGCCGCGATCAACGTCACGATCAACGCCAACGGCGGCGTCAGAGGCAAGAGCCCCAACCCCGCAAAGACCACCGCCACGACACCGATCGGAATGAGCGGCAGAAAGAGGATCGTATAGTAGACCGAGACGCCGAGGGCGAGGCCATTGGCGCCACCCAGCAGCCAACTGTACCGCGGCTCAGGGCGGCGTAGCTCACGCCAGGCCCAGAGATTGGCCGCCGGCACGGCGGCGACGGCGAGGACCTGCCAGTAAGTCGGCATCGGGTCGAAGAGCTCATTGGCGCTGATTCGCGTCAACAGTTCTATGGTGAAGGAGATCAGCGGTAAGACCACGCCGAACAACAATAGGAAGAGCCGGTACCCGCCGGGCCGCGGCTCAATCACGTTGAAGAGAGGCTGAACCGACTCTTCCGGAGCGGTTTCGAGTTCGGCCCGCGTCGCGATGAGGCGCTCGACGGGGCTCGCCTCGACCGCAGCGGGTTCTGAAACCGGTTCCCGCTCCGGATCTGGCTCATCGAATCGTGGCTGATCGGTCATGGCTATTTTTCCTCAAGTTGGCAAAGAGATGTTGAAAAAACAGGGCACCTTGATCGAGGCGCGCATCTTGGCATAGCCCTCCCGCAACCACGACCGTAACTCCCACAGTGGTCGCCACAGAGACCCACGCCCTGGCATCCTCTCGACCAAGTGCCCCGGGCCTTTTTCAACCGCGAAACACACGAAAGACGCGAAATTAACTGATTTCGCGTCTTTCGACGTCGGCCATCCTACGGGCCACCCTCATTAATGTCAAGTACTTTATCGTGCAAAGTGGCGGGACTGACTGTTTTATAGCTCGCCGGCGGCTTCGAGCAGGGCTCGCCACGCGATCTCGACGTCTTCGTTCGTCGTGCGCCAGTTTGAGAAGGCAGCCCGCAGACCGGGAGTGCCGTCATAGAGAGTCGGCGTCAATGCCACTTTTCCCCGATCGCGCAGGCTCAGGAGGAATCGATCGATTGTCTCGCTCGAAAGCGCCGGTCGGGCCAGGGTAAAACAGACGACATTCATCCGGACCGGGGCCAGCAACCGGAACGAGCTCGATTCCTCGATCCGCTCTCCCAGCTTCCGTGCAAGGTCGCAGGTCCTCTCGACGATCTCCCGATAGCCTTCACGGCCGTAGGCCATGAGCGAGAACCAGGCCGCCAGGGCTCGCCAGCGCCGCGAGCTCTCGGGAGTCAGGTGGTGGTATTCGGGCGGTTCGGAGGGCTGCCCCAGGTAGGGGGCGTTGTTCTGAAAGATCTTCACCTGCAGTCCGAGGTGCCGCGTGAACTGCATGGCCGAATCGTAGGGCACGTTCAACCATTTGTGCGCGTCGATCGCGATCGAATCGGCGGCCTCCAGCCCCTCGGTCAGATGACGATACTTCGGCGAACAGGCGGCGAACCCGCCGAAAGCCGCATCCACGTGGAGCCAGAAGCGGAATTCCGGTTTGAGCGCGGCAATAGCCGCCAGATCATCGAAATCGACCGTGTTCACGTCGCCGGCATTGGCCACGACGATGCCGGGTCCGCGATGCCGGCGCAGCGATTCTCTGAGCGCTCCGACATCGACGGCTTGCCGCTCGGGCAGACGCGGCACCAAACGCAACGCCTCCCGGCCGAGACCCAGCATTGAAAGGGCTTTGTAGATGCATGAATGCGGGGCGCCGCTGAAGACGCCGATCGGCGGCACCGCGGCCAGCCCTCGTTCGGCCAGATCGACTCCCTGTTGTTCTCCCACCCATTGCCGCGCCAGGGCCAATCCGGTGAAGTTCGCCATCGTCGCGCCGCTCACGAAAGCCCCGGAGTGGGCCTCCGACAGACCGAAGAGCTCGCGGAGCAATCCGATCGTCTCTTGCTCGAGGGCGGTGGCGGCGAAGGGATGGCCCGTCGCATTCTGATCGAAGACGCTCGTCAGCCAATCGCCGGCCAGCGCCGCCGGAGTGACTCCGCCCGTCACAAAACCGAAATAACGAGGCCCGGCGCTGCCGGGAAGAGAGGCCGAGTACCGGCGCCGAAACTCGGCGAGGGCCGCAACCGCCCCGATTCCGGCGGCGGGCAGAGAGCCCCGCGTAACGTCTCCCGGCGGCACCGCGGCCGGCCGGTCGTTGAGCGTTTGCAAAAAGCCGACGGCCTCTTGATAGACCGCCCCCAGGATCTCGCCGAGGCGGTCTGAATCCGAAATCAGGTTGCTGTCCATATCGATGACTCCGTAGAAGAAGTCTAGAGAAGTCCAGACTTTTCTAGACTTCTTCCATAAACATCCGGCCTCACAAGCTCCATCTGCTGCTGCGGCCGCGAGAGTTCGGTGAACCCGAACCGGCGATAGAGCTCGTGAGCGTCACTCGTGGCCAGCATGAATCTCCGCAGCCCCTGCAGATCCGGATGGCTCATGATCTCCCGCATGAGCAGTTTTGACAGTCCGCGCCCGCGATGCGATTCCAGAATGAAGACGTCGGCCAGGTAGGCGAAGGTCGTCAAGTCCGAGATGACCCGCGCAAACCCGACCTGA
>DATEFT010000934.1:0-8493 GCA_035280505.1 Blastocatellia bacterium | reverse complement strand
CCAGATCAGTCTGAGTGGCTTCATAGTTGATTTACTCTTTAACCGTCGGCGAACCGTTAATGTTTTTGCGAGGCTTCGGCCGGCAGGAGATCCTCGCCGATGAAAGCCGCAGACGATTCCTCAGAACTGGAATCGCAGCATCCACTGCATCTGACGGGGTGGGCGCACCGAATTGATGGCGCCGAAGCCGTTCCGGTTCGTCTCCGATGCGGCATTCGTCGCCGCGGTGCTACCCGGAGCGGTGAAAAAGGCCCCGGTATTGACCCCGTTAAACTGAGTGTGGTTGAACGCATTGAAAGCATCGAGGCGGGCCTCGATCTTGATTCGCTCCCGCAACTTGATCGACTTCGAGAGCGAGAGGTCGAAATAGTTGATCGGATTGCGAGTCAGGTAGTTGCGTCCCGACTCGAGGCCGATGCTTCCGACATTCGGAGCCGCCACGGCGGTCGTGTCGAACTGCCGGTATGGATCGCGGCTATGTCCGGACCCCGGACTCCTCAACATGACGATCCGCGCCGGCTCGGTATAGGAGCCGGTCAGGTTGGCGTTGCCGTATCCCTGAACACCGAACCCGAGGGTATAGGGCTGGCCGCTTTGATAATGGTAGATCCCCGACAGTTTCCAATCATTGAGCGCCCGGCCCAACTTTTGATTGCGGGTCGCCCTGGGCAGGTCATAAACCCAATTGGCGGTCAGGTTGTGGCGCCGGTCGAAATTCTGAGGGCCGTAATTGGCCATCCGGTCGAAGCTGTCGATCCGGACGAAGGCGAAGTCATCGCTGGCCCTCCCGAGGGCCTTGCTCCACGTATAATTGGTGCCGATGAGCAGGCCATTCGAGAAACGGCGGTTGACTGAAATCTGCATCGAGTGATAGTTGGAGTTCTCCGCAAACTCCAGCAACCGGACAGTCGAGTCGTATCCGATGTTGGGAGAGAGGAAGACCGCCGGCAATGCCACCGCCCCCGGCACCGCATTGGGGCTCCTGGTCGGATCCTGGTTCTGCGGCAGAAAGGTGGCGCCATAGGGAGTGGCGTTCAAGTTACGTGCCCGGAGCAGATGGTGTCCCATCGAACCGACGTACGAGGCATCGAGAACCGTTCCCAGAGGCAGCTTGTACTGAACGCCCAGATTGAAGGAGTAGACCGTCGGGATCTTGCCCTCATGGTCACGGGCCTCGATTCGCGGCGGCGAGATCAGCGTGATCCCGGAACTGAGATCCTGCAGCCTCCCAAAATTGACGACCGACTCGAAGGTGGTGGGCGGATTCCGAACCTGATCGAAGATGATATTGCCCTGTGGCCGATCATAGAAGAATCCGATCCCGCCTCGAATGACGAACTGCTGCTTGCCCGTCACGTCATAACCGAAACCGAACCGCGGGCCGAACTGGATGCCCCGGTCCCTCATCAGCCCCTGCTCGATGCCTCGGCCCTGGACGAAGATGCCGTTGGCGAGGGAACCCGAGCCCGGCACGACCCTTCCGACGTTGATCCCCGGTAGAGTATTGGCCGCCGTCGGGACGAAGCCCGGAACCAGCAGGGCCGGATCCACCGCCCGGCGATTGGCCTGAGTGTTGAGCGGATCCGGCATATTTGCATTGACGTTCGCGCCATCGCAAACGGCGGCGCCGTTGATGCAGACCGGGAGGTAGAGCCTGGGGACCCGGGCCGAATCGAACTGATCGGGCAGGAAATTTGAACCTTGCAGGTCCGTGTCGTACTGCGGCGGCAGCCAGTTGAAACGGATTCCGTAATCGAGGACGAACCGCTTGTTCACCTTGAAGTTATCCTGAAAATACCACTCGAGATTGAAATATTTGTAGTTCCCGATGATCCGCGCCGAGGCCTGCTGATAGGATTGAAAGACGCCCGTCGCCGCGTTGGCGAAGGCGAAGCTGGTATCGAACTGGTTATTGGCGCTGTCTGTAAAATTGATCACCCCATTGTTGGGGGCGAAGCTGCTCTGCGGCTTCTCGCTCCGGTGCCAGTAGATGCCGGTCTTGAAGGTGTGGGACCGCCAGATCTTCGAGATGCTGCCGGCCACGTCCTGCGTGGTGTTGAAGTTGTAGAACGGCGCGTTCTGCGTCCCGGCATTGGGTCCGTTGGCGACGCGTCCGCCAAAGGTAAACTGCGGCACCAGATCCAGTGTCACGGCCGCCGGATAGAGGGCCGGAAGGCCGGTGAGCCCGGAGGCGGTTCTGGTCAGGGCTTCGCTCCCCGGCAGAATGTCGATTCGATTGTGGCTCACCCCATAGGTCAATTCGAGAATGGTGGTGGTGTTGAAGGACCCCGACACGGTCGCCGAAAAACTGTATCGGGGAACGACTCGCCTGGCCCCCAGGGGCGGCAGATTTCCCCCCAGGACGAAGTCTCCGTAAGGGAGAAAGAAGTCGGCTTTGTTCCTGAGATAACGGCCGTTAACGCGCCAGTTCGAAGTCAGATTGTAGTCGATGCGCAGCGTGTCATCGCGCTCCGGAGTGTTCGACGGTTCCTGAGACACATAGTTGAAATTATCGCCACCTCTGGGGACGTAGTTCGGTTCCGGATACATCCGGAGGATGTTGAGGCCGGGCTGGTAGAGCCGATTCTGCGGAATCCTTCCGAGAATGCCCTGATCCAGATAGCACGCCGCCTGGTAATTGACGGTCGGATTGTAATTGGGGCTCGTTGTCGCCGGAGTCGCCTGGCACAAACCCGATTGTGTGTAGTCCCTGATATATGGATAGAGATTGTTGTTGTTGTCCCTCGATTGAGAGAAGTCACCCGCCCGCTCGAGCGCGGTGGGAACCCTGACGCGAGTCGGCCCCGTGGGAGGGTTGAACCGATGCTGATACTCCTGGCTGAAGAAGAAGAAGAGCTTCTGACGACTCTGATTGAACACCCTGGGAATATAGACCGGTCCGCCGATGGTATAACCGAGATCTCGCTGATCCTGACGTGGTCGCGGGAATCCATCCCGGTTGTTGATCCAGGTATTGGCGTTGAGACCCCCCTGGCGACGATAGAGATAGAATGAGCCGCGGAACTCCCGCGACCCGCCTCTGGTGACGGCGATGATCTGCGCTCCGACCGACCGGCCATATTCGGCCTGATAGTTCGAGGTCAGGATCTTGAACTCCTGCACGGAATCCAGCGTCAGATTGCTCAGCGGTCCGCCGTTATTGCCGGTATCCACGTTGGTGATCCCGTCGATCTGCAGATTGTTGGAATTGGTCCGCACCCCGTTGGCGCTGAAGTTGGTGATGTCGCCCCCCTGCCCGTCGCTGGTGGTAAAGATCACCCCCGGGGCCAGGGCCGCCAGATTGACGAAGCTTCGGGTGTTGATCCCGATGTTCTCGATCACCTGATGCTGAATGGCGAAGGAACGCTCCCCGCTCTCGGCCTGGATCAAAGTGGCGTCCCCCGTCACGGTCACCGTCTCGCTGGTCGCCCCCACATCCACGACCAGATGGCCCAGGCTGAGCCGGTCATTGGAGACCAACTCCATCCCTCTTCGCTGCAGCTTCTTGAAGCCCGTGGCTTCGACCGAAATGGTATAGGTACCCGGAGGCACCTGTGGAAAGACGAAACGCCCCTCAGCATCGGTGATCGCACTGAGCGAAAAACGTTTCGCCTCTTCTGTGGCAGTCACGACCGCACCGGCGACGGTGCCCTGATGCTGGTCGAGGATCGTGCCCGCGATGGAACCGCTGGTGGTCTGCGCCGTAACCCCAGGCAAATAACAGACCGTGATCAGAACAAATAACGCCAAAAGTCTGCATCGCATAGTGCTCTCCTTTTGAACGATACAATTTGACAGATCACCATTAGCCATACTCATGCGTAAAGCCGCGAGAAGCGGTGACAAGGCCAGCTTTACCTAAAGGTCCTGCGGATGGGATGAAGCGATAATGTCCGACCGGGATCAGCCGATTTCATCTAACCGGAAGACGGAGAGTCGACATCCCATCGCTCTGTCGCGGCGCGCGCGCACCGTGTCTCCCCTCGATAGCCTGGGGCGACTGTGGTCAGTTCAATTGAATGTAGTCGAGTTCAGCGAATCCGGTGCCTCCGGCGAAGAACGGCGAGGGATGTGGCGGCTCATGCCGGCAAACGATATCCGGCAGAGCGTTGTGGTCCCGAGCATAGATCCGAGTATGCTGAATCTCCTTCCCACGATCGTCTGACGCGGTCGGAGATTTCCGATTCAGAAGGAGCGATCCCCGTCCGGATGCAGGTGGCGCTTTTCCTGGGATCGCGACACAGAGACCGGCGGATGTTGCATCTCCTGAACCGGAAAGCCGATAACGTTGAGGCGCATGAGGCGCGCGGTCCGTCAGCCGCTCCACAGGGCTCGGCACCTCTCCGGACTGCGTCCCGAGCGACTGAGTACCAGTCTTTTCTTGAAGAAGTCGTCTCTACCAATACTCATGCGAAAAGTAGCAAAGGTGAGTGACAATGTTAGCCGTCTCTCGACTCTGGAAGCATTTTCAGTAACCGGTGCTAAGAATTTTGATAACTCCCCACCAGCATCAATGCGCAAAAGAGCTGAGCGAGATGACACGGATCAACGCTTTTTTTCGAATATGCGCCGATCATCGGGCTCTAATCGGATCGTTCGCCAATGTCATCTCTTTCCGCTCCCTTGCGCATTAGTGCTAGTAGAGGAGGGCTATCGAAATTCATGGAACGGCGCATCCGATGACAGATGAGATCTGCCCGATTGCATACACAATCGGCGCGGCGCGCGATTACACCTCGGCCGACCGTTCGAGATCTGAGGCGCGCATCCGGCAGATCGTGCCGCATCCGGTCCCGGCCCAGAGGGGAAACATCCGTGGCCCGCAGAACAATACCGCCTGCACCGACGAGACCGTGATCCCGACCAATTTCCAGCCGAACGGCTTTCATCGCCGGGTCTCCCCGCAACGATTGAGTTTGGTGCGGACGCCGATCGCCAACCAGATCACTCGAACCTCTTACGCACCAGCTCGGTGACGGAAAAACTGAAGATGCATCTCCGGACCGATTTCATCAACGCACTGAACCACGTCGATTATGTAAGGAGAAAACTGTGCACACGATAACGAAGACAGAATCATACGGAATCATCGCCACGGTCGGCCTCGACCTCAAACACTCGGTCTGGCCGCTTGCCATCCTGGTGCTCATGCTCTGGATCACCTCCAGTGCGCTCGCGGACTATCCGCTGACTTCGCATCGATATATCGCGGATCCGGCGGCGCTCGAATACAACGGCCGGCTCTATCTCTACGGCTCCAATGACAGTGAAAATACCGGCAACAACTACGACATGCACTCGATCGTCTGCATCTCGACCGACGACTTGAAGAATTGGACCGATCACGGGCCTGTGCTCCAGGTGCCGCGAGATGCATCCTGGGCGATTCATGCCTGGGCGCCGTCCGTGATCGCACGCAATAACAAGATTTATCTGTATTTTGCGAACAACGCCAGCGGAATCGGAGTGGCGGTCGGCGACAGCCCGACCGGGCCTTTCACCGATGCCCGAGGGAGCGCGCTGATCAATTTCAGAACTCCCGGCGCGCCCGGAATCAACCAGTGGTATTTCGATCCCTGCGTTTTCGTCGATGACGATGGCCAGGTCTATCTCTTCTTCGGCGGGAACAACATTACCAACGCGCGGGTCGTCAGACTCAACGACGATCTGATCAGCCTCGCCGGCCCCGCGGTCTCGATGGGCACCGTGCCCAACTTTTTCGAAGCCTCATACCTGCACAAGCGCAACGGCATCTATTACTTCTCCTATGAGAACATCCCCTCGGCCGGTCTGGCGATCACGTATGGAATGGGCTTTGCCCCCACCTCGGGGTTCGCCTATCAGCCGAACATCCTGTCGGCGCCCAGCAATTTCAACAATAACCACCATGCCTTCTTCACCTATCAGGGCGAATGGTATGCGGCCTATCACAACCGCTACGCTTCCGGCGGCATGGTCTACAAGCGGAACCTCTGTCTGGACCGCCTGAACTATAATCCCGACGGCACCATCCAGCGGGTCATTCCCACCCTCGACGGGCTGGCTCAATTGAAACCTCTCAATCCTTACCTGAGAGTGGAAGCGGAGACGATCGCGCAACAGAGCGGCATTCTCACGGAAGCCTGCGCGGAGGGCGGAATGAACGTGACCTCCATCGGGAACGGCGACTGGATCAGGGTCAGAGGCGTGGATTTTCAGGACTTCGGCGCCTCCCAGTTTATCGCCCGGGTCGCCAGCGCCGTCGATGGGGGAGAGATCGAGCTTCGACTCGACGGCGCCGCCGGCCCGCTGATCGGAAGCTGTGCCGTGCCGGTGACCGGCGGGTCGCAAAACTGGACGATCACCTCGTGCACCGTCGACAACTCGCTCGCCAGAGGCGTGCACGATCTCTATCTCAGGTTCACCGGAGGAGGCGGCGACAATCTGTTCACCGTCAACTGGTGGCAATTCGGATTCAAATTCGATCGGTGGCAATTCGTCCGCTGATGGACCGAGCGTACTGAAAAGATCACCTTAGGAGTCATTCATCGCTTCAGGATGAGACGCCGGGTCGAGCCATCACTCCGGCAGAGAAAGGATCCCAGCATGATTAACCATCAGACAACGCATCAATCGTCCCTCCGCACGCGGGAGGTGCGACACACCCACTCCAGTTTTGGGCTCCTGCCGCGCCTGCTGTTGATTTTAATGGCGATCTTTCCGGTTGGGGCCGCCGCTCAGAATGGGCCAGGTCAACTGACCACTCCTCCCCGTCCGCCGTCCGTGACTCTCTATCCTCCCGTTCAGAATCCCATTATCTGGGCCGATGTGCCGGATCCGGATGTGATCAGGGTAGGGAATACCTACTATATGACCAGCACGACCATGCATTTCAACCCTGGCGTGCCGATCATGAAATCGACGGATCTCGTGAATTGGGAGATCGTCAATTATGTCTACGACACGCTGGAGAATGGCGACCGGCAGAACCTCAACAACGGGCAGAACGAATATGGTCAAGGCTCGTGGGCCAGTTCGCTGCGCTATCGGAACGGCACTTTCTATGTCGTGTTCATCTCCTACACCAGCGGCAGGACCTATCTTTACCGAACCACGAATATCGAGGCCGGTCCCTGGACGCGTTCGATCTTGAATGGCGTTTATCATGATTCCTCGCTGCTGTTCGATGACGACGGGCGAGTCTATCTGATCTACGGCGGCGGCGATATTCGGATTATCGAACTGACGGCCGATGCCACGGCAATCCGGGCGGGAGGGCTCAATCGGATCATTATTCCGAATGCCGGCGCGATTGCCGGTTCGGGCGGGTTGGCCGCGGAAGGCGCGCACGCCTATAAGATCAATGGTCGGTATTACGTTTTCCTGATCTCCTGGCCCTCGGGCGGGATGCGGACGGAACTGGTCTATCGGGCCGATGGCGTCGCCGGTCCCTATCAGGGACAGATCGCCTTGATGAATTCCGGCATTGCCCAGGGCGGCGTGGTGGATACGCCGGACGGCAGATGGTACACGATGTTGTTCCGGGACAGATCGGCCGTCGGGCGTATCCCCTACCTGGTCCCCACTACCTGGAGTAACGGGTGGCCGGTTCTGGGGAATCCTTTTGAGACGGGGATTCCGGTGGAACTGGCGCCCCGGTTCGTGGCCTCCGACGAGTTCAACAGTGGATTGAAGCCAGGAGTGATGTGGCAGTGGAATCATAATCCGGACAACAATCTTTGGTCTCTGGCGGCGCGGCCCGGATTCCTGAGGCTGACGAACGGCAGCCTCAAGCGCAGTATCCTCGAAGCCAGGAATACTCTGACCCAGAGGACCTTCGGACCGGATTCCTCAGCGATCGTCGCCATGGAGACGGCCAATATGAGAGACGGGGATTATGCCGGTCTGGCCGCCTTCCAGTTTTTCTATGGGTTCGTCGGGGTCAAGATGTCCGGCGCGACTAAATCGATCGTGATGGTGAGGGGCAGCACCAATGTCTCCAATCAGACCAGCGTCCCGGTGGAGGTCGCGAGTGTCCCACTCAGCCAGAATCGAGTCTATTTCAAGGTCTATACTGATTTCAGGAATCAGACCGATCGAGCCTCTTTCTATTACAGCCTGGACGGCAACCAATGGATGTCGATCGGGACCACCCTCCAG
Source organism: Blastocatellia bacterium (assembly GCA_035280505.1). GTDB lineage: Bacteria > Acidobacteriota > Blastocatellia > RBC074 > RBC074 > JAKEHZ01. The sequence goes on along the minus strand of DATEFT010000934.1, from coordinate 354 downwards.
ATGGTCTATACGCTGCCGCATTTTGTGGGTTACCGTTTCGCCTTGTTCAATTATGCCACGGGGTCAACAGGCGGCTTGGTCGATTTTGATTACTTCAGAATACAGGCGGGGAATTCGGGACCGAATACTACCCCGACGCCCAACCCCGGCGGCGTCGTTCGCCGACTGCAATCCTACAGTTACAACGACCGGTACCTCCGCCATCTGAACTTGCGAGCCCAGATCGATGAGAACGTTTCACCCATCGAAGACTCGCAGTTCAGGATGGTCCCCGGGTTGGCCGATCCGAGCGGCATCTCCTTCGAGTCGGTGAACGTCCCCGGCTCGTTCCTGCGCCATCGGAATTTCCAGATC
>DATEFT010000933.1:0-3378 GCA_035280505.1 Blastocatellia bacterium | reverse complement strand
CGAGAGTAAGAGAGGTGTGCGGAGTGGAGATCGGAGTGAGGAGCGTGTTCGAGGAGCCGACGGCGAAGGGATTGGCGAGCCGGATCGAGGAGGAGATGAAGAGTGTCGAGAGAGAGGCGGTGAAGAGGATCGAGAGGGTATCGAGAGAGGAGAGGCTGCCGCTGTCGTTCGCGCAACAGAGATTATGGTTCATCGAGCAGTTGGAGCCGGGCAACTTCATCTACAACTGTCCCGGAGCCGTGAAGCTGGAAGGGCGTTTGAACGTCGAAGTGCTGGAATCGGTGATCAATGAGATCGTCAGAAGGCACGAAGTGCTGAGGACGAGGATCGAAGTGGAGGCGGGCGAGCCGGTGCAGGCGATCGATGAATGGGAGGCGCGGAGCCTGGAGCAGATCGATTTGAGCGGGATGGAAGTGGCAGAGAGAGCAGCGGAGGTCGAGCGAATCGCGAGGGAGGAAGCGAGAACCGGCTTCGATCTGAGGAGAGGGCCGCTGATGAGGGTGAAGGTGGTGCGTCTCGGAGAGGACGAGCACGTAGTGCTCTTCACCACGCATCACATCGTCAGCGACGCCTGGTCGACGCGGGTGCTGACCCGGGAAATTGGTGTCCTCTATCAAGCGTTGTGCGAGGGAAAGAGATCGCCGCTGCCCGATCTGAAGTTGCAATACGCGGACTACGCGAAATGGCAGCGGCAATACCTGACGGGCGCCGTGCTGGAGAGGCACCTGGCCTACTGGAAGAGACAACTCGGCGGACAACTCCCGCTCCTGGAGTTACCTGCCGATCACCCGCGCCCATCGATCCCCAGCTATCGTGGAGCGACAATATCATTCCCATTGCCGGCGGAGTTGCCTCCATCGTTGAAGACTTTGAGCCGGCGAGAGGGCGTGACCCTGTTCATGCTGCTGCTGGCGGCCTTCAAGACCCTGCTCTATAGATACACCGGACAAGAGGACATCATCATCGGCACCTCCGCAGAGAACAGGAATCGCGCCGAGATCGAGCCGCTGATCGGTTTTTTTGTGAATACTTTGCCCCTGCGGACCGACTTGAGCGGCAACCCACGATTCACCGAGTTGGTGGCGAGGGTAAAGGAGGTCGCGCTGGGCGGCTACACTCACCAGGATCTGCCGTTTGAGCGGCTGGTGGAAGAGATTCAGCCTGAAAGATCGATCGGGCAGATGCCGCTCTTTAAGATCGCCTTTGGAGTACAAAATGCGCCTGGTGAGGACCTGAAGTTGGAAGGGCTGAAGATCACGCAACTGGCCGCTGAACACGAGGGGGCCAGATTCGATCTGGCAATCTGGGTCATCGAAGACAGCGAGGGGATGCAGGTCTCCTGGATCTACAGCCAGGATCTGTTTGAAGAGGAGACCGTGGCCCGCATGCACCGCCATTTCGAGACCCTGCTCTTCGGCATCGTCGATCGGCCGGAGGCCCGGCTGACCAACCTGGACCTTTCATCCCAGACGGAGAGCGAATTGAATTATCAGGACCAGGATGACTGGGGCGGCTCCGACGAAGAGGCCGCGGTTTCAATTACACGCAAGGGCATCAGTTTGTCGAGAAGCTAAGCCGGGATCGAACGGCGGTGAATGGCGCACTCAGTACTTTGGAAAGCAGATTTCTTGAAGTTTTGATAGAGACTGATGATTTAGCATGTTTAGCGTGTTTCGCGGTTTGCACCCCAAATTCCAAAGTACTTAATTTCCAAAGTACTCAGTCATTTTTCGGGCCTTCTTAAAATCAATTTCAGCACGGAGAGAATGAGTTATGAGTCAGATAAATGACAAAGACTCACCATTGGATGCATTCAGGGGAGCACGGCGAAAGGTGGTGAGGCTCTCACAAGAAGAGCTGGTCAAGACCGGTTATCTCGATCACGGACATCAACTGCCCCTGGTCATTCAGCCCAATACGGATAGCCTGGATCTGCCGACGTGGGCCGAAGATAACCGGAACTACCTCGAGACCAGGCTCTCGACACACGGGGGGATCTTATTTCGCGGCTTCAGGATCAAATCGATAGCGGAGTTCGAGCGATTCGTCGGATCGGTATCGGGGGAGGTGCTGGCATACAACGAGCGATCATCGCCGCGCTCTCAGATCAGCGGCCAGATCTATACGTCCACCGATTATCCCCCCGATAAACGCATCTTCCTTCATAACGAACAGTCATACAACCTGGTCTTTCCGCTGAAAATCTGCTTCTACTGCGCCCAGGCGCCGGAGACCGAGGGCGCCACGCCGATCGCGGATACACGGCGGGTCTTTGCGCGAATAGCCCCGGAGATCAGAGAGCGATTCATGAACAGAAAGTATATGTATGTCCGTAACTTTGGGGACGGATTCGGACTGAGCTGGGAGGAGGCCTTTCAGACCAGTCAGAAGTCGCAAGTTCAGGACTATTGCCGCGCCAATCGGATCGACTGCGAATGGAAGAAGGAGAATCGGTTGAGGACCAGGCAGGTGAGAGAAGTGGCGGCCAGGCACCCGAAGACTGGGGAGTGGGTATGGTTCAATCATCTCACCTTCTTCCACGTCAACACGCTCGACCCGGCGATACTGGCGGAGGTGTTGAGAGCGTTTGATGAAGAGGATTTACCGAACAATACCTACTACGGCGACGGCGGCAGAATAGAAGATGAGGTAATGGATCAATTGAGAGCAGCATATGAATCGGAGAAGGTGAGGTTCGATTGGGCAGAAGGGGACATTTTGATGCTCGATAACATGCTGGCCGCGCATGGGAGAGAAGCCTATACCGGGGCGAGAAGAGTAGCGGTCGGAATGGCAGAGGCCTGGGGATGGGACAGAAGATAGAGGAGGCGCGGCATGCAGAATAGTGTGGTAGTGGAAGGATATCAGCTCTCGCCTCAGCAGCGGCGCATCTGGATGCTGCAGCAGGTCAACGGCGGCCGGGCCTATCGGGCGCAGTGCGCCATCCTCCTGAACGGCCCGCTCGACGTCGCGACCTTGAAGGCTGCCGTCTCCGAGGTCGTCAACCGGCACGAGATTCTACGGACCGGCTTTCATCTGCTCCCCGGCATGACCGTCCCGCTCCAGGTGATCGAGTCCGATCGCGACGCCGAGTTTCGAGAGATCGACCTGATCGATAGCGAACACGGCTGGATCGAGCGGCTCTTCCGGATGGAGCGGCTGGAGGAGAAAGAGCAGGAGGAATCGAACCGCGATCTCCCGGTGAGGTGCTGTCTGTTCCGGCGATCGACGACCGAAGGCGTCCTGGTCGTCAGTCTGTCGGCGATGTGCGGCGACAGCCGGAGTTTGAAGAATCTCTTCCATGAGATCGTCGAGCGCTATCAGGCACGGCAGGGAGCCGCCGCCGCCACGGGAACAGTGGTGCAGTATGTCGATTTT
>DATEFT010000932.1:0-4571 GCA_035280505.1 Blastocatellia bacterium | reverse complement strand
ATCCACGGCGGGACCTGTTCCGGGCAGATGGCCGGGAAATGGCTCGTTAATTAGGGAAGAGGACAACTCGTCGCCTTCGTAAACCGGAAAATAGAGATTGAAAGAAGTTCCTTTCTCCGGTTCGCTCTCGACCATAATCGTTCCCTCGTGCTTCTTGACCACGCCGTGCACTACTGCCAATCCCAGGCCGGTTCCTTCTCCGGGCGCTTTGGTGGTAAAGAATGGCTCGTAAATGCGATCGATCGTGGCTTGATTCATGCCTTCCCCGGTGTCGCTGACTATCAGGGAAAGGTACTTGCCTTCATGGAGATCGGCATGTTGCTTGGCAGAGTCCGCATTAATATCAATGGGAGCGAGGCTGACTTTGAGGATCCCGCCATGTTTGCTCATCGCCTGCCAGGCATTGGTGCCCAGATTCATCATCACCTGATGGATCTGAGTCGGATCGCCGAGGATCGCCGGAGCTTCCGGATCCAGGTGTTGACAAATCTCAACCGTGGTAGGAATTGTAGCGCGCAACAGGTTCAGAGTCTCTTCCAGCACTGGTTGCAGCCGGATCGGTCTGCGCCCATGCTCCTTTTGGCGGCTGAAGGTGAGAATCTGCTGGATCAGATCCCTGGCGTGGTGGCTCGCCTTCAGGACTTCAGCCAGATATGGTTGCGTCACATGCTCGGGCGGCAAATTCCACTGTCCCAACTCGCAATAACCCATAATGATGCCCAGAACATTGTTGAAGTCATGAGCGATTCCGCCGGCCAGGGTGCCGATCGCCTCCAGCTTTTGGGCATGATGAAGTTGCTCCTCGCGTTGTCGTAAGGTCTCCTCGACCTTCTTGCGCTCATTGATATCGATGGTGACGCCGCGAAGTCCGATGGGGCGACCCTCATGGTCCGTGACGACGACAGTCCGCGACTCGACCCAGACTACACGTTGATCCTTGGCAATCCATCGAAACTCGAACCGGCCGGGCCGCCCGTTGGCGAAACTCTCGGCCGTATCGCGAGCCGCCCATTCTCGGTCGTCAACATGAACGATGGTGAGCCAGAAGTTCGGTGTCGCGAGCCATTCCTCCATGCTGTAACCAAGCATCGTCTCGACGTAATCGCTCACATAGTTGATGCGTTGAGTCGAAGCATCCGGCTCGCCCCAGGCCTCCCAGACGACGCCCGGCACGTTGGTCACGATATTTTCCAACCGCTGGCGCTGGCTTTCGATCTGATTGATGAGTCGGGCTTTCTCTTCTTCCGCCTGCTTGCGTTCGGTGATGTCTCTGGCGATCCAAATCACCGATTCTGCGGTCATTGGCGAGATGCTGGTCTCGAACCACACTTCTTTCCCATCGCCTTCCAGCCGGTATTCTATTTTACGCATTTGTCCTTCGTTCAAGACGCCGCGAATCAGACAGAGGAAGGAATCGACCTGTTCCTGAGAAAAGATATCGCAGATGGAGCTGCTGATCTTCTGATGACCCGGCGTGTGAAGGTGTGCGGTGTTAGTTGGAGCCGTTTTCAGCAGGCATCCATCGATATCGAATTCGAGGATGACGTCGGTCATGGCCGCGAAGAGAGCCCGCAACTCGGCCTCAGATGTTCTGAGCGACTCTTCGGCCTGTCTTCGCGCCAAGCGATTGGCCGCCTCCTGCCTTTCACGTTCGATGGCCGGGATCAGGCGGCTGAAGTTCCCTTTCATCAAATAATCATGCGCGCCTGCCAGCATGGTCTCGACCGCAAGTTCTTCGCCGATGGTCCCGGAAATCACGATGAACGGAATATCCAGGTTGGTCTCTTTCAAAAGCTCGAGCGCCGCCAAAGCACTGAATCCAGGCATCGAATAGTCCGACAGGATGACATCCCAAATGTGCGCGTCCAGCGCCTCCTTCATGGCTGCGGGCGTCTCCACCCAATGAAAGGTCAACTCATAGTCCGCCCGACTGAGTTGGCGGCGCAGCAGTTGGACGTCTCGCTCCGAATCTTCAATGACTAAGACACGTAAAGTTTTGTTCATATCAGGCTGCCGCTCGAGGCTACTCGGTGGGCGCGGGTTGGTTCAACACCAGCCAGTACAGTCCCAGTTGCTTAGTCGCCTCCATAAATTGCTCGAAGTCTACCGGCTTTCGGACATAACTGTTGGCTCCCAGGTTGTAGCTCTTGATTCGATCTTCTTCCTCGTTGGATGAAGTGAAGATGACGACCGGAAGTCGTCGAGTCCGCTCTTCGGCTCGGATCTTCTGCAGGGCCTGTAACCCATCGACTTTTGGCAATTTCAGGTCGAGCAGCACGAGTTGCGGCAGGGTTGGCAAGTCCTGATTCGAATAGGTTCCGGTGCCGAAGAGGTAATCAAGCGCTTCGGCTCCATTACGTGCGACGATGACCTGGTTGAGGATGTTGCTTTTCTTGAGGGCGCGAAGAGTTAAGGCCTCATCCCTGGGGTTGTCCTCGACCAATAAAATTATTTTATTCTCCATATTCCATTTTCTTGAAATCAGGGAGGGTGAAATAGAAACTCGCTCCTTTATTTACCTCTCCCTCAGCCCAAATTTGCCCGCCGTGCCTGTGCACGATACGCTGTGCGGTCGCCAGCCCGATGCCGGTGCCTTCGAATTCACCGGTGTTGTGAAGTCTCTGGAAGGCACCGAACAATTTGCCGGCATAGGCCATGTCGAATCCCACACCGTTATCGCGGACGACATAAATGATTTGGCCTTCCTCCTTCTCCTGGCCGAAATAGATCACTGCCCGGTCCCGCTTGGAGGTGTATTTCCAGGCATTTCCCAAAAGGTTGCCGAGCATGATCCGCAACAGACGCTTATCGCCGGAGGTTGAAAGTCCATCCTCAATCTCGGCGGCCACGATTCGGCCCGCCGCGCTTTTCTGCAACTCTCCAATTAATTGATTGGCCATCTCAGTCAGATTGACCGGCTGCCGATGGATTTCGGCGCGGGCCACGCGCGAGAGCTGTAACAGATCATCGATCAACTGCGCCATCTCCTGGCTGGCGCCGCGGATCTCCCGGAGATAATTCTTGCCGGCTTCGTCCAGTGTGTCCGCATAATCTTCCAGCAGCGCTTGACCGAAGCCATCGATATGCCGCAAGGGGGCGCGCAGGTCATGCGAGACCGAATAGGAAAAGGCTTCCAACTCTTTGTTGGCGGTTTGAAGCTGCGCGGTGCGCTCAGTGACCTGCTGCTCAAGCGTTTCGTTGAGCAGCCGATTCCGTTCCTCTGCCCGTTGCCGTTCCGTAATGTCGCGTAAAATAACGGTATAGAACTGCTGCCCCTCCCGCCCGATCTGCGAGATTGAAGCTTCGATCGGGAACTCTTCGCCGTCGGCGCGCAGGCCGAAGATCGCAGTCATGGATCCCATCGCCCGTTTGGTGACCTTGGTATGGCCGAAATCCCGAATATGTTGCCAGTGAGCAGCCCGGAACCTGGCGGGGATGAAGCGGTCCAGCGATTGTCCAAGAGCCTGATCCGCGGGGTATCGAAACATCTTCTCGGCGGCCGCATTGAAGAGGATAATTCGCTGCCTGCTGTCGATGGTGATGATGGCGTCCATTGCCGAACTGATGATGGCGGCCAATTGCTCCTGGCTCTGGCGCAATGTCTCCTCGGCGCGTTTACGTTCGGTGATGTCAACGATTATGCCCAACACCATCACTCCCTGCTCGGTCTCAAGCGGATTCAATCCGATCTCAACTGGAAACTCGCTGCTGTCCTTGCGCCGGCCGTGAAGATCTCTTCCGGAGCCCATCGATCTGGCCGTCGGATCCGCCAGGAAACTGCGGCGGTCGGAAGCATGCTGAAGACGGAAACGTTGCGGAACGAGCATTTCAATGAATTCTCCAAACAACTCGTCGCGGCTGTAACCGAACATCTTCTCAATCTGGGCGTTGACCAGCACCATCCGGCCTTCCTGATCGACCATTACCATCCCGTTGGGCGCATGTTCGATGACTTGATGGAAGCGGGTCTCGGCGCGCTGGCGCTCAGAGATATCCCGCATAATGACGGTATAGAGTTTCTGCCCGCCGGCTTCGAGCTGTGAGATCGAAGCTTCCAGCGGAAACTCCACACCGTCGGTGCGAAGCCCATAAATTGCTCTGGCCCCGGCCATGGCCCGAGTCGTCGTTCCGGTCTCACCGAAAGCTCGAATGTGCGCGGCATGTCGGGCGCGGAATCGTTCGGGGATGAAGCGATCGAGCGACTGGCCGAGGGCCTGATCGGCAGAGCAGCCGAACATTTTCTCGGCCGCGGCATTGAATAGCAGGATTCGCTGCCGGCTGTCGATCGTGACAATTGCATCCATCGCCGAGTCGACAATCCCGGCCAGCCGGGCCTGACTTTCGAGCAGCATTTCTTCAGCCAACTGGCGGTCGGCATCTTGTGGCACAGTTTCCATCTCTGTAATTCTCCGGTTGTTGCCGAAACTGCCAGGCCCTCCAGGCTTTTGACCGAAACAGGCAAAGAGAGATTAGATTCATAGTCAACAGTGAACCAGACCAGGTCTGATTTTGGTGGCGGCTTTTAGACATCGCGATTGGAAACGGCTCAGGCGGAAAGAGACTTCAATGGC
>DATEFT010000931.1:0-2860 GCA_035280505.1 Blastocatellia bacterium | reverse complement strand
GACCATTACAGCGAAATTCTATTGTTTGAAGTGAGCAACGCGGACGTGAAAGGCCTGGAGCTCAAAGCCATTCGCGGCTCGACCATCGATGGAGTGGTCGTGATCGAAAGTGCAACCGATCCGTCGGCGAAAACCATGTTGTCAAAAGCGACGGTCGGCGCCGTCTCCTCCGGTGGCCAACCGGATACTGGCGAGAGTAACGCCAGGGTCGACAGCGAGGGCGGCTTTCATTTGACCGGCCTGGCACCCGGAATGGTGAGGTTCCAGCTTTGGAGCAGTAAAGAGAACGCGATTTCGATCAAACGCATCGAGCGCAACGGCCTGGAACTCAGAAGAGCTTTTGAAATCGGGCGGGGCGAACAGGTCACCGGCATTCGGATCGTAGTGGTCCAGGCCAACGGGACGATTCGCGGCCAGGTGGAGATCGTCGGCGGAAAATTGCCCGCCAACTGGGAACTGAACATTGAGGCGGCCCCGATCAGAACGACGGCGGAGAGTGACGACCGGCCGATCTTTCATTCCAACAGCAACAACTGGGCCAAGGCGGATGAACATGGGCGATTTGTGATCGAGGGGATGGTCCCCGGAGAATATGAACTGACACTCACCCCAATGGTGAGGGAGAACCGGACTTCGTCGCACAGCACGGAGGAGATAGATGAGATCACTCAGCGCGTCACCGTGAACAGCGGCGCCGCGACGCCGGTCAAGCTCACCCTCGATCTGTCGCGCAAACAACAGGAGGATCGCTGATGAAGCCGGTGACCATTTCGCTGTTGCTCCTTCTCTGCGCGATGTTGGCGCGAACGGCTCCCGGTCGCCAGTCCCCGGCTGAGTCTGCGCCGCAGCCCAACCGCGAAGGTGCCATTACGGGCCGGGTCGTCGGCCCCGACGGGCGGCCGATTGCGGAGGCGAGAGTCCTCGCCATCCGCGTCAATGTCAAATCCGGATCGTGGCAATCGGCGGTGGTCGCGGACGACGGCAGTTTCAAGCTGACCCCGCTCTCGTCGGGAACTTACGCCCTCCTGGCTGCTGCTCCCGGTTACGTCCCGGCCGAAATATCGATCGAAAAGACCATTCATTACGTCGGCGAAAACGTGACGCTCGGCCTGGTCAAGGGCGGAGTGATCACCGGGCGAGTGACGGATGAGACCGGCGAACCGATCGTCGGCGTGAACGTCACGTGCCAGCGTTTACGCGACCCGGATGGCAGAACGACCGGCTCACAGATCGGACTGTTCGACTACGGAGTAGGCGGGGCCACGGATGATCGGGGGATTTATCGCATCTTCGGATTACGCCCGGGCGGATACATTGTCAGCGTCAGGTCGAACGACGGCGCGCAGATCCGGCCGGACGCGCCGACCTATCACCCATCGGCCACGCGCGACACCGCGACCGAGATCAACCTGCACAGCGACGAAGAGGTCTCCGGCGTCGACATCCGCCATCGCGGCGACCGCGGGCAGATTGTCAGCGGCTCGATCTCCGGAGAACCCGCATCCTCCATCCGGGTGACGGTCACGTTGAAGGGGGGCGAGGACGGCCGCTTCGAGGATCGGAGTTGGACCACCGGCACCGGCGGGTTCGTATTCCACGGCGTGCCCGAGGGCTCCTACGAATTGATCGCGACGCGTGGCAGCGAGGACGGCGAAACGTCCAGTTCGGCCAGGCGGTTGGTATCGGTGAGTGGCGGGGATGCGGGCGGCATCGAGTTGAAGCTGATGCCGCACGGTTCGATTGCCGGTCGTGTCGTCATCGAACCATCGACTCCGGCGAGCAGGTGCGCGATCGAAGGCGGCCCGGCTGAAGATCAAGCCTCCGGCCCAATTCAAGAACGGGTCAGGCATCGACCGGTCGTCGAAGAGGTCCTGCTCATAGCTGCTCGTGACGACCCGGATCGCCGCGCGCAAGTGCCCTGGCGCCGCCAGGGTGAGATGCAGGGCAGATCCTCGAACGAGAAAGGCGAGTTCTTGGTCGAGCAACTCGAAGCGGGCCGTTACCACCTGATCGCGTTTCTGCCGGACGACGGCTGGCGCATTCGCGCGATCAATCGATCAGCGGCCGGAACGGCGGGGCGATCGGGAGGGGCGACGGCCGCGAGTAGTTCCGTTGACGTTTCGCGCAACGGCGTCACGATCAAACCCGGCGAGAAACTCTTCGGCCTCCAGGTCGTGGTCGCGGAGGACGCGGCCAGGCTCAGCGGGCGCATCGTGCCCAAACAGAAGGAATCCAAATTGCCTTCCTCGCTGCGCGCCTACCTGATCCCCGCCGAGGCGGCGATGGCGGATGACGTGATCCGTTACTCCGAAACGGATGTTGGCGGCGACGGCTCGTTCGATTTTAAACACCTCGCGCCGGGCAAATATTGGCTGCACACGCGGCAGGTCTCCGAGAAAGAGACAAACAATGATGATGCGGAGCCCGTCGTCCGAAACGCGATCGAACGCGCGAAGCTTCGCCGCGAGGCCGCGGCCGCCAGGAACGAGATCGAACTGAAACCCTGTCAACGCCTGAAAGACTATAATTTAGTGAGATGACCCTGAGAGCGGGACGCACTTTATAAAAAGTGTTGACACTTCATTCGTGCATGTGTAGCATCCTGTTGTCTTCAGCCTTGCTTTTGTTGTTCAGGTAGTATCTTCAAGGCTCATTCAGTAACCGGCGAACAGCCATCGCCGAAACCGAGATACTTCGGATGATTGAGGTATTGAACCTAGGATGAATGAAGCTCCATCGTATCTTAATATATGTACCAGCAGCTCAGGCCGCTTACGACTCAGGTAGGCTCTCCTGACTCTTTCCACAGAGCGCCTTTATGCTCAGCCTGATTGAGGCCTGGTGCCTGGCCGGATCGGCA
>DATEFT010000930.1:0-4473 GCA_035280505.1 Blastocatellia bacterium | reverse complement strand
GGACATGAGGTTGGCGAACGGTTTCTCCGCGTAGACGTCCTTGCCCGCCTTCACCGCCTCGATCGCGTGATAGGCGTGTTGAAAGTCGGCGGTCCCGATGATGACGGCATCGATGTCCTTCAGCGAATAGAGTTCTTCGGTATTGCGAGCCTTGACCGGTTCCTGGATTTGATACTTCTTGGCGACTTCCGACGGGACCTCTTCCCGGCGCTTCTTCCAGATGTCGCAAACGGCGGCCAATTCGAAATTGAGCGCCCCGGCTTGAGCCAGGAACGCCGGTACCAGCGAGCTCATGGTGCGATCACCGGCCCCGATGATGGCCACCCGGACCCGATCATTGGCCCCCAAAACTCGTTCCGGTCGGAGGAGGTTCAGGTTGCTCAGCGCGATCCCGGCCGTCGCTGCCGAACTGGTGCGTAAGAACTCTCTGCGATTCTTGTTCATAAATCTCTCCGTAGATAAAGAGGGCAAATTCAGAGCGGGCGCGGTATTTTCATTGATGATGCTGCCGAAAATAGAGCCGAGCCCGAAGAGTGCTGCTGACCGTTCAATCAAAACCTTGGTCGATTTTAATGTCTCGGCAAAATCGCTTATCCAGTTTAAATCTGGAGTATTGTGAATATTATTGAAGGATAGACCTCTCTATCTTGTCACTCTTCGCCGGTTTTGTAAATCGGTGGCATCCGCTTCGGACACACGAACCGGTGGACACCGTTCGTGTGCTGAAGGGTGATCTTAATTTAACAACCACCGGACCCGGGGCTGGTCCGGGGCGCTCCTACGCGAGTCTGAAACACGTTCTTACTTCGCCGACTTCGGCTCGACGATGATTGTAGAGCCGGACGTGCGCGTAAGAAGAGAGCTTGGCGAGTTGTTCGTCATCGAGGAGACCGAGTTGCCGGAGGGTCTCGATCACGGCCGGGTTGCGGGCGCGTTGAGAGTCGCCGTCTTCGATCTTGACGGCAATCCCCAGTCCCCTGGGGGCGCGTCCGCCGGGCCCGTCGGGCAAGACTCCGATCAACTGCAGGCCTTCGGCTCCGACCTTCGAGATGATCCGGCCTCTGGCCACGCGCATGAGGTCCGTATCGAGCCGGCCCACGGTCCCGCCCACCATCTCCGGATATTCGGTCATGGCCGCGACCAGGCGTTCGGAGGCCGCGATCAGCGACGGGGCCAGGTTGGCGAGCCTGGCGGCCGCCAGCCTGGCATAGCTTAAGGCCATGGCCTCCAGGCTCATTCCGAAGACCGGCGCGCTGCAACCGTCGATGGCGATCGTCATCTCCTCGATTCGGAGCCCGGTGAACTCGGCCAGCGTCCGGAGAATCTCCTGCTGGACCGGATGAGAGTTCTGCAGATACTCCGCGAGCGGCGCCTTCAGGTATTTGGAGAGCCCGAGCAGGCCGGCGTGTTTGCCGGAACAGTTGTTGTGAAGCGTTCGGGGCGGCCGGTCGGCCGCGGCCAACTGTCTGGCGGTGGCCTCATCGAACGGCACGTGCGCGCCGCACTGGAGATCGGATTCGGTGGCCCCGATCTTCTCCAGCAACGCCATGACTGCCTCGAGATGCATCGGTTCGCCGCTGTGTGAACCGGTCATGACGGCCAACTCGCGAGCCGTGAATTGGAAATGGTCAGCGGCCCCGCTCGAAATCACGGGCAGGCACTGAAAGGGTTTGGCTGATGAACGAAGATAGGTCTTCATTCCGGGATCGCCGGTGCCGGCGATCCGCTGACCCTCGATATCGACAACCGTGATAAATCCGCGATGTCTCGATTCGACCATCGCTCCGCGTGTGATTTCGATCAGGGGGGAAGAAAGAGGTGATAATTGCTGCAATTCTGTACTCATCCCACGATCATAATTGAGCATTGCCCAAAAGAAAATCGCCGCCGGCTGATTCAGCCGGCGGCGCCACACTGCCAGAAGGCGGACGGTAGAATGTTGCTACCGTTTCTTGACCTGGGCTTTGACCTGGGTCGAACTCTTGGCCTGGTTCGGGAAACCATAACGCAGGATGTGTAACTTCACTTGCCTGCGGCCGAACTGGCGAGCTTCATAAGTGGTCGGTACCCAGAGGTCGATAATTTTACCTTTGATACTCTTACCGGTATCGTGAACCGTGTAGACTCCCGAATATTTTCCGGCCTTGATCTCGAGGACGGAACCCAGCGGGATTACTCGTGGATCGGCAGCCACCACCCCTCGACGCACGTAGACGCCGGTTCGGGTCTGCCCACGCAGTGCATAAGCCGTAGCGCGGAAATCCTGGCCCTGTCCGAGAACCGCAAGATCAGGGAGTGGAAACGGGCGCGTATTGATCTTTGAATCTTGCGCCGTAATCCTCAGATCGATTGACGGGTTCTTCGGTAAAATATTGGGACCGGCGATCGCATTCTCGGTGCCGGCTTCGACGGTAGGCTCGGGCTTCGCTTCGCTGCGGGCCAGATTATCGGCGGCCCGCGTGATCATTGCTATCTGTGTGGAGAGGTCTGGGATTAAGGGAGATAACGCCGTAGAAGATTTTGAGGACTGGGTTTGGGGAGTCGTCGAGGCAAGATCCTGAGCTTTAACTACTGTAACAGCGGCTTGAAACGAGAGTGACAGACAGGCAATTCCAATGACTTTCTTCATGTACTTACCCATAAGATCCGTTCTTCTCCTTGTTAAGGGTTAATGCTAGCTTCACACTAACGTCTGCCCCTGGTGTGTGGATCAGACACCCATAGATTCAAAATGCGTTCCAGAGCCAACGCATTTTAATCCGGACATGTACGTTGTTTAATTCACGAATCCGCTTAAAAATATGGCTTGTGACCGGCGGCCTCAAGACTTCATCGTGAAAGAACATCACGACGCTAGATGAAGCATTTATCAACACGCGCGCATTATACCATCCCATCTGGGAGAGGGAACTACACCATTTCGAGTGGCTACATAACCCTACATAGATGCCCATTTTAGGGTAAAATTTTTTTCGTTTCCCGCGCGGATTGGCCTCCTGAAAAGGCGATTGTGAACCGAAAAGAGACGAGAATTGGAACGTCTTCTTGTATCGTCTTGTTCCAGCATGTTTCTCGAAATCGGAACAAATGCGGAGTAGAAGGTAACCTTGAGATCGTCTAATTATGAAAGAAACTAATCATTAATGGCACGCTATTTTAACTGGCCGGCCTCAATGTTATTTCAGCTCGCGTCTGAGGTAGTACATTTAATAACTCAAGATCATACATTTAATAACTCAAGATGATACGTCGAGTAGCTCAAGAACTAAGCGCGCGGAATGGCGATGGATCAAGTGGTTGAGAAATTATTGAGGTTCTGAAGGGCCCGTCAGGACTTGCCCGACCGGATCTGCGCGGAGCACCTGTTCGATGGCGTCGAGTACCTGTTGGATACCGATCGAGCGAATGCATTCAGGCTGGTCGAAAGCCTCGCAGGTATACATCGAACAGGGATTGCAGGCGAAGTGATTCTGGACCAGTTGCGAGGGAGCCCGCCAGGGCCGCCATCGCGTGGAGCTGGCGGGGCCGAAGAGCACGACCAGCGGCACTTTCAGCGCGGCGGCGATGTGGGCCGGGCCGCTGTCGTTGCCGACGAACAATCGGCTTTCAGCCACGACGGAGACGAGTTCACCGATGTTCAACGAGCTGAGAGCGGCCACCGGCCGGCGAGTCGCCGTCTGAACGGCCGCCAATTGGGCCTGCTGCTCTTCGGTGGGCGCGCCGGTCATCACGGTTTGAAGACCGCGCTCCTGCAATTGCTCGGCCACCGCGGCATATCGTTCCGGCATCCAGCGTTTGGTGTAGAACTCATTGGTGGGGCCGAGCACCGCATAGGGCTGTTCGGGGTCGATTCCTGCGGCTCGCAGTTTCGCCCGCGCCGTTTCGCGTCGCTGCGGATCGGGGAAGAGTTGCGTCGGGCCGGGTTCAGTGCCGGGCAGGCCGAGCCATCTGAATTGACCGAACTGATACTCGACGGTATGGAGGTCCGCGCGGCCTAGAATCTCTTCGGCCTGCGGGATCCGCAGATTGTAGGCGTAGGAATGCCGGAAGTGGCGGGCGCCGATGCGATGGCGGGCGCCGCTGATCAGGGTCAATTGCGCGCTGGTCGGACCGCCATGCAGGTTGATGACGGCGGTGAACCGCCGCCCGCGAATCTCCTTGATGATGTTCAGACGGGCGGCCAGCGAGCTGCGCTGGTCGCGGGCCGCGCGCGGCAGCGAGAGCGCCTCGAGGTCGGGATCGGCCGCGTAGAGATCGGTATAGATGGCCTCGACCAGCGTGGTGATTCGCAGGTCGGGCCGGAAACCTTTGAGCATTCGCAGATTGGCCGTATCCAGAACCGCTTCGCCGAGGTTTCGCAGCCGGATGAAGAGCACTCGCGAATTTTCCGGGAGATTTTGAAAAAGAGACATCGGGTTGCAGACTCCGGATCGGACCGAACGCATCGGTTACTCTTCTTCCTCGATGGTGGCC
>DATEFT010000929.1:0-8998 GCA_035280505.1 Blastocatellia bacterium | reverse complement strand
TCAAATCACACATCACAGAGCATCACGGCCTCACGCAACGAGGTGAGCGGATCGCGCTTGGGGACGAATTCGTGCGCAAGATAACCCGTGAAACCTGATTCGACGATGGCTCTGGCGACTGACCGCCAGTTCAACTCCTGTGTGTCATCCAGTTCATTGCGTCCCGGATTGCCTCCCGTATGAAAATGGGCGATATATTGGATATTCTGGCGGATAGTGCGGATGATATCGCCCTCCATGATCTGCATATGATAAATGTCATACAGCAGTTTCACGCGAGGCGAATTGACGCGCTTGACGACCTCCACTCCCCAGGCCGTGTGATCGCACATATAATCCTTGTGATCCACTTTGCTATTGAGCAATTCCAGGCAGATCGTCACGTTATGTTGCTCGGCCAGACCTTTGACCCGATTGAGAAGCATCACGCAATTTTCGACTCCCTCGCCATCCGACATCCCACGGCGGTTCCCGGAGAAGGTGATGACATTGGGAACCCCGTTCTGAGCGGCCCGGGGGATGTTCTGCTGAAAATCTTTTTCGAGCTTGTCGTGCAGGTCTTTGCGATTGCAAGCATCAGGGATCGTCCCGGCGCCCGGCGCCATCGACGGAACCAGACCGTACTTCTTCACCGCCGGCCAATCGTCAGGACCGATCAGGTCGATCCCCTTGAGACCGATTTCGGCGGCCGCCCGCGCAAACTCATCGAGCGGGATAGAGCGATAACACCAGCGGCAGGCGGACTGCTTGAGCCGTCCTTTCAGTTTCGGGTTCGCCTGCTCCTGCAGCCAAGAGGAGGCGGGGCTCGGTTCGCACATGACGCCAAGCACCGTCGCCGCGCCCAGACCTTTGGCCGTTTCGATCAGCATCTTGCGGCGCGAAAGCTTATTGGAGGTCTCCTCTGTTTTGAACATTTTAGAATCTCCCTGGACAGAATGGGATCGCGCGGCATCGGCGAAGCCCATACGCGTGTAACTCGATCGGGTGAGATCTTTCCCCCCCTCTTTAGGGATGCCGCAAAGACACCGGCTATTGTACTGTTCGAGTTCGAGCGAGGGAAAGGAGACTCAACCATATTCATGAAATCGGAGACCCGCTTCCCGCTGATGGTGCCACTCGTCCCGAATCGCCGGCGACACGAAATAGACGGGCAGATCGGCCGGCGTTGCCGGACGCGCCTGGCGAAACGAACGAAGAATTACCCTTCCGCCGGCTCTTTCGGTCGGACCCGGTTCGGGAGAAGAAGAGCGAGACGCTATCGGGCTTGCCGGCCGAAGCAGCCTTGGCCGCGAAGGTCGAACCTCACCGGATAATTCCAGCGAGGATCCGATCCGGGGCGTTCTTCATGAAGCATCATAATTCTCATAGACTTCTCAGCCGACGAATTGTCGATCGAACTGGATGAGACTTGATCTCCGGCAACGAAACGCTTTTACTGCTTGGTGAGATCCTCCACGAAAAAATGGCAAAATATTTCCAAACACTTTCCCAAAACTCCGAAAAGACTTCTGAAAGCCTCTCTCCGATCATGGGCCTCTCATCAAACAAAAGAATGCGACCCGGACATCTGGTCGGCCAGGGTCGGACCGTAGCGGCTGATAAAGTTTGCCACCATCTTGGCCGTGGTTAAACTAGAGGTCAAATGCTCAATGACATTCAGGTAGTGTCGACTGGATACGGTAGGTCTCTTTTAGGGCTCTCCTAGCCGAAACGATGATCGAATCTGCCGTGGTGCGGATCCCGGTGAAGTAAACATTGGCCAATCATCATCGAAGAGGCGTATTTAAATTAAAATAGGAGTACTAAAAATGACCGGTAAGGAACTGATTCGGATTATGTGTGTGGATGACCATCCGATAGTGCGCGAGGGTTTGAAAACCTTCATCGATGATCATCCGGATCTGACCGTCGTCGCCGAAGCCGGCAGCGCGGAAGAAGCCCTCCATCTCTATCGAGCGCATCGGCCAAACATCGTGCTCATGGATTTGAGACTGGCGGGTTCCAGTGGCCTGGAAGCGACAGTCTCGATTCGCCGAGAATTTCCGCAGGCCCGGATCATTGTGTTGACGACTTATGATGGAGATGAGGACATTTATCGGGCGCTGGAGGCGGGCGCACAGGCCTATTTGCTGAAAGACTCGTTACGCAAAGACCTGATCGATGTTATTCGAGCCGTCCATCTGGGGCAACGCCGGATCCCAGCCCCCGTCGCCGATAAACTGGCCGAACATCTACCCCGCGTTCAACTCAGCGCGCGGGAAAAGGAAATCCTCAAATTGGTCGCCCAAGGATTCCGCAATAAAGAGATCAGTGCCGCGTTGGGAATTTCCGAAGACACCGTCAAGACTCATGTCAGAAATATGTTCGACAAGCTCGACGTCACCGACCGAACCAGGGCCGTTACCGTCGCGCTGGAGCGCGGAATCATTCACCTCAATGACTGAAAGGTAACGGGTGAAAAGCTCGCGGTCATGCCGCTGCCTGCTTTTGATCGAGTGCTTTCACGCGGTCGGCATCAAAACGGTCAAGCTGTTCTAGCCATGATTGATTCTCAGTCTATTTTACGCATTCTCGAATCCGGTTCATTTCCGGCGCCTCGTGGCGGCAGGATTTTGAGGATTCAGAGGTCCAGACTCTTTCTCCTCCTGGTGATGCTCTCTCTCCAGTGCCCATCGCTGTTCGGAGAAACGCCGCGAGCGGCGATCCGGCAGATCGGCCATGATACCTGGACCTTCAAGGAAGGCGCGCCGGCGAACGTCGGGACTTTAGCGCAAACCGCCGACGGGTTTCTCTGGATCGGGACTCCCAGCGGGCTGTTTCGTTTTGACGGTTCGCGATTCGAGCGTTTCGACTCGCCGTTCGGCGATCGACTCCTTTCGACGGATGTCACCGCCTTGTTCGCACCGGCATCCGGCGGTCTCTGGATCGGATTCCGATTCGGAGGCTTCAGCTTCCTGGACCATGGACGGGTGAAGAACTATGCCGGCGAGACGGCTTCAAGCGGGACCGTTTGGGCGTTGACTCAGGCCCGGGACGGGGTCGTCTGGGCCGCCACCACCAGTGGCCTGTGGAGATTCGAGCGCTCCTCCTGGCAGCGCCTCGGAGTCGAGTGGAACGCTCAAATCGAGATTGCCGACCATGCGGCATTCGATCGAGATGGAATACTGTGGGTCATCGGAGAAGGGAAGTTACTCTGCTTGCCTCCCGGTCGCAGACGGTTTCAGGTGGTTGAGAAAAATCTGTCCGTTGCCGGCTTCACGTTGGATGCAGATGGAGCGGTGGTGACCAGCCCGGCCCCGGATCGGCGGACGTCGAATCACGGCGGCAATCCGGAAGACCCGCCACCCACTTACCCGGTGCTGAGGAAGGAATCCGCCCAGATTGTTGACCGGGCCAATGGTGTCTGGATTGTGCCCAAAGATTGTCGCTTTGTGAGTCGCCTGTCCTCCTTCGAGCAGTTCCATCATGCCTCGAACGGGGCAGTCGCGGCGAGTTCCGAAACTTACCGTATTACGCCTGACAGCAGAACGAGATTGGTCGACCGGGAAGGCAATATCTGGTTCGGCGATCACACCGGAATCCATCGATTCTTCTACAGTCCTTTGATCAAACAGCAGCTCCCGAAGTCAGTAGAAGGTTTTGCCCTGGCCGCCGATGATCAGGGGGGAGTGTGGATCTATTCGGAGCGTTCCTACCTTCAGTATATTTCGAATGGAGGGGTCAAGACGCTCCAGAAACTACATGGAGAGCTGACGTCGTTTGCCTACCGCGCACCTGACAAAACGTTCTGGTTCGGCGGGTCGAGCGGCCTTTGGCATCTCGTCGGCCGCCGGCTGATTCGAACCGATCTTCCTCGGGCCGTTGCCGATCAGGCTTCTTTCATGCAGGCTGTCACCATGGATCCGCGTGGGGGGCTCTGGGTCTCGTTCGGGCGCCGAGGTTTATACCGATTGGCGGACGGCGTCTGGACGCCTTATGGTGGCCGTGAAGACCTTCCCAGGACTGGCGTCGTCAGCGAGTTTACCGACAGTCTGGGGCGCGTCTGGTTTGGCTATACCAAGAGTCAGTTAGCGCTCCTGGACGGCGATCGAGTCCAGGTCTTTGGTCCCGGTGATGGCCTGCAGGTGGGCAATATCACCGCCATTTACGGACGCGGATCAGAGGTCTGGATCGGCGGAGAGTTTGGACTACAACAGTTTGACCATGGGCGTTTCCACAATATTACGCCTCTCAATCAGCAGTTGCTCCAGGGCATCTCAGGGATCGTCGAGACCGACGGCGGGGATTTATGGATCAACGGCCTCTCCGGAATTTTCCATCTTGGTCGAGCGGAAATCTCCAAGGCGTTGAAGAACCACGCCGCTCAGGTCAAAGGGAATCACTTTGGCCGACGAGATGGGCTCCCAGGTCTGGCCGGCTGGATCCGCCCGTTACAAACAGTGATCGAGAGCAGCGATCGACGGCTCTGGTTCGTCACGACCAATGGAGTGGTGTGGCTCGATCCGGCTCAAGCTCAAAAGAAAGTCCTGCCGCCTCCGGTTACCATTCAGTCGATCTCCGCCGACGATCAGAATTATGAGTTCGCTTCTCCACCAACTCTACCTCCGGGGACGGCCAGCGTGCGGATCAACTATGCCGCTGTGAGTCTGTCCAATCCGGAGGCTATCCGCTTCCGATACAGGTTGCAGGAAGTGGACCGGGACTGGCACGAAGTCCCCTCGATCGGCGCCGTCACCTATCGCAATCTCTCCCCCGGTTCCTACCATTTCAGCGTCGCCGCGACCGACACCGGCGGTTCATGGTCGGATCAGGTTGCGAGCGTGGAATTCGCCATCTTGCCGGCTTACTATCAGACGGCCTGGTTCCTGGCGTTGGGTATAACCTGCGCCGTGGCGGCGTTATACCTGCTCTATCTCCTCCGGCTGAGACAGGTGACCCGGCAAGTGCGAGGACGCCTGGAAGCGCGCCTCAACGAGAGGGAGAGGATCGCCCGCGAATTGCATGACACCCTGCTGCAAAGCGTCGTGGGCCTGATCCTGAAGTTTCAGACGATTGCCCAACGGATGCCCGGCGAAGAATCGGCTCGCCAAACCATGAATCAAGCGCTCGATTATGCCGATCGGGTCTTGAGGGAAGGAAGAGACCGCGTTCGAAATCTGCGCGACAATGCCGCGGCACTCAGAGACTTGCCGAGGGCATTCCAAAAAGTCGTCGAGGAACTTTCCCTGGACCGCGCGACCAGCTTCAAAACGACTGTGACCGGAGCTGTGCAGGAGCTGCACCCCATGGTCCTGGAGGAGGGGTATTCTATCGGGCGTGAGGCGCTGATCAATGCTCTGATCCATTCCGAATGCCTCACCCTCAACGCGGAGATCGTTTACGATTCCCGGCAGTTTCGATTGCTGGTCCGCGATGATGGACGCGGCATCGATTCTCGAATCCTCGAAGATGGCGGTCGCCCCGGCCATTGGGGCATGCAAGGAATGCGTGAACGCGCACGCCGGATCGGCGCGCAACTGGAATTTCGAAGCGGTCCGGAAACCGGAACCGAAGTTGAGTTGATGGTCCCCGGAGCCACAGCCTATCGAACCGTTCGGGCCAAGTCGCAGCGCTTCCGGTTTCGACGGTCTTGCGACGTCGATTAATAAGCGACAATGCACGCCAACAGCCATCTTCGGAAGCCTGGCTGACCCTGAACCAATAGAGAGCGATACCGTTCTACTACTATCTAGTGATCTATCTTCCATACTGTTTAGCGATGTCTCGATGATCAGGTCGTCGTATCCTCGTCCTGTCTACCGGATCATTTCCAGCCGCCGTAGGACGACCTCATCAGAGTAACCGTGAGCGGATGAAGCGGCGAGGAAGGATCTGGAGCATCACTCTGGCATCGGATTGCCTGATCGGAGACGACAAATGAAGAAGATGGAACTACGAAAAACTCAAACGTCCCAGAGCCTAGATTTTGGGGAACGCCGACGAAAAACGGCCTTGTATCTGGTAACGGAAGAACGGTCGGTTGAGCTCAGGCTCCCCCTCGGGTTTCAAGGAGAGACGGTTCCGGCCTGTATCGTGGTCATGGAACTGTTATGGCAGTGTTACGGCCTCGATCTGCTCCACCCGACAGTCGCTCGGTGGTTGGAGCAGAACGCGCCCGATCTGAAATCCTCAGTAACTGACGGCGGTTTTGTGACGGGCGCTGACAGGGACGGCCGCGGGTTCAAGGTCGAATCGAACGGAACGCTCCAGGTCTTTCTCTCACTAAGGGTGGATGACAGATTAAGAGACATTTCGTACCGGTATCTATTGGATCAAAGGCTTAACGGATGAGCTCGGAATCTCATGTGCTTCCGACTAACTCGATATGAGTAGGCGTCTCTCACCATAGTTGGCGATGCGGCATTGATCCAGTCATTGTATCTTTGGCGCTCGAGACAAAGATCGGTGTCAAGCTAGCTACTAACCTCGGTCATTCAGTGTCAATTACTTGAAGGAGAATTCATGATGCGCGGTCGTTCAAAATTACTCGTGCTCAAGGCTGTCGTGTGCGTGATCGGCGCGGTGGGGGGGGCAATACTCTTAACGGCACCCCGCGCCTCCACCTTCACGGTGGCCGGCTCCGGCCCTTCGACAGAGGCTAAGTTTACGGCGTTTGAAAGCGGGCAGGTGCGTCCGCTTGCCATCTCTCCGGATCGGACCAGATTGTTTGCGGTCAACACGCCGGACAATTCCCTTGAGATCTTCGGCCTCGGCTCTAAAGGGCTGACGTTACAGGCCCGCGTCCCGGTCGGCCTCGAGCCGGTGGCCGTCGCCTCGCGGGGCGATGATGAAGTCTGGGTGGTCAATCATCTCTCGGATAGTGTGAGTGTGGTGAGTCTCACCGGCACACCGCATGTCATCCAGACCCTGCTGGTCGGCGATGAGCCACGAGACCTGGTCTTCGCCGGCTTCCCGGTCCGCGCCTTCATCACGACCGCCCATCGCGGACAGCAACGGACGGCCGCCTCTCTGGCCGGTGTTCCCGGCTCGGGCGATCCCCAGATGACCACGCCCGGCGTCGGGCGCGCGGACGTGTGGGTCTTCGATCCCGACCATTTGGAGGCGGCATCAGGCGGCAGGCCGGTCCAGATCCTGACCTTCTTCACCGATACTCCGCGCGCCCTGGCCGTCAGTCCCGATCAAAAAACGGTCTACGTCGCGGGGTTCAAGACCGGCAACCAGACCACGTCAATCCATGAGAGGTTCATCTGCGACGGCTTCGATCCGAACACCGCCTGTACTAATTCGGAAGGCATCCTGAGTCCCGGGGGCAACCTGGGTCCGGCCACGAATTTTGAGGGCCAACCGGCGCCGGAGACCGGGCTGATCGTTAAATTCAACAATGACACTCAGCAATGGGAGGACGAATTGGGGCGCAACTGGAATCAGATAGTTCGCTTCCGGTTGCCGGACCTGGACGTTTTCGCCGTCGATACGAATACCTTAAAGCAGACGGCATCGTACGCGCATGTCGGCACGACCCTGTTCAACATGGTCACCAACCCGGTGACGGGCCGACTCTATGTATCGAACACGGAAGCCTTCAACCAGGTTCGTTTCGAAGGCTCGGGGTCTTTCGGAGGCAGCACGGTCCAGGGCCACCTGGCCGAGACGCGTATCACCGTGATCTCCAACTCAGGCGTCACGCCGCGTCATCTCAACAAGCACCTCGACTATCGCCAGTTGGCGGGCAGCCCTGGATTCGACCCGACGGCGAAGAATCATAGCCTGTCGACACCACTCGACATGGCGGTAACGAGCGACGGGCGGCGACTCTTTCTGGCCGCGTTCGGATCGAGCCGGATCGGAGTCTTCGACACGGCGTCGCTGGAGAACAACACGTTCGACCCGAAAATCGAGAGCGCGAACTACATCCCGGTCAGCGGCGGCGGGCCCAGCGGCCTGGCGCTGGATGAGAAGAGAGAGCGGTTATATGTGATGACCAGATTCGACAACGCCGTGAAAGTGATCGACCTGGCCACGATGCGTGAGATCGCTAAATCGGAGTTGCCAAACCCGGAACCGGCCTCGGTGGTGGAGGGGCGGCCGATGCTCTACGATGCCACTCGCTTCTCGGGCAATGGGGAGGCGTCGTGTGCGAGCTGCCACATCTTCGGCGATGTGGACGATCTGGCCTGGGATCTGGGCAATCCCGATGAGACCGTGACGAAGAGTCCGATCCCCATCATCTTGGGCAACATCGTCGAGGCGGGGCTGGGGACCGGGCTCTCCTCTCCGCTCAACGGCACGGGCGAACTCCGCGTCTTCCATCCGATGAAGGGCCCGATGACCACCCAGACCTTGCGCGGGTTGCGGAACTCGGGCGCGATGCATTGGCGCGGCGATCGCGCGAACGGACTCTTCGGGATCGATCCGTTCGATTCCAACCTCTCGTTCAATAATTTCATCGTCGCCTTCCGGGCACTGCTGGGAAGCCCCGATCAGCCGTCGCCCGCGGAGATGCAACGATTCGCCGATTTCCAGTTACAGGTCCTGCCGCCGCCCAACCCGGTGCGCGGGCTCGACGACTCATTGACGGCGGCGCAGCAACGAGGCAAGGACTTTTACCTGGGGGCGCGGCCCTCCGACGGCGCCACGATCCCCGGTCTGGAGGGGACTAAATTCAACTGTAACGGCTGCCATGTCTTGGACCCGGCCCAGGGCCTTTTCGGCACCGGCCGTAATGCCAGCCTGGTAGCCACCCCGCAGACGGTGAAGGTCCCGCACCTGCGCAACCTCTATACGAAGGTGGGAATGTTCGGATTCCCGGGCCCGCCCAATGCCGGTTTCCAAGGCGACCAAATCCGAGGCTTCGGCTTCCTGAAAGACGGGTCGATCGATAATCTGTTCTCCTTCTTTAACGGATCCGGCTTTCGGCCGAGGCCCGAGATTGGCTTCCCTGAGGACGCCCCCGATCAAACCCGCCGCGATGTCGAGCAGTTCATGCTGGCCTTCGACA
>DATEFT010000928.1:0-5748 GCA_035280505.1 Blastocatellia bacterium | reverse complement strand
ATCTCTTTCCCAAGAGCCTGAGTGAAATCCCCGGGATTTCACTCAGGCTCTTGGGAAAGAAGGCGCGGCCGCCGGAATCGTCGGCCAGGCCGCTCAGCAGATTCTGGGCCTTCCGGTTCGAGGAGCTGCCGAAGAACGATTTCTTATCTTCCTCATCGAGCAGTCCGATCAGGTAGAGCTGAACCTCATTCTCCTTGATCGCCTTGATCACCTCTTTCTCTTTGACCCCGCTGTTCTTCTCCAACCCGTCGCTGATCACGATGATGGCCTTGCGCCGCCGTTTGCCGTTGTTCTGCGCATAGTCGGAGGTGGCGATGATGGCGTCCAGCAGGGCGGTTCCGCCGCTGGTGAAGAGCTGGTCGAGGGACTTGTCCAACTCGACCGGATCGCTGGAGAACCCGCTCACCAGCTCGGTCTCGGTCTTGAACTGGGTCAGGAAACATTCGTCGTCGGCTCGCATCTGTTTGAACAGGTCGCGGGCCGCATCCGAGACCGTCTGCAGCCGCGAGCGCATGCTGCCGGAGGTATCGACCACGATTCCGAAACTGAGCGGCACCTCTTCGCGGCTCACCGAATTGATCACCTGCTGAATCCGATCCTCAAAGACCGTGAAGTCGTTCTTGCCCAGGTTGAAGACGGGATTATTCTTCTGATCGACGACCGTCACGTCGAGTTGCACCAGTTGCGTATCGATTTTGATGGGGTCCCCGCCGGTATCGGGCGGCGGATCGTCTTTCCGAGCCGGATCGGGCTTCGATTGGGTTCCGGGCCGCGATTGGGAAGACGGCCGTGAGTCCTGGGCGACAATCTGCGCCAGCAACAGGACGGCCATGACGGCTACCAGGAAAAGTTGATCGAGCTTCCGCAATCGCCTGTGGATTCGCATAACAAAGTCCTCTGTCTCTCAAGCTGGGCCGGGCCCCCCGGGCCTCCGAGCCTGGCTATTTAATTGAATGGGGGTAGCACAACATCTTACACTCTAAGGTAATTTTCCGAAATTTCAAACCGGTCCGCGCCCTCGACTCTTTTCCACCTCCGAACGGCGAAACCCGCGAAAGACGCGGAAACCGATCGATTTCGCGTCTTTCGCGGGTTTCGCGGGTTAAAACAGAGGATCGCCCGACCATCCTATTTCGGCAATGAGTAGTATCCATCCCGGAACCGAACATTCAGGTTGGACTGACCGTGCGGTTGATTGACCCGGATCTTGATCTTGCGCCATCGGCCGTCGCGCTGATCGTTCTGGGGGACATAGCCGATACTATATTGATGGCGCAGTTCCACGGCGATGCGGGTCGTGGCATCCTCCAGTTCCTGCCCGGTTCTGGGAAAGAAGGCCTTGCCCCCGGTGGCGTCCGAAACCTCCTCGAGGATGGCCTGGCCGCTCTCATCGAGCGGGCTGCCTGTTCCGCTGCCGTTCTCCACGATCCCGATGCAATAGATCTGGACATTGGCCTCTTTGAGCAGTTTCCGCAATTCGAAGTAGCTGTAACGCGAAGAGTTGTCCTGGCCGTCGGAGATCAGGATGATCGCCTTCCTGTCATGGCGCCCCTGCCGGACCTTCTCGATTCCCAGGTAGGCGGCATCGTAGAGCGCCGTCGGCCCTTTCGGAGTGACCAGAGCCAGCCGGTTCAGCATGGTCTCGCCGTCCGTGAACTCCGCGACGAGACTGGCACGCTGATTGAAGGCGATCAGGAAGAAGTCGTCATCGGCATGGCTGGTCTGGACGAAGGCCTTCATCGCAGCGCGGGCCCGATCGATCTTGCCCTTCATGCTGCCCGAGATGTCGAAGACGACGCCGACACTGAGCGGCGCGTCTTCGTAATTGAAATATTCAATATTCTGCTTGATCTTGTCCTCGAAGATCTCGAAGTTTCGTCGATCCAGCCCGGTCACCAACCGATCGTCGCGATCCGTGACCGTCACCGTCAGGGTCACCACATCCGTGGTCAATTTGACGGTGGAATCGTCTCGGATCTGCGCCGGCGACGGTTGGGCCAACCAGGTTATCAAACCCAGGATCCAGAGCAGATGGGGGGCACGCATGGTATGCAAGCGTCGTGGCTGTAGCATCTGGTTCACCCTCTCTCTTGAGAATCGATTGAACGGGGACCGGGGAAGGGATCGCTTACGAACGGGGCCGCCTGGGGCTTCAGACAGGGGGCAGTCCAAACATCCAGCAGGTATTAGCGGGACGTAATACCGATAGTGAGACAGATCCTAAGAGGTCTCACGCCGGCTGGAAACCGGTCGGAGTTGTTTAGTTTAAACTATAGACGATGGCCTCTAATGTCTCGTTTTATACATTTGATACAGTCATAAGAGGCCCCGGTCGAAACCGGAATAAAGCTGTCCGATCGGGAATTTAGGGATCGCGGTTGCAACGGGCATCTTGATTTTGCCTTAGGCGAACCTTACTATTGGGTGAAAGGGGTGGGGCTCATGAAAATATGTCCAAAGTGTCAGCAACAATTCCCGACCGGGTTTCAATACTGCCCGAACGATACTGAAATGCTGCTCACCGGTGAGGAGTATGTGCGGCAGACGAAGTCTCGTCCAACCGCAGCCGTGATCCCACCGGTGACCGAGAGTCGGCCGACGGCCGCCGAGGAGGTTCCGAAGCCGGCGACTCAACCGCCGCCCAGGCCCACTCCGAGGCCGGCGCCCGCCAGCGGGCCGTTGCGGGGCGAGGTGCCGTTGCCGCCGACGCGAGTGACCGAAACGATCCCCCGCGTGAGCGAACCGAGGGTGACCCCGGGGCAGACGGCCCCCACCCTGAACTTTTCGGTGCCGGACCAGGGGAGCCTGGTCTCGCGACTCGTGGCGGGGCTGAAGAATATCGGGGAGCTCTTCAAGAGGGTCCCGGCGGTGAGTCCGGGGGCGGCGGGAGATTTCAAATTCCTGTTACCCGAGGAACCGCTCGTCAGGCGCATCGGGGGCGAGATCGCCACGGCGGCCGGCGAGTTCCGGCGAAATCCGCGCCAATTCGTCGTGGACTTCGTCAAAGGCGAGGGGACCAATCGTTACCGCCGCAATGCGCTGCTGGCCGGATCGGAGATGGCCTTCGTCGGCCTGATCACCATCTTCTTTATTTCACTCTCCATCTCGACCGGCGCCAAACAGACCAGCCTGCCGCTGAAGATCGCCTTCTTCGGCTTTGCGGCGTTTCTGGGAATCTGTTACCTGATCCGCGGTTTTCTGCTCTACCGGCTGATCAGCCGGGCGACCAAACAATTCGGCATCTCGAAAGTGGCCCTGGAGTTCGCCAACTGGACGCCGCTGGTCGCGGTCCTGCTGCTCGCGGTCTTTCTGGCCAACTACAATTTCTACTGCCTGATCTTTCCCGACCGGTGCAATCCGCCGGAGGTCGCCCAGATCATCGATGAACCGCTGATCCCCATCACCGACATCCCGAAGCTGGACATCAAGGTCAAAGAGTCGCCCAAGGCCAAGGAGAAGAGTTTCGGCGGCAGCAAGCCGAAACCGAAGCCCGCCGGTGGCGGCGGTGGCGGCGGTAAACAACAACCGACCCCGCCGAGCAAGGGGGTGCCGCCCCAGATGGCCCTGACGCCTCCGATCATGCCGCCGGATCCCACGCCTCCGAAGATCAAGAATCCTTCGTTGATCGTGGCTCAGAATATTTACGGCGATCCGAAAGCCCTGCCCGCCCTCAAAGGCCCGATCGGCGATCCGACCGGAGTCCCGGCGCCGCCCTCCAGCGGTCCCGGTAAGGGCGACGGCATCGGGAAAGGCACCGGCCAGGGTGTCGGAGTCGGCGATGGCGGCGGTCTCGGGCCGGGACGCGGCGGCAACGTCGGCGGAGGCGATCCCAATTTCGGAGGCGGGACCGGCATCCAACCGATGTCGAACGCTCTGAAACCGACGATCCTCTACAAAGAGAAGGCCAAATACACCGAGGAGGCCCGGCAGAACAAGATTCAGGGAGTCGTGACCCTCAGCGTCGTCTTCGGCTCCGACGGCGTGGTCAGCCAGATTCGCGTCGTTCGCGGATTGCCGGACGGGCTGACCGAAAAGGCGATCGAAGCGGCCAAGAAGATCCGCTTCCAACCGGCCGTCAAGAACGGATCGCCGGTCAGCGTTCGGGGCAATCTGGAGTTCACCTTCAATCTATACTAAGTACTTTGCTCACAAAATCGGTTTAAAAACCGCGAAAGACGCGAAAGATTGATGATTTCGCGTCTTTCGCGTCTTTCGCGGTTTAAATCCAAACTTCGAGGACTAAGCGTCCTGACTAAGCGTCTTGGGCGTGTGGTTGAGGCCGATCCAGTAGCGGGAGAGGTCGGCGACCGTCAGCGAGAACTCATCGAACCCGACCTGCTTGACCAGGTAGCTGTTGACGTTCAACGCATAGGCGGCCCGCAGATCCTCTTCCAGCTTCGACGAGCTGAACATGACCACCGGCAGACACCTGGTCCGGAGATCGGATTTGATCAGGCGCAGCACCTCCAGCCCATTGACCTTGGGCAGTTTCAGATCCAGCAGCACCAATTTCAGGTGGGAGAGATTCTTCAACCCGCCGCGGTCGTCGGCGGCGAAGATGAACTCCAGGGCGGCCGCCCCGTCTTTCATCCACACGAACTGGTTCTCCAGTTCGGTCTTCTTAAAGTGCCTGACGATGAGTTGACCGTCGGTCAGGCTGTCTTCAACCAATAGAATCCTCACGGGGCTCTCACTCATGATCTCTCATCCGGTAAGGTGAAGTAGAAGGTCGCGCCGGCCCCTTCCCGGCTTTCGGCCCAGACCCGGCCGTCGTGCCGGTCGATGACGCGACGGACGATCGCCAGGCCGACGCCCGTCCCCTCGAAATCCTCGGTGGCGTGCAGCCGTTGAAAGATGCCGAACAACTTGTCGTAATATTTCATTTCGAACCCGACCCCATTATCTCGCACGAAATAGACGGTCTCTTGATCCTGGCGCCGGAATCCGATCTCGACCTCCGGATGAGGGCGGTTTCGCGTGAATTTGAACGCGTTCTCGATCAGGTTGATGAGCGTTTGCCGGAGCATCGACCCGTCGCCGAACGCGGGCGGTAACGGTTGAATCGCGACCCGCACGTCGCGGCCGGCCCCGGCCTGCTGCAGCTCCGTCACAACCGAATGGGCGAGGTCTTCCAGGTCGACCGTCTTGCGCTCGAGATCCTTGCGGCTGAGCTGATAGAGGGCGAGCAGGTCGGAGATCAGTTGCCCGCACTGCGTGGCGCTGGTGCTGATGGTGTGGAGCAGGCGCCCGCCGATCTCATCGAGCCGGTCCGAATGCTCCGCGAGCAGGATCTGCGAAAACCCGATGACCGCTCGCAGCGGGGCCCGCAGGTCGTGGGCGACCGAGTACGAGAACGCCTCGAGGTCCCGATTGGCGGCCTCCAGTTGCGCGGTCCGCTCGCGGACCCGCGTCTCCAGTTGCTCGTTGTAACGGCGGGTCCGCTGTTCCAGCAGCGTGCGCTCGGTCATGTCGCGCAGGATCACCGTGTAGAGCTTCCGGTCGGGAGTGTGGCATTGAGAGATCGAGGCCTCGACCACGAATTCTTCGCCGGTCGAGCGGAGCCCGTAGATCGTCCGCGACAATCCCATGAACCGGCTGTTGACCTGACCCCGGCCGAAGTTGGCGATGTGGTCCAGGTGCCTCCGGCGGAACCGCTCCGGAAGGAAACGATCGAGCGGCTGGCCGATCGCCTCGGAGGCCGGAAACATGAACATCTTTTCGGCCGCCTGATTGAAGATCACGATCTGC
>DATEFT010000927.1:0-5075 GCA_035280505.1 Blastocatellia bacterium | reverse complement strand
GCCTGACGCCGTAAGGCCGCGATCGTATTGGTCATGGCATCCAACCCGCGCCCCTTCCGGCGCAATAAGGTGGTGAAAGCCAAAGAGAGCGCCTCTGGATCCTGTGGAGCAATCCGGCTATGAAGCGAGAGCGTGAAATCGGTCTCTTTTGACGAGAGGGCGAGAAAGGCCAGTTTCTGGCGTTCGGAGCCGACGGATAGATTGAGCCCGAGGCTGTATTCGCTGATAACATTGGCGCGCGACTGAAGCGCGATGGCCGGGGCAATATTACCTTTCGCCACGTAAAGCCTGGCCAGGGCATTGAGAGTCTCGGCGACCCTGGGATGTTGCGGCCCCAGCGCCCGTTCCCGACTCTCCAGCGCCTGTCGGTACAGCATCTCGGCCCCCGGGTAATCACCTTTGTACCAGTATAATTTGGCGAGATTGTTCAGCGACTGGGCGACATCCTGGTTTTCGGGCCCCAACTCTTTCTTGCGGCTGGCCAGCGCCCGTCGAAACAATGGTTCGGCCTCGGCAATTTTACCACGGCTCAGATAAAGGTTGGCGAGACTGTCGAGAGAATCGGCGATAAATGGGTGTCCAGTCCTCAACGCCTTCTCCCGAATAGCCAGTGCCCGTTGAAACAGCGGCTCCGCCTTCACGTAGTCGCCGCTCTCCGCATAAAGGAGCGCGAGATTGTTGACCACCGCCGCGACGTCGAGGTGTGCCGGCCCCAAGGCCTTCTCTCTGATGGCCAGCACACGTTGAAACAGCGGCTCCGCCTTTACATAATCCCCCCGATCTCGATAAAGACTGGCGAGGCTATCGAGAAAGTTGGCGACACTGAGGTGCTCAGGCGTCAGTTCGGCCTCAAGCATAGCGATCGCCCGTTGAAGTAATGGTTCAGCCCTCACATAATCGCCCCTCTCGGTGTAGATCAATCCGAGATTGTTGAGGGCCGCCGCCACGCTGGGATGCGAGGGTCCCACGGATCGCTCCAGGATCATCAACACCCGTTGAAACAGCGCCTCGGCCTTCGGGTAGTCGCCTTTAATATTATAGAGGACGGCCTGACGACGAACAGCAGAGGCGACTTCAGGGTGATCCGGCCCCAAGACTCGTTCACGAATCGACCGCGCCTGTTCAATCAGTGAGAGCGCCTCGGCATACTTTCCCGCCCGCAACTTTGTGAGACAGTCCTCTGCCAGGTTACGCGCCAGTTCCAGGGCTCGGTCATTCTCGGTCGCAAGGCGAAGTTCCTCAACCCGGATCTGATAGCCTCCGGCCGGCACGCCACGGTACCTGGGTTGGACCATCAGCCGATATTCGCCGGTGACTCCGGCCACCAGCGAGACGGATTCCTGCCCCCGAGGTCTGCTTTCGAAATCGACCTCCATGATCTGCCTGCCGTCCGGTCCTGAGACCCGCACTACCACATCGATGCCTTCCTGCTCGACGATCACTCTCAGGAACTGACCGGCGTTCAGTTTGATTCGATAACCCTGTTGCTGCCCACCGACCAGGTCGTGCTCGATCGGCCGACCCGGCTCCAGCACGCATCCCTCCTGTTGATCACCGGCGTCACGGTTCGATGCCGGCGATGATGGGGCCGCCACTTGCGTCGATCGCCGATCCAGGCCGAACATCCCACCGAAAACGCTATCCGAAACCAAAACCGATATCAGACAGCAGAACGCGAAATCAAATACCTTTCGCGTGTTTCGCGGTTTGTAAACCAAGTTTGTGAGCAGAGTATTCAATCTGAAGTATTTGTCGCCACCCAACGAGAAATCCAAACCAGTCCTCTCCGGCTCCAGTCAATTTTAGCAACGCAACCCTACGGCAGGGCATAGTCGGTCATTCGCTGACATGGCTTCAGCTCGATCAGGGCGTTAGTCGCCGCCGCACCATCGTTCGGCTGGGAACCGGAGACCGGCCGCACCAGCAGCCAGTACTTGCCGGGCGCCAGGTTACCGAAACTAAAAGAGCCATCGCCTCCGGCCGGAACTTCGGCGAAACGGAGCGTGTTGTTCTGCGCTTCGGGCTCTGAGGGGATCAGGTGAACGCGTGATCGTCCCGAAGTCTTCGCCTGTTGGGTGGCCAACCGACCGCCCAAGCCGGACGCTCCGGTGGCCAGTGTCACCTGTACATTCATCAATCGTTCACCGGGTTTGAGCGGCGCGCCGTCACGTCCGATCTCGCCGCCGGCGACCGGAGCGCCACTCAGCCTGATCGATTTGACGTACCAGCCATCATTGGGCGGCAGCGGTTCCAGACGGTAACGTCCGGGCTTGAGGCCGCCGCCGCTCGTAAATAATCGAGAATCTCCGCCCTTCACAGAGATAGTGTAGCCGGGCTCTAACCTATCTCATCCTGCCCGGCAATAATCTAAGGACGTAGCAGTAAATGTCGGCCTGAACCGGAGAACAGTCGCTCTCTGCCATCAGCCAGCTCTTGGTCATTTCCCTTCGCTCATCGATAATGATCCGCTCAGGACCCGGCCGGGTCCGAGTGTCAATCAACTAACCAGAGAGAATAGGAAACGGAAGATGAAAAATGTCCGAATTTTAATACTTGTCTTTCTGGGCATGCTGTTCCTGCCCGGAGACGCCAAAGCCCAGATCATGGGCGAACCGGTCGATGTCAGTCAGGATTTCCAGAAGCTGGAGCAGCTCTTCTTCATCGCCAATCGGGCGGTCGCCTACGATCCGGCGACCGGTCGAGGGACTCTCGAGTGGACCAGACATCTGCGACAACCGGGACTGTCGTTCAACAAGTTGGATCTGGGTTTCACGCGCACCGGATCCAGCGATTTCCCCGGCACGGAGTACGATGAAAATCCGGCGCTGCCCTTCTCCCTCACCTTCGTCAGTCCGCGAACGGTGCGGTTGCGGTTGACGACGCGCCCGCAACCGCCGAGCGACAAGCCCTCGCTGATGCTGGTCTCGGATCCGCCGACGGACGGTTCCTGGAAGATCGAACAGAGTGAAACATCGACCGTCTATCGCAGCGCCGGAGGAATCGTGCGTCTGACCAGAGATCCCTGGCAGATCGAGATTCTGGACCATTCGGGACGGCTATTGACGAAGACTCAGAACCTGAAAGACCTGAGATCATTCGCGCAACCGGTTCCCGTCTCCTTCATCCGCCGGGGCAAAGATCTGGGCCGGAGCATCGCCGCCAGCTTCCAGTTGGCGCCGGATGAGAAGATCTTCGGAGGCGGCGAATCCTTCACCCGCCTCAACAAGCGCGGCCAGAAGGTCGTCGCCTACATCCGCGACGCGATGGGCGCGCAGACGGGCCGGATGTACAAACCGATCCCGTTCTTCACCAGCAGCCGTGGTTACGGCATGTTCGTTCACACCAGTACTCCGGTCACCTTCGATTTCGGCCAGACCTTCGATCAATACAATACGATCTATTCCGGGGACGAGTCCCTGGATCTCTTCATCTTCCTCGGCACGCCGAAGGAGGTCCTCTCCGAATATACCGCGCTGACGGGGCGCAGCCCGGTTCCGCCCCTCTGGTCGTTCGGACTCTGGATGAGCCGGATCACCTACAAATCCGAAGACGAAGTCCGGGAAGTGGCCTCCAAGCTGCGCCAATACCGCATTCCCTCGGACGTCATCCACCTCGACACCGGGTGGTTCGAGACCGATTGGCAGTGCAACTACAAGTTCTCGACCTCGCGCTTCCGGGATCCGGCCAAGATGATCTCCGATCTGCGTCAACAGGGTTTCCGCATCAGCCTCTGGCAACTGCCCTACTTCACCAGCAAGAATGAGCTCTTCCGGCAGATCGTGGCCAACGGCTACGCGGTGCGCAACGACGCCGGAACCCTGGCGGGCGAAGACGCCGTGCTCGATTTCAGCAATCCCGAAACGGTGAAATGGTACCAGGGCCTGCTGGCGGAGCTGCTGAAGATGGGAGTCAGCGCGATCAAAGCCGATTTCGGCGAAGACGGGCCGCTGCAGGGACTCTACGCCTCCGGACGCAGCGGATTCTACGAACACAATCTCTATCCATTGCGATACAACAAGACGGTCTCGGAGATCACCAAGGCCGTCACCGGCGATTCGATCATCTGGGCCCGGAGCGCCTGGGCCGGCAGCCAGCGCTATCCGCTGCACTGGG
This sequence comes from Blastocatellia bacterium, assembly GCA_035280505.1. Lineage (GTDB taxonomy): Bacteria > Acidobacteriota > Blastocatellia > RBC074 > RBC074 > JAKEHZ01. Next base: position 962 of record DATEFT010000927.1, on the reverse strand, counting down.
GCGGGGATGCCGAAGGCAGTAACTCCGCAATGGCCGCGACCCTCCGCGCCGGTCTCTCGTTCGGACTCTCGGGTTTCACCTACTGGAGCCACGACGTCGGAGGCTTCGTTCAGGCTCCCACCAGAGATCTCTACCGCCGCTGGCTGCCTTTCGGCGTGCTGACCTCGCATACCCGTTGTCACGGCGTTCCGCCGAGGGAGCCCTGGGCCTTCGACCCGGCCTTTGTGGAGGACTTTCGCCGGGCGGTGGAGCTGAAATACTCGCTCATGCCGTACATCCTGGCCCAGGCTCAACAGTCCTCGGAGCATGGCTGGCCCATGCTCCGCGCGCTCTTCATGGAGTATCCCGAAGATCCGACCTCGTGGCTGATCGAAGACCAATATCTCTTCGGTTCCGACCTGCTGGTCGCGCCGCTGATCGAGGCGGGAGAGAACCGCCAGGTCTACCTGCCCCCCGGATCCTGGATCGATTACCAGACCAACCAGGTCTATCGCGGCGGCCAATGGCACCGGATCTCCGCCGGCCAGATCCCGGTGATCCTGCTGGTCAAGGACCACTCGGTGATCCCGCAGATCAAGGTGGCCCAGAGCACCGCCGAATTGAACTGGAAAGAGATCGACCTGCGGGTCTTCAGCACCGATCGCGCCGCGGCGACCGGACTCTTTGCGCTGCCGCAGGGGACGCTGCAAACCCTCCGGCTCGAGAACTCACCGCAAGGCTTCGTCTTGAAGGACGACCCGCTGCGCGGCCAGGTCAAATGGCAGGTGAAGTAGATTTAAGATTTGCTGACCGTGGGCGAACGGCCTTCAGCGCCGAAGGCGCGCCATCAAATAGCCAGGGGTGAGCGAGGCGGAGCCGAGCGCAACCCCTGGTCAATCGTCAAAGCCTCCGCGTCCTGTAGGGACGCGACGTCAAGCCAGGCTTAGTGGCGCCCCTTCAGGGCGCGTCACGGTGGGCTGTTC
>DATEFT010000926.1:0-2904 GCA_035280505.1 Blastocatellia bacterium | reverse complement strand
GCCAATTTCGCTAAATTATAGATAAATCTGTTCATTAAGTGAGTTTTGGCCCGGCTGGTGGAACGTGCTATGCTGCGATCATGGCGCGCGGTGAAAATAGATCGAGTCTCTTCCCGGATGCTCCAGAGCTGGCAGAACCGGAACCGAGGTCCATGCCGGAGGCGGCGGGGAGCTCGGGACCGCTGGCGGAGCGGATGCGGCCGCGTGGACTCGAGGGTTTCGTGGGGCAGGAGCAGTTGCTGGGGCCGGGCCGCCTGTTGCGGCGGATGATCGAAGAGGACCGGCTCACCTCGCTCATCTTCTGGGGCCCGCCGGGGGCCGGGAAGACGACGCTGGCGCGGATCATCGCCCACCGCACCGCGGCCGAGTTCGTGCCGTTCAGCGCCGTCACCGCGGGGATCAAAGAGATTCGGCAGGTCATGCAGGACGCCGCCCGGCTGCGCTCGGCCCTCAACCGGCGGACCGTCCTCTTCGTCGACGAGATTCACCGTTTCAATCGCGCGCAGCAGGACGCCTTTCTCCCTTACGTCGAGAACGGAACGATCATCCTGATCGGAGCGACCACCGAGAATCCCTCGTTCGAGATCAACTCGGCGCTGCTCTCGCGGGTCAAGGTCTTCGTCCTGAATCAACTGACGGTCGAGGAGGTGGTCCGGATCCTCCGGCAGGCCCTCGGCGATCCGGCCGCCGGTCTGGCGGAATTCGATCCGCAGCTCAGCGACGATCAACTGCGCCGGATCGCCGTCCATGCGGGCGGCGATGCCCGGGTCGCGCTCAACACCCTGGAGCTGGCGGTCGCCTCCGCTCCGGCCGGTCCCGAGGGGCCGCCGGCGATCACGGACGAAGCGCTCGGGGAGGCCCTCCAGCGCGCGGCGGCGCTCTACGACAAGTCCGGCGAGCAGCATTACAACCTGATCTCGGCCTTCATCAAATCGATCCGCAATTCGGATGCGGACGCCACGCTCTACTGGCTGGCCCGGATGATCGAGGCCGGCGAAGACCCGATGTACATCGCCCGCCGGATCGTCCATCACGCCTCGGAAGACATCGGGTTGGCGGATCCGCAGGCGCTGGTCGTGGCCGCGGCGGCGGCCCAGGCGACCCACCTGATCGGACTGCCCGAAGCGCGACTGGCCCTGGCCGAAGCCGCCCTCTACCTGGCCCGGGCGCCCAAATCGAACCAGGTCTACCTGGCCTATGAAGCCGCCGCCGAGGACGCTCGTTCGACGCCGGCCGAGCCCGTCCCCCTGCACCTCCGCAACGCTCCCACCGATCTGATGAAGGGACTGGGTTACGGCCAAGGCTATCAATATGCTCACGATCATGAAGCAGGCACGACCGACATGGTCTGCTTGCCGGAACCATTGAAAGGACGGAAGTATCTCAAATAGCTGCCGGCGGCAAGGCAGCACCAGACAAACTATGGCAGCTCAATACGATCTTCGAGGCAAAGTAGCAGTCGTGACCGGCGCCAGTTCCGGCATCGGTCGCGCAATTGCGGTGACGCTGGCGCGTAATGGTTCCGCGATCGCCGTCAACTATCTCAATAATGAAGCCGGAGCGGCGGAGACCGTGGCCGAGATCCAGGCCATGCGGCGCAACGCCATCAGCGTCCGGGCCGATGTCACGAAGCGCGCCGACGTGGCGCGACTGATGACCGAGGCCAAAGACAACTTTGGGCGGATCGATATCCTGATCAATAATGCCGGCAGCATCGTCAAGCTCATGCGCGTTGAAGATTGCAGCGACGAAGTCTGGGATCGAGTCACCTCGATCAACCTGAAGAGCGTCTTTCTCTGCGCCCAGGCCGTGATCCCGCATTTCAAGGAGCAACGCAGCGGGCGCATCATTAATATCTCTTCGCTCGCGGCGCAGTTGGGCGGACGCGGCGGCTCGTTGCCCTATGCCGCGGCCAAGGCGGCGGTCAACACCTTCACCAAGGGCCTGGCCAACGAGCTCGGCCAATATCAGATCACCGTCAACGCCATCGCGCCCGGCATCATCATCACTCCGTTTCACGACCAGTACTCCCGCCCCGACCGGTTGCAGGAGGTCATCAACGCCACCCCGCTGCAACGCGCGGGCACGCCGGAGGAGGTCGCGGAACTGGTCGCCTTCCTCGCCTCGGACGAGGCCGGGTTCATCACCGGCGAGGTCCTGGGCATCGACGGCGGCAGATAGAAAGGAGGGACCGGTTATGGCGGCTCCGCCACAAATCGTCGATCGTCTGGTCGTCCTGGATAACGTCAGTTGGGAGACCTATGAAAGACTGCTCGCCGAACACCAGAATCCCGGCGGGATGCGATTCACCTATGATGACGGAAGGATGCAGATCATGGTGCTCTCGTTAAGGCACGAGGAGCCGAACCGAACCTTGGCCCAACTGGTCGAGGTCTTGGCCGAGGAACTGGAACTGGATCTCAGGCGGGCCGGTTCCACCACCTTCAAACGGGCCGACTTGAGAAAGGGGTTCGAACCGGATTCCTGCTTCTACATCCAGAACGCCGAAGCGATCAGGGGGAAAGAGCAGATCGATCTCACGATTGATCCGCCTCCTGACCTGATCATCGAGATCGACATCACCAGCGAATCACTGAAACGACTTCCGATCTTCGCGGCCGTCGGCGTGCCGGAAGTGTGGCGCTACGATGGCGAGAGCGTCACCTTTCTTCAGCTCGAAGACGGCAGCTATCTCGAGGCCGATCACAGCCTGGCCTTCTATCCCCTGACCGGTCAAATGGCCACTCAGTTTCTGGAAGAGAGTACCCGCCTCAAGAGCACGGCCTGGTTGCGCCGCGTGCGCGCCTGGATCCGCGAACAGTAGCGAAAGACGCGAAAGACGCGAAATCGACCTATTTTCGCGTCTTTCGCGTCTTTCGCATCTGTCGCGGTTTGGATTCAGAC
>DATEFT010000925.1:0-3069 GCA_035280505.1 Blastocatellia bacterium | reverse complement strand
GCCACGCTGGCCGGGGCCGAAGGCGGATGCCAGGCCGAGGTCGGCGTCGGTTCCTCGATGGGCGCCGCCATGATCGCCCAGGCCCTGGGCGCCCGCCCGAGAGTGGTCGCCAATGCCGCCGAATCATCGCTCGAACATCACCTGGGGATGACCTGCGACCCGGTGGCCGGTTACGTCCAGGTGCCCTGCATCGAGCGCTGCGCCTACGGAGCGGTCAAGGCCTGGACTGGTTATGCGATCGCCAGCGAGGAGATCCCGGAACAGCGTCGCGTCGATCTCGACACGGCGATTGCGGCCATGGCGCTGACCGCCAGGGAGATGAGTTCGAAATACAAGGAGACTTCGGAGGGCGGCCTGGCCGTCTCCCTGGTGCTCTGCTAGGAAGCGGCCAGTCAGGTTGAGAGTTGTGGAGGAGAATATGGCGCAAGCAACGACACCATCGATCGGCGGCGCGGATTCGCACCGGAGGGTCAATGTGGCCACCATCGCCTGGCTGGCGGCGGCGGTCTACTACTTCTATCAATACGCGCTGCGCTCGGCACCGGCCGTCATGATGCCGCAGTTGTCTGAAGCTTTCGGGCTCGGCGCGGCGGGCGTCGCTTCCATCGTCGGCCTGTTCTACTACGGGTATTCGCCCTTCAGCCTGGTGGCCGGGGCGGCCATGGACCGGATGGGCCCGCGGCGGCTGATGCCGATCTCCGCGGCGGCAGTCGGTCTCGGGGCGCTGCTGTTCGCCACGGGCGATCCCGCGGCAGCCAGCGTCGGGAGATTGCTGCAGGGGGCCGGCGGCGTCTTCGCGTCGGTCGGAGCCATCTACATCGCCACCAACTGCTTTCCGGTCTCGGTCGCGGCCACCCTGGTCGGCGCGACGCAGATGTTCGGCATGGCCGGAGGGTCGGCCGGGCAGTTCGTGGTGGGGCCGCTGATCGGGGGCGGCCTCGCCTGGAACGGCTTCTGGATCGGAATGGGCGGCCTCGGCCTGTTGATCGGGGTCTCGCTGCTGTGGCTGCTGCCAAAGGACGAGAGGCCCGCGCGGCCCGGCAATTGGCTGACCGGTTCGACCGGCGCCATCGCTACCGTCTTCAGAAATCCGCAATCGATTCTGTGCGGCCTGATCTCGGGGCTGCTCTTCATCCCGACCACCATCTTCGACATGGTCTGGGGCGTGCGCTACCTGCAGGAGGGGCGCGGCCTCGATTACGGGGAGGCCGTCCTGCGCTCGGCGACGATTCCGCTCGGATGGATCATCGGGTGCCCGCTGCTCGGTTTCATCTCGGACCGGTTGGGGCGACGCAAGCCGCCGATCATCGGCGGGGCGGTGGTGCTGCTGGCCTGCATGGCCTGGGTCCTCTACGGCCATGCCGGAGTCTTTCCACCGTACGTGATCGGGTTGGTGACCGGGCTGGCTTCAGGCGCGGCGATGCTGCCGTACACCGTGATCAAGGAGGCCAACCCTCCGCAGTTGGGCGGCACCGCCACCGGGGTCATCAATTTCCTCAACTTCACCTTCAGCGCGCTCCTGGGGCCGGTCTTCGCGGGGATGCTGCAGCGCGCTTCCGGCGGGGCGCCGCAGATGGAGCTTGACGATTACCAGACGGCATTTATGCCGCTGCTGCTGGGCGTCGCGATCGCCATCGTCCTCGCGCTTCGGTTGAAAGAGACCGGACCCGCGGCCAGGAATGGGGTGAAATGAATCCGGAGAGAGGAGAGTGGTATGGATGATTACGCTCTGGTGCTCAACGCGGGATCGTCGAGCCTGAAGTTCTGCGTCTATCGACGACCCTCGGCCGAGAGCTGGCGTCTGGAAGCGCGGGGCCGGATCGAGGGGAACGGAACGGAGTCCCGCCTCTCCGTCAAGGACGCCGACGATCGAATCGTTGACGACACCAAGGTGGAGCTCGTGGTCCGCAACGGGCGCGAGATGCTCGAGGTGATGGCGAGTTGGCTCCGCTCCAGGTACGGCGGGGCGCGAGTGCTGGGGGTGGGTCACCGGGTCGTGCACGGCGGCTCGCGGTTCGCCAGCCCCACCATCGTCACCCCACAGGTCCTGGCGGAACTGCATGAACTGGTGCCTCTCGCGCCCCTGCACCAGCCGCACAACCTGGCCGCGATCGAGGCGGTCTTCGACCGCTTGCCGGAGGTGCCGCAGGTCGCGTGCTTCGACACCAGCTTTCATCGCGGCCAGGCGAAGGTGGCCGAGGTGATCCCGCTGCCGCGTGAACTGTGCCGGGGCGGGCTGCAGCGCTACGGCTTCCATGGGCTCTCCTACGAATACATCGCTTCGGCGCTGCCGCAGGTCGCGCCGGAGATCGCCGGGGGAAGAGTCATCGTCGCCCATCTCGGAAGCGGCGCCAGCCTCTGCGCCATGAAAGCCGGAAAGAGCGTCGACAGCAGTTTCGGCTTCACGACGCTCGATGGGCTCTGCATGGGGACGAGGCCGGGCGCGCTCGATCCCGGCGCGCTGCTCTACCTGTTTCAGAGCTTCAGCTTCTCGGCCAAGGACGTCGAGGCGATTCTCTACCGGAGATCCGGACTGCTCGGCATCTCCGGCATCAGCAACGATATGCGTGTGCTGCTGACCCATAGCGAGCCCGAGGCCCGCCTGGCCGTCGATTATTTCGTCTACCGGGCGGCCAAGGAGATCGGCGCGCTGGCCGCGGTGCTGGGCGGCCTTGACGGGCTGGTCTTCACCGCCGGCATCGGGGAGAACTCGCCCGAGATCCGCCAGCGCATCTGCGAGGCCTGTCGATGGCTGGGCGTCAAACTGGATGCGGAGGCCAACCAGGACAACCGGCCCCGGATCTCCGGGCCGCGCAGCAAGGTCTCGGTCTGGATGATCCGCACCTACGAAGAACTGATGATCGCTCGCCACACCGGGGCGCTGCTCGGATTGAAATGAGCGGATCGTCACCCAAAGAGTAAGGAGAATGGCAATGAGTACTAATGCTGTGCACGAGATCGCCCGCGAACAGGCGATTCCCGCCTGGGAAGGATTCAAGCCGGGGCTGTGGCAGAAGGAGATCAATGTCCGCGAGTTCATTCAGCAGAACTACGAGCCCTACGATGGAG
>DATEFT010000924.1:0-3881 GCA_035280505.1 Blastocatellia bacterium | reverse complement strand
CAGGGTGATCTCCGCTCCGTTGATCCGGGGGCTGGAGACGGTCAGCATGAGCGCGGCCGTGTCGCCGAAATCTTTGATGAAATTGATCGGGCCGGCGCCGGCGGGCAGGTCGTGAATGCCGTCCAGCTTGAGTTTGATGTCGTCGAACTCCTTGCCGGTCTCTTTGAGGTCCTCGTCCAGTTCGACATAGACCACGGAGATGTTGGTTCGCGAAATAGATTCGACTTTGGTGACGGCGGCGTTGGCGGCGATCCGGTCTTCGATCTTTTTGGTGACGAGCTGCTCGATCTTCTCGGCGCTGGCTCCGCGCCACGGGGTGATGGCGGCGGCCACCCGCGTCTGAATCTCCGGATCCTTGCGCTGGGGCATCTTGAGATAGCCGTAGATCCCCCAGAGACAGGCGGCGATCAGCAACACCCAGGAGATCTGCCGGGTCTCGACGAAAAATCGCGAGAGGTTGCGCCGTCGAGCGATGAGTTCGGGGTCGGTTTCAGGCTGCGACATAATCGGTCCATTTTCCATGTTCCATTGCCCGGAGGCCGGCCGCCATCCTCCTCGATCGGCACTCGATCCGGGGCGGATCCCGAACCGGGGAATCGATGGAGACCATTCATGAGCGCTGGAAGATCAGCGATGATATTCAGTGTTCGATACTTCGGTCTTGCTAAGGAATTACCTGTACTTCCTGGCCGTCTCGGACCAGCGTCGCCCCGACCGCGATGACTCGTTCTCCGGCTTCGATCCCCTCGCTCACGGCAATCGTATTTCCGAGAGCTTCTCCGAGTTTCACCCGGCGGCGGCGGGCCCACTGTTTGCCGCTCTGCTCCTCCACGACATAGACCGCATAGTTGTCGGAGGCGCGGTCATAGCTGCCGGCGCCGTTGTTGAACCGCAGGATGGCCGCGAGGGGGACCACGGCGACCTGCTTCTGCGGGCCGGCCTCTCCCAGCTCCAGGGAAGCCACCAGACCGGCCTTGAGCAACTGGCGCGGATTGGGGATGGTGACTTCGATCTCGAAGACTCGGCTCTTCGGATCGGCCGCCGACGAGATTCGCGTGATCTGACCGTGGAACTGAATTCCGGGGACCGCCTCGGTCGTGACGGTCAGCATCCCACCCAGCTTCAACTGACTGACGGTCACGTCCGGAACGCCGAAGACCGCCTTGACGGAGGTCGTGTCGGCCAGCACGAACCCGACCTTACCGGGTGAGACCAGCGATCCGGTCTCCACCAGCCTCTGCAGGACCACCGCGTTCATGGGAGCTTTGAGAGCGGTGTCCTGGAGGGGCAGGGCCGCGTCGGCGAGCATGGTCTGGGCGATCTTGATGCGCGCGTTGATGACCTGGATCTGGGCCTTGGCCGCCTCGGCCTTGGCCTGGGTCATCTCCATCCGGGCCCGGGCCGCATCGTAATCGGGTTGAGTCAGGCTCTGACTCTCGTAGAGCTTGGCCGCCCGATCGAACTCCAGTTTGGCGTGCTGGCGGGCCGCCTCCGCCTCGGCGGCCTGCGCCCTGCTCGGCTCCAGCGCGGACTGGGCCTCGGCCAGTTGCGCCTGCGCCTGGTTGACCTTCGACTCGTAGTCGTTGGTGCGGACCCGCGCGATCACGGTCTCCTTGAGGACCGCGTCGCCCTCCTGCAGGTCGCGCATCCGGCCGTCCACGCCGCGCATCTTCAAGATCTGGTCGACGTAACCGCCCACCTTGAACGAAACATCGATCTGCGATTGCGGAATGATATTGGCCGAATACCGCGAGCCGCCGTTGGCCGAACCCATTTCGACGGTTTTGACCTTGACCGAGATCGGCGGCTGCTCGGCGGTCACCGGCTGCTCGCTGCAGGCGGAGCAGACGAGGGGCAGCAGGCAGAGGGCCACTGCCAGGATTCGAGCATAATTCCGATCGTCGGTCATCTTCATTTGTCTTCTCCTATCGCTTTCTGAAAGTCGGCCCGGGCCATCCAGAAGGCGAGCAGGGCCTGACGATACTGGTGATGCGATTCGGTCAGAGACGTCTGGGCCTGCAGCACGTCCTTGAGCAGCGCGGCCTGCATCGAGTACCGGTTCGAGAGGATGCGGACATTCTCGCGCGCCGTCTCCTGGGCCAGTTGCCCGATGGTCAGCAGGGAACGCGCCTGTTGCAACTGCCGGTATTTGCCGTTGACCTCCATCAGGACCTGGTTTTGAGTCTCATGCAGGCCGTTGCGGGCCTGGTCGAGGCTCTTGTCCTTCTCCGACAGCTCCCATCGTTTGCGCCCCCAATCGAAGGGCTCCCAGACCACCGCCAGCCCGATGCTCGCGTTGTGCTTGGGCATGAAGTAGATGTTCTGGGCCGACTGGTAGTTGAAGTTGAGGCTGACGTCGGGAATGTAGGCCGATTTCTTGATCCGCCGGTCGTATTCGGCCTGCTGGATCTTGAGCTGGGCCTCCTGGACCTCGGGCCGCATCTCCATGGCGTAGGAGCGTGCCGACGACAGGTCCGTCTCGAAGCGGCTGAACTCCGGAACCGGGCTCACTTCGAACTCGGTGCGGATGTCGCGTCCGAGCAGTTGATTGAGCTGCTCCTTCTGTGAGGCCGCCTGGTCCCGCAGGGTCAGCGCGTCGTACTCGGATCTGGCCAGCCTGGTCTTGACCTCGAGGCTCTCGGTCTTGAGCGCGACTCTCTGGACCACATACTCTCCGGTCACGCGGTCGAGTTCCTGGTAGAGCTTGATGGTCTCGTCGGTCGTCTGCAGCGCGCTCTGGGTCTGCAGGATCGCGTAGTAGGTTCGCGTGACCTGATTGATGATCGCCTGCTGCTGCGCCCGGACCTGCTGCTCGGCCATGTCGCGGCCGATCCGGAGCTGTTTCAGGTTGAGGCCGATGCGATAGAGCTGCGAGAGCGGCTGGTTGATCTGGCTCGAGAGCGCGAGCGGCTCTCGGGACATGCTGACCACCGTGTTCTGGGCAGGGATCGGGCCTACACCCGGATAGGTTCCGAAGAGGCCCCTCCCGAAGGTGAAATCGAGCGGAGACAGGAACTGCGCGCTGAGCATCGAGAATTTGATCTCGGGCATTCGCCCGCTGCGGACCACCGCCTCCCGGTCCGCGAATTTACCCAGTTCGATCTCCGAGTTTTTGATCAGCCGGTTGGCGCCCAGGGCCAGATTGATGGCCCGGTCCAGCGTCAACAGCTCTCCATTACCCGGTCCGGCCACCTGAGCCAGAGCGGCGACCGGTCCGGCCTGCTGACCCACCGTCGCCACCGGCACAGCCGCCTGTGCGGTTGACTGCTGGCTGACCACGGCGACCGATCCGGCTTGCTGATCCGGAGCGGTGACAGGTCCGGTTGGTTGTTGACCCGGAACGGTGAAAGGGCAAAGCAATACTGCGAGGGGCACTAATAATCTTATTTTTTGAATAGACATGTGTTGTTCTCTCCTCAGAGCGCGTTAATCCCTGATCGAAGAACGGCGCGAGCGCGATCGCGATGGGGCAATTCGTCTATCTTTTAGGCTAGCGAGATGGGGAGACCTCTTGAGGGTTCGCGATGCTAGGGCCTCGCTCGACCTCGGGCTAAGTTTTATCCACCTGCTTTTTAAGGATGATCTGCTGTAACCACAATAACCACAATCGGCAGTTCTTACATTGAGTCTTGAGATACCCTAAAACTTCCGGTTATGATTTAGCTAATCTCACCAAAGCGGCCCGTGCTTCTTCCGGGGTCTGGATTGGTAAGTCGAAATCTACTCTCAATTTTCGCCGATCTGCCAACATGTCAAATCCTTCACTATCGATCCCGATCATTGTTACATCACGCGCCTTTACTCCTTTCAGAGATTCACAATAGTGGAATAACGCTTTCCTGTGATCTTGATTCATATGCTCGAGGATCCTTCTCTCAGTT
>DATEFT010000923.1:0-5881 GCA_035280505.1 Blastocatellia bacterium | reverse complement strand
CATTCTTTGATCGATTGGGTCTCGTGTCATTGCTGAATCAACTACGAAGGTTTCAATTTTCAACGTGAACCGCCGGATGCGGAACCGCACGTCCGGTGGTGTGGGAGGACGGGAGCCGTGAGGCTCCCTCCTACCCGATGGTACTTTGCTCACAAAGTTGGTTTGCAAACAGCGAAACACGCGAAAGACGCGAAAGGAGTTTGATTCCGCGTCTTCCGCGTGTTTCGCGGTTGAGCATCAAAGACTACCGCTTCCTGGTTCTCTCCAGAAATTGCAGTAGCGTATTGCTGTTGACGGCATTGGTAAATCCGAACTCCTCGCGAACCGCGACTCCCAGCAGGGCACCATCCACGGCGGAGATCAGTTGACCGCCGGAGGTGCCGGGCACGATCGGGACCTTGGCGGTGACCTCGCCGGGCGGCGTCATGAGGACGTTCCCCCAGGTGACCACCGAACGATCGCCCTTTGGATTGCTGCCCACCGCGAAGACGGGTTCGCCGAGGCTGGACTCGGTCCTCATCGCGATCTTGCCGGCGTTGAAGCGGAGCGGCACCAGCAACCGCAGCAGGTCTTGATGCGGGTCGGCTCCGCGAATCTCGGCCGTCACTCCGTCTACCTGGACCGACTTGCTCTGGTGTTTAGTCTTGCCGTGGCCGCAAGTGACCAGATGATAGGCGGTCACCACTTCGGCCTTGCCATTCTCGCGATGACCGGTCAGAAATCCGCTGCCGAGCAGGCAGTCACTCGTGACCAACACGAAGCGGGCTCTCGCCGAACTGACGAAGTCCGGTTTAGGCAACCTGGTACCTGCTTCCGGTCGATACCAGATCACCAACAGCGCCAAACCGAAGCCGGTTCGTAGTCCTCGCATGATGATCGACTGTCCCTTCCGTTTCATCCTCACCGTTATAGACCTCCGTCCTTACACAACGCTCTTCTTACCTGCAGGGGCACCACTCAGGTGTTCGCATTCAGGCGTGGGTATATCCGCTTCGGATTTTCGTGATTAGGATAGTGAACTACTTTCTATATCTACCTGTGTCTTCTCTCTGGTTTGGTTCTGATCACGGTTGCTCTCCCGCTATGCACTTCCTTGAGCGAGCAAGCGATGTGCCGCGATCAATCAATTTGAGTTGGCGGATGAGTTGGTCTTACGGTGATCCCGGGCTCGCCCTCAAACGTCCGTCGTTCAGCGGGATTGCCGAACCCTCCGTCTCTCGCCGGAACTCGGCGGAGGCGGTGACAGCACGCGGCGGCTTCCAGGATGCACCACATAAACGCCCACAGAGGAGATGCGGGTGGCAGATTTGGCGGCACCTGCTCTGTCCGATTTGTCGTCGATTGGCTGACCGTGCCCTTCTGAATCGGCTTTCCTCCGATTCCCTAAGGGCATTCGCTGGCGCAAGTATTCAGGATGCGAGCTACTGAGTTGGCCCCAGACCTTCACTTTTCCCTATGGTCTAGTTCTCTGATCTACCCTGATGGTCTTTCGTCTGGGCCTTTAAAGTGAATCTCTAAGATTTACCTCATTATTATAGGACGTTTTGAGGCCAAAAGAAATGGGAAAGTGATCGAAACGTAAAAAAATGCAAATTATTTATCTGAGGGTCTCAGCAGGAACCGGCGGCCGGAGATTGAAGCCGGGAGGTTTCAAGGGACGACTCCTCTTGAGATCGAATCCGGGCGAGTCTATTTTCCGGCGATTGGCTTATCGATAATATGAGATGAAGTTGATGACGTTCAGGCGCGAATTTTGAAAGGTTTCGTGCCTCTGGTAGAATACGGAAGATTTTCGAGCAGCGGAGCTAGTGAACTTCTTGGGGGTCGGCATCGGCCGCTGCCAGCTCAGATCCATTGACCCGTGGTTACTATTAGATAGATGCCCGAGTTTCAAAGTACGCCACTTGGTTTATTCATAACGTTCTAACATACATCAAATTCAACCAAGGACAACACCGGGAAAGTTGGATGAGGCAAGACACTGGGGGGCTGATCGGCCCATGTCTCTTAGCTCTCGGTTCTATTTCGAGGAGATATGAACAGCATCATTGAACCTGAGTTAAGGCAGATCCGCGACCGCGTCATGCTGATTGGCGGTGAGGTCGAGAGGGCGATTGAACGCGCCCTGCAGGCGCTCAGCACGCACAACCTGGAACTGGCGCAGCAGGTGGTGAACGATGACGACCGCATCGACGCGCTCGAACTGGAATTGGATCAACTGGGCATTCGCGTGCTGGCGCTCAAGGCGCCGGAAGCGCGCGACCTGCGATTTGTGGTCTCGGCCAGCAAGATCGTGACGCTCCTCGAGCGGCTCGGCGATCATGCCTCGAGCATCGCCCGCGCGGCGATCGACCTCGGCAGCCAACCGCCTTCATTCAAGGTCCATCCCGATCTCATGTACATGGCCAAGGCCGCGCGCGAGATGCTGCACGATGCGCTCGATGCTTTCGCCGACCAGGATGCCGTGGCGGCGCGGACGATCATCGACCGCGATGATGAGATCGATCTGCTCTACGACCGCCTCTTCCAGGAGATGCTCGATCAGGTGGCCGAGCATCCCTCGAGCGCCGGTCAGGTCACCCGCCTGGTTCTGGTCGCCAAACACCTGGAACAGATCGGCGACCGGGCCAAGGATGTCTGCGACGAGATCGTCTATATGAAAGAGGCGTTGGTGATCAAGCACCGCCGCTTGGTCAGATAGCTCCGGCAGCCGGTTCGCGCGTTATCTGGGGCGCCCATGAGTGCGGGCGATGCTGGCGATGATGGCCGCCAATTCCGCCGGTTCGATGGGCTTGGCCACATGCGTTTGGAAACCGGACCGGAGCGCCTTCAAGCGGTCCTCGGACCTGGCATAGGCCGTCAGCGCAATCGCGGGCGTATCGCCCCCGGCCTCCGAACTGAGCCTCCGGACCTCCTGAATCAGGTCGTAACCGTCGCGAACCGGCATTCCGATGTCGGAGACCATCACATCCGGCCGCCATTCCTGCAACACTTCGAGCGCTTCGGCCGTGGAGCCGGCCGCGCGCACCTCCGCGCCGTATTGCTGCAGGATCACGGTCAGGAGGTCGCGGACATCGGGCTCATCGTCCACGGTCAGGACGCGCAGCCCGGCCAGTTCCGATCTGAACTCCATCGGCGTCCCGCTCTCCGGCGCCTGGGAGTGCAGCCTCAGGGAGGACTGCTCCGGAGGCCTGCCCGACTCGCGCAGGGCGGCCAGCGGGAGTTTGACGGTGAAGGTCGCGCCGCAACCCAGGCCGCCGCTGTCGGCCGAGACCGATCCGCCGTGCAGTTCCACCAGGTGGCGCACGATGGCCAGGCCGAGACCGAGGCCGCTGTATTCCCGGGCGGTCGAACTGTCCGCCTGTCGGAAACGCTCGAACACGAAGGGCAGGAACTCCGGGCTGATCCCCTGTCCCGTATCGACCACCTTGATCTCGATGTGGGAGTTGATGCGTTCCAGGACCACCTGGACGCGCCCCTCCTTGGGGGTGAACTTGATGGCGTTCGAGAGCAGATTCCAGATGACCTGCTGCAGCCGGCTGGAATCGCCGAGCACCAGGTTGGGCCCGCCGTCGAGCACGGTCTGGAGCCTGACTCCGCGCGCCTCGGCCGCCGGGCGCAGGGAATCGACGGCGGCCTCGATGGTCGAACCGATCTCGACCCGGTTCACATCGAGCCGGACTTTGCCCGTGATGATCCGCGAGACGTCGAGGATATCCTCGATGATCTGGGCCTGGGCGCGGGCATTTCGCTCGATGGTCTCGACCGCGTGGGTGATGCTCTGTTCATTCAACCGGCCGCCGCGCAGCATCCGGGACCAGCCCAGGATGGCGTTGAGCGGGGTGCGGAGTTCGTGTGAGACCGTGGCCAGAAATTCGTCCTTCATCCGGTTGGCCTCCTCCGCCTCTTTCCGGGCCCTGCGGGCGGTCTCGTACAACCGGGCATTCTCCATGGCGATGGCCGCCTGACCGGCCAGGCCGGTGACGATCTGTTCGTGCCGCTCGCTGAACATCCCCGGCTCCGAGTGCCCGAAGAAGATCCCGCCGAAGATCTCTCCCGAGCGGGAGATGACCGGCACCGCCAGATAGCTGACGACCGGCAGATGACCCGCGGGAATTTCGTGATAGGGCGGGTTCTTTCCGTAACGAGGATCCTGCCTCACATCGTCCACGCGAATCACGCCCTCACCGCGAAAAGTCGCGCCGAAGAGCTCGGTCGCGCGTGGACTCGGGAAGTTCAGGAACTGTTCGCGCGGAGTCCCGGACCAGGCGAGGAGCAGGTAAGAGGCGCCGCTCTCGTCCAGCTCGTTGTAGAAGAAGGCGCCGAACTGGGCGTCGATGACCTTGGTGGCGGCATCGGTCAGGGCCTGGACGAGTTTCTCCAGGTCCAATTCGGCCGAGAGCAACCGGCCCACCTGGTTGACGGTCTCCAGGGCCGCCCGCTCCTCTTCGAGCAGGATCTTGGCCCGCTGGTTCTCGGTCAGGTCGCGCGCGATCTTGGAGGCGCCGATGATGCGGCCGACGGCATCTTTGACGGGAGAGATGGTCAACGAGACGTCGATCTGGGTGCCGTTCTTTTTGACTCGCACCGTCTCGAAATGGTCGATGCGCTCGCCCTGCTGCAACTTCCCGAGGATGCCCTCCTCTTCGCTCAGCCGGTCGGGTGGAATCAGCATCGTGATCGACTGGCCGATGGCCTCTTCCGCCGTGTAGCCGAAGATCCTCTCGGCGCCCTTGTTCCAGCTCGTGATCCGGCCCTCCAGGGTCTTGCTGATGATGGCGTCATCCGAAGACTCGACGATCGCCGCCAGGCGGCTTTGGGTCTCCTGGGCCAACTGACTCTCCTGATAGGTCAGGACATTCTGAATGGCGATGGCGGCGATATTGGAGATCGCCATCAACCGCTCCTGGTCGGACCGGGTAAAACCGCCGGCCTCTTTTTTGTTGTGAATCTCGATGAAGCCGAGGACCTCATCCCGGACGTTGATGATCGGGATCGCGAGCGCCGTGGAGATGCCGAACCGTGCACGCAGTTCCGGGGTCAGGAGCGGATCGGTCTCCGCCTTGTTGGTGACATACGGCACCTTGTGCTGAAGGATCCAACCCGGCAGCCCCTCTCCGGAGGGCCACGAGCGAGTCAGCGGAAGCGCGGTCCCCTGGTGGATATAGGTCTGGCTGATCATTCCGTGAAGAGTATGGAGTCCGGCCAGACCGCTCTCGGCGTTGACGACTCCGATCGCTTCCTTAACCAGGTCGCTCATCAGAACCGTTAAATCCAATGTCGAATTGAGCTTTTTGCTGATGCGCAGCAGGGACCGGATGGTCTCTTTGTCGTTAGATGCCATTCTACTCCTCGTTACTCATCGAATATCAGAGAGATTGGGCCCGTCGTCGGTCGAACGAAGAGTAAGAGCCTCCTAACGTCGCAAGTCTCCGAGCCGGGATACGACTGGGGAAGGCGGGAGGAACTCTACTTTCGGGGGGCAACCCCGACCGGAAGTGAGCCGAACCTCTATATTTGATCCGATAAATTATAGCCCCCTCTCACCGGATAGATAAAGATCCGGTGGGAGGGGCGGAAGGCAGATCTGGATCCTCTGCGCGCCTATTCGCCGGCCGAGATGGGCGGGCATGAACAGAACAGATTCCGGTCACCCCAGGCGTTGTCGATGCGGCCCACCGGCGCCCAGTACTTGTCCAGGCGGGGCGAACCGGCGGGGAAACAGGCTTCCGACCGCGAGTAGGATCGGTTCCAATGATCGTCCGCGAGATCGAAGACGGTGTGGGGGGCGTGGCGCAGCGGCGATTCGGTGACGGCAAACCGTCCGTCTTCGACGTCTTTAATCTCGCGGCGGATCGCGATCAGGGCCTCGCAGAAGCGA
>DATEFT010000922.1:0-4151 GCA_035280505.1 Blastocatellia bacterium | reverse complement strand
GTGTCTCGCCCCACACCTATCTGGCGTCGCTGCGGATCGAACGGGCCCGGCGATTGCTGGCCGAAACTCCCCTGCCGCTCTCCGAAGTCGGAGCCCTGGTCGGGTACAAGAGCCAGAGCCACTTCACCAAAATTTTCCGCGAAGCCACCGGCGTCACGCCGCGAGCTTTTCGCGAAGCGGTAAGGAGATTGAGCTGATGACCAGCGTTCGTAGCTTTCAGGCCTTGAAAGGCGCGACCTATTTCGGGATCGTGTGTCTCGCGTATCTCGCGATCTCAGGGTGGCCGTTAAAGATGACGCGGGCCGGTTCGGTCACCTCGGGAGTATACGGCGACCCGGTCCAGATCGGCACGATCACCGATTCATCGCTGGCCGAGGTCTCCGGCCTCACCCCCAGCCGCACCGCCGCGGGGCGCTGGTGGGTCCATAACGACAGCGGCGACCAGGCACGCCTCTACGTGATCGATTCCAGCGGCAAGCGGCTCGGGCAATATACCGTCACCGGCGCGCGAAACCGCGATTGGGAAGATCTGGCCGGGTTCGTCGCCGACAAAGGCCGGCCGATGCTCTACCTGGCCGACAGCGGCAACAATCAACGAAAACGGGACGACCTGACTCTCTACCGGATTCAGGAACCGGACCTCTCAAAAGGCGTGCGCGACGGCGCGACCGAGGCGGCGGTGGCCTTTCCCTTCCGCTATCCCGACGGCAATTTCGATGCGGAGGCGCTCTTCGTCGATCCCAAGAACGGGCGCCCCTATCTCGTGACCAAGACCTTCACTCCGCCCTGCGGCGTCTACCGGTTTCCCTGGCCGTTGCGGCCGAACGTCAAGGTGACCCTCGAAAAGGTCACGGGCGAGGCCGTCGACCGAATCTCGAAGTTGTTGTTGGTGACCGGCGCCGCGACCGCTCCCGACGGCAATCACGTGGCGGTCAGAACCTACTTTGGAGCCTTCGAACTGGCGCGCGCCAAGGGCGGCGCGTTCGAGACGATCTTCAAATCGGAGCCGCAAAGTATCACCCTCGCCCCCGAGCGCCAGGGCGAGGCGATCAGCTACGCGCGAGACGGAAGATCGATCGTCACCACCAGCGAACAGGTTCCGGCCCCAATCTATAAGATCGACCTTCATCGATAATGGTGGGAGACCGCGAAAGACGCGGTTGCTAATCCAATTTAGCGAGCAAGGTACTCAGGGAGTCTCCGGCCCCTCGTCGTCGTCGCCTTTGAGATCGGCCTCGGTCTCCGGTTCGGTCAATCCCGCCAACTGGTACTTGGCGATCAGGCGTTGGATCGTGCGCCGATCGAGGCTGAGGACGGCTGCGGCCCGGCGCCGGTTGCCGCCGGCCTCGGTCAGGACCAGTTGCAGATAGCGCCGCTGCAACTCATTCATGGTGGGCCGGTCGGCCACGATTTCACGCGCTGAATCGGACGGCGCCGACGAACCGCTCGCAGCGCCCTGGGCGATGTGCGAAGGCAGGCAGTCGAGCGTGATCACGCGGTCCGTGGCCAGGGCCAGAGCCCGAATCAACGCATTCTCCAACTCCCGGACGTTGCCCGGAAAACGATAACGGCAGAGGGCGTCCATGGCCTCTTTGGTCAAATGAGACGGCCGATCCTCGGCCAGGCGCCGCAGGATATGCTGGGCCAGCAGTTCGATATCGCCCGGGCGTTCGCGCAACGGCGGGAGATCGATATTCAAGACGCTGAGCCGATAGAAGAGATCGGCCCGAAACTTCTCGGCGCCGATCAGTTGGCGCAGGGGAGCGTTGCTCGCGCCGAGCACCCGGACATTGACGCGCCGCGACTGCGTCGAACCGACCCGCCGCACCTCGCCCGATTGCAGGACCCGCAACAGACTGGCCTGAAAAGCCGCGCTGGTCGAAGCCAGCTCATCCAGAAAGAGAGTGCCGCCTTCGGCCGCCTCGAAGAGGCCCGCGCGATCGTTCGTCGCGCCGGTGAAAGCGCCCCTGGTATGCCCGAACAGCTCGGCCTCCAGAATTGTATCGGTCAGCCCGGAGCAGTTGACGGCGATAAAGGGCCGGTCGGCGCGCGGGCTCAAGTTGTGGACGGCGCGGGCGACCAGCTCTTTGCCGGTCCCCGATTCACCGGTGATCAGCACCGTGGCATCGCTGCGCGCCGCGTGCGCCACCAGCTTATAGGCGTTGATCATGGCCGGGCTGCGGCCGATCAGCCCCGAACGGGAGAAATCGTGCAGGAAGGCCTCCGTCTCGGCCTCGACGTTCTCAGCCTCGCGCCGGGCGGCGATGTAGCGGCGGAGCAGTTCGGCGAGAGCTCCGACCTCGAACGGCTTGGCGATGAAATCGGTGGCGCCCTCGGCGATGGCCTGCACCGTCAATTCGAGCGAACCCTGCGCCGTAATGAAGATGATCGGGATGTGGCTGTTCTGGAGTCGCAGTTCACGCACGAAACTCAGGCCGTCTCCATCGGGCATAAAGACGTCACAGATGACCGCGTCAAAGACCTGCGATCGCGTGAAAGCGATGGCTTCGCGCCCGCTGCGCGCACACTTGACAGTGAACCCCTCAAGGGTCAGGCCCGTCTCCAACGCCAGGCGAATCGATTTCTCGTCATCGACGATTAAGATCTGCGGTATCGGCATTATTTCCAAACTCGACTTTGACTGGTTACCGGGCTCCTTGCTCTGGAAAGTAAGGTGTCTGGAATTTGAGAATCAAAACTTCAAGAAGCTTACTTTTCAAAGTACTCATGGTCGAGGCCCGGATGAGGGATTTTGAACCCTGGAGCCATGGCCGAGCAAGAGCCGTTCCATAACCGGGGCTCGATCATCCCGCGCCGGTTTAGCAGGCCCCGCGCCGTAACCGGCCTCCGCACGAACCCGTGAACTTCGTTCATAAGTAAATTGTTAACTCATGATCGACAAATTGCCGCCCCGGGAGATTCAAAAGGCGACAAATTGCCGCTCCGGCAAGCCTCCCGGTCCGCCGGACGGTCTGTTTTCTTGTCACGTCACCGGCCGATTGCTATACTCTTTGACCGCAGACACAAGCAATTAAACACTTTCTGAAACCAAAGAGATAGTGGTCACGTCCGTGTCAGTGGGTGTGATCGAAATGAATCTTCCGCGCTCTCTGCAAACAATCAACAAACTTTCCTAAAAGACTATGGAGGTAACGGATGAGCAGTTCTGACGAACGACACGACAAACCGGACGGGGGAGTGTCGCGTCGTAGCTTCCTCAAAGGCACCAGTGTAGCCCTGACGATCCCGCTCGTCGCCAAAACCGCAGAATCGGCCGAGGCAGCCCAAAACAACGTCCCGATTCTGGGCCCCGACAAGGTCAACATCACCCTGAACCTGAACGGCACCAACCGAACCGCGAGCGTCGAACCGCGCGCGACCCTGCTCGACACCCTGCGCAACGACCTGGACCTGACCGGCGCCAAGCGCGTCTGCGATCGCGCCACCTGCGGCGCGTGCACGATGGTCATGGACGGCAAGACGGTCTATGCCTGCACCGTGCTGGCCATCGAAGCCCAGGGGAAAAAGATTCAGACGATCGAGGGCCTCGAACAGAACGGCAAGCTGCATCCGGTGCAGCAGGCGTTCATCGACAACGATGCGCAGCAATGCGGTTTCTGCACCCCGGGTTTCGTGATGTCCTGCAAGGCGCTGCTCGATAAACATCCCAACCCGACGCCCGAGCAGATCGAGATGGGCGTGGGCGGGAATCTCTGTCGGTGCGGCACCTACGCCGGGATCAAGGCGGCCATCGCCCAGGTCGCGCAACAGAAGGGAGGGCGTCGCAATGGCTGAATATAAATGGCCCGAAGAAGAGAAACGCAAACTGATCGGCAAACGGATCTCGCGAGTCGATGGACCGGTCAAGGTCAGCGGCAAGGCGAAATATACCTTCGATATCAATCGTCCCGGAATGCTCTTCGGCAAGATCCTGCGCTCACCCTATGCCCACGCGAAGATCATGAGCATCGACAAGAGCGCGGCCGAGAAGATGCCGGGCGTGAAAGCGATCAAGATCATCCAGGACGTCGGGACGGAGATCCAGTGGGCCGGCGACGAGATCGTGTTCGTGGCCGCGGTCGACGAGTTGACGGCCGCCGATGCGGTGCGCGCGATCAAGATCCAGTATGAGAAGCTGCCGCACCTCGTCA
>DATEFT010000921.1:0-24084 GCA_035280505.1 Blastocatellia bacterium | reverse complement strand
CGGAAGCTCGCGCTCCTCGGAGAGATAGCCGACGCGGCTCAGCACCCCGACCGGGTCGCGAACCGGGTCGCGGCCAAAGACGCGCACCGAGCCCGTCTCGGCACGCAGCAGCCCGAGCAGATGCTTGAGGAGCGTCGTCTTGCCGGCGCCGTTGGCGCCGACCAGGCCGTAGACCTGGCCCATGGCGGCTCGGAAGGACACGCCCTCGAGGGCGGTCTTGCCGCCGAATGATCGTGAGAGGTCATGAACGTCAACGATAAACTGTCCCATGTCTATTTCCTCACTTTCGCCGATTCGTCCCTGGTCCCAGACTCCATGGACGCCCGGCGTTCCTGCAACATCCGCAGGATGTCGTCCACGGTGAAGTTCAACTGGTGCGCCTCGGCCAGCAGGGCGTCGATGCGCTGATCGATGATGCGCTGCCGCTCCCGCTGCGCCAGCCGCGGGCGCTCCTCCGATACGAATGTGCCCGAGCCCTGGCGCTTGTGAATGACGCCCGAGCTTTCCAACTCGTCGTACGCCTTCACGATCGTGTTGGGCGTCACCTTGAGCTGCAGCGCCAACGTCCGGATGGGCGGAAGCTCTTCACCCGGCTGGAGCAAGCCTGACGCCACTAAATATTTGACCTGATTGACGATCTGCCGATAAATCGGCACGCCGTCGGTCAGATTGATGGTAATGTCCATAAGAGACCAACTCGAATCTAGAGTTCAACTGTACGGGTATACTGATACAATTTTCCGGGACTGTCAAGCCTGGTGATGGCTATCGTGGTGCAGCCCCTCATAAGAACGGAGGTGATCCACCATCGCGGTCCCTGGCGGCAACTTGAGGAGGTCGAGTACGCGACGCTCGAGTGGGTCGACTGGTTCAACCATCGCCGACTGCTGACCTCGATCGGCAACCCGCCGCCGGCGGAGTTAGAGTTGATGTATGATCGTCAACAAGAGGGGTCAGCTACCGCAGCTTGACTCAACATAAACTGTCTCCGGGAATCCCGGAGCGGTTCAGGTCGACATCAGGATCGGAATTTGAGAAATAAAGAAGGGGAGTAAATTTCGTTCCCTTAATTTGGCGATCTACACCGGAGAAAGGTCGCCATCTCAGGCCTCGGTGTTGAAGGAGAGAGCATAAGCAATGGCCTCGTCCGTCGACCATTTACTTCCCCCGCTCCATTCCGAAGGAAATCGCTCTTTGACTGAAAATATGAACTGCCCGTAATGCTGCTGCTCGGCCGGTGATAACGACACGGCAAGATGGAGGCGAAGGGCCTCGGCCGCACCGAAGATACGGGCGGCGTCTTCTCCATTGCTTATGGTACCGGCTATTCTTGCGATGCCTTCCATGGCTCGCGCCATCCCCCCTCTATCGCCAAGTTCACAACGCAGGGAAAGGCACTTCTGAAAATAATGGCAGGATGCCTGATGTTGTCCAACGGCCTCTTCGAGAAGTCCTAATTTGAAGTAGCAGATGGCGATTGCCCCTTTATTCCCCATGCTCTGCCTTAGAGCAAGGCTCTTTTCATGATACAAACGAGCTTGAGAATAGTCCCCTTCTCGGCGAGCAATACCGCCGAGACAATTTAAGGAGGCGGCTATTCCGCGCAGATCCTGAATCTCCTCTCGCTTGGATAAGCTCTTTAAATAAAATTTTGTAGCTGATCCTAAGTCGCCCTCTTGTTCGGCGACAATTCCAAGCTCAGAGAAAGCCCATCCGATCAGCCAATCTGCATTTGCCTCCTGGCTCGATTCCAGGCTCGCGATAAATAGTGCCTTGGCCTCCCGATAATTTCCTTGCGCCTCAGCAACCAGCCCCAGAGCACTTAACGAAAAGGCCTGGCACTCCTGATCACCGACGCCTTGGCTCATTGTTAGGCTCTCTGACAACAACTGTTCTGCACATTGATAATCATCCTGCTTGTATGACAATAGACCGAGCCAGGCCAAACCATTTGCTATCAGAGAAGACGCTCCGGGTTGCTGCCGCTTTAAGGCCCGTTGCAATTTTGCTCTTCCTTCCGATCGGTATCCCCGTATATCCCAAAATCGACTCAGGAAGACCGCCAATTTCAACTCCTCTGATTCAGTCGACTCCTGGTGCCCATAGTAGTCAAGCGCAGCACGCAGATTGTCGTGTTCAGCCTCAAGCCTATCGAGCCAGGCGTTTTGCTCCGCACCGAGGAGTTTTTGAGAAGCCTGTTCGGCAAGATTAAAGTAATAGTCCGCATGTTTCCGCGTAATGGACAGGCTCTCCTCCATACTCAGTTTCTCATCCCCGAATTCACGATAGACCTCGATCATCCTGAACTTCCGATTACCGCCTATGCGCTCTCGTTTTAATAGAGAATGATCAACCAAACGGTTGAGGGCATTACGAGCTGCGGGCGCCTGACATACTGTCTCCACGCCCTCAGCATCGCATCCACCTCTAAAGACCGATAATCGAGTGAAGAGCTGTTGCAATTCCGGCGGCAACAACCGGTAGCTCCATTCAATGGCCACCTGCAGGCTGCGATGTCTGGGAATTGCGTCTCGCTGCTCGCTCACCAACAGCGTAAGCAAGCGCTCCAAATTATCCAGAATCTCCGCCGGCGAGAACTCGTCCATCCTCAGCGCCGCCAACTCAATGGCCAGCGGACTCCCTTCCAGCCACTCACAGATGGCCGCGACTTGACCAGCATTATCCGCGGTCAACTTAAACCTGGGATTTGCCGATCGCGCCCGTTCCTCAAACAGTCGAACGCTTTCAACCTCGTGCAATCGATCCAGTTCAGCGGCCTTGCCGGGAAGAGCCAACGGCGAAAGCTGGTACCAGCTCTCCTCCGCGATCCTCAATCTTCTTCGTGAAGTGACCAGGCAGACCAACCCGCGCGAATACTGGATTAATTCTTTCACGACTGTCGCTCCGTTGTCCACCACCTGCTCGAAATTGTCGAGGATGAGTACCGTCGGGCGCCGCGAAAGGGCCAGCGCCACAGTCTGCGGTAATTCCGGGTTCGAGCGGGCGACATCCAATACCGAAGCGATCTCGCCTAAGATCAAATCGTTGTCGGAGATGTCGGCCAATGATACAAAGACCACTCGCTTGCCCTGCCCCTGCCACCTGACCCCCATCTCGATCGCCAGCCGGGTCTTCCCGAGGCCGCCCTCGCCCACCAGCGTAATCACGCGGGCAGATTCCGCCAGACTTTCGATCTCCGCCATCTCTCGGCTTCGGCCGATCAGACCATTCTGGTATTCCGGCAATCGATGAACCATCCTGCCCGCCGCCGGTAAGGCCACCGATGGCGCGATCAGGTCGCCGTCTTGCAGGATCTCGACCGGGCAGATGAAACGATAGCCGGTCTTGATCACGGTCAGGATATAGGTCTTTTTGTCATCACCCAACGCTTCCCTAAGATTCGAGATGACTCCGGCCATCGTCATCTCGCCGACGATCACGCCGGGCCACCCTCTCCTCATCAACTCGTCCTTGCTGAACAGGTGTCCCGCATTCTCGACAAACAGCGTCAGAATCTCGAACTCCTTATTGCCTAATCCCACGATCTCCTCTTCTCGCTGGAGCAGGCGTTCCGACAGATTCAGGACGAAAGGACCGAACTTATACGTCATCTTTGAGTTTTCCATGGATTTCCGATTGGCAAGGGCAGAAGCAGTAACATTAACGACCTGGAACATACACCGGCACAGTCCGGGTAAGAACCAAATTATCGGCTGGTCACGATCTGATTCAAAGCAACATGAGGCATTGGTTGCCGTCAGCTTACTTTTCCAAAAAAGAAACCAAAAAGATCCAAAGACTCCGGCGTGAGCTTTTAGTATCTTCAGCAGGTCTCAACGATACTTATGATTTCCCGATTCGCCGGCAGTGCGCCGACCGGTTCGTGGCTGATCTTTGATAAAGAACCGTGGGGTGCACTTCGGATCCACTTCGGATCAGGACTTGCGGGGCGGTTTGGCCGGGAGCTTCTTCGGCAGCTTCAATTCATCATCGATCAAGACGTCGGTGGAGACATTGGCCAGCCGCGCATAGCCCAGTAAGACCGGCAGCGGGGGCTCGGTCCGGCCCTTCTCGTATGACGAGATGTTCGCTCTGATCAACTGATCCTGCACACCCAGCCGATATAGCAGCTCCGTTTGCGACAGCTCCAGCGCCTCGCGAATCTGTAAGAGCTTGGCGGCAAGGTGGCGAGATTGCATCCGGCGCCTCACTCCCATTGAGCAGGCCTCCCGATGCAATTTAGTGGCTCGCCGCTGTATATAATTCTATACAACGATCTTTTACACAAGGGCTTTACCGAAATATCAAAGAGCTGTGCATCTATGGCGTCCAAACCGATCAGACACTACGGCATAAGATCACCTGTTGTAAAGAGTTAGCAGCGCAGAAATCGGAAGACAGCGCCAGATTAACGGAATCAGATCGTGGCCGCACTGTGGCAAGATCAGCTTTTGATTTAGGCCTTGAAAAGTCTCATTGCCTGTTCGGCCTGCGCTTAACCGGAAAGATCGCCTGGGATGTCAGGCGGAAGATGAAGCGGCATCGCATCCGTTGCGAGCGATGCGCCTGCAAGTTGGGGCGAGGGCTCCTGGCTTCAACTCCGAGGAGGCCTTCGCCTTCCCTCGTCCGAGGCAATAACTTTCGAGACGGCGCCGAAAGCCGTCCGTAAGCGGTGGTGGTCGGTATGGGCCACCGCAGTTTGGAATTTGAGATGAACAAGCCCTTGAGTGCGGCCACCCGAGCTTCGGGCAGTTCTGACAGTATTTTCAGCGGCGGCGCCGGGCTTGTGCAGAGCTTCCGGCTATGGTGGCCCATGCCGATCACCAGCCGGCTTCCGGCTCTCGTGATCGAGGACTCAGAGCCAGGCCGGGACGATGAAGACTGGGAGCAGACTGATGAGGTGAGGCGGGGTAGCCTGTAATTGGGCGGTCCTCACCTCTGGAGAGAGGAGTGGAATCTGTGACGGGCCCCCTCTCTCCGAAAACTTGGAGCCGGATCGAACGATTCGTCAAGATTGACCGCAGATCACGGCAGGTCCGGATTGGGCCTTAAGCAACGTGGAGAAACACTTGAGGGAAACACACTTCGTCAAGTGCCGAGTTGGCCCGGAAGATTGGCCACCAGAATCGACCTCTAGGCGCGTCAATCCGGCGCGCCTGAACAGAATCCGGAGCCCATTCGGGCCAGGGTTCAAAGATAACAATCGCGGTAGTTCAGCAGTTTATCGACCTTGCACGCGATCCATGCAGTCGATAAACAGAGACGGGGAGGTGTCCCTGGGGAAGGCATCTGCCCGTCTCATTTTCGATTGGAGTAGTAATGAAGGGTTTGAAGATCCCCGTTCATGGACCAACTCATTTGGACTGGGAAGAGATCGGTCGGTATCTGGCCAGGACGCTCTCCGAGTGGGAGAAATCGCGGGCTGAAGCACACCTTGCCGAGTGTGCCGGATGTCGGGGAAATTTGGCGATCAAGATCAAATCGCTCCCCTTCCAGCCGCTCACTTTGGATAGGGAGCCGCGAACGCCGGGGATGACTCTCGCGACCGTGCGGTGCGGCTGGGGCCGCCTGATCGGTCCTTATCTGACGGGGCGAATGTCATCGGTCGAAAGGGAGAGGATGGAGAAACATCTGTTGGGCTGCGAGGGGTGCGCCTGCCAGATGGAGATCTATCTTCAATCTCTCGATCGGTCTCACAGCCCGTCAACAGATTTTTCTCTCTTCCAACACATAAAGCAGTGGCTATTGAAGTGGGGGCTTTTCTGGCGCTGCTTTTGGAAGGGGAGAGGGGGGAAGACTGCGCAAGCCATCCCCCTTCCTAAAAGCTCTTCTCTCCCGTCAGATCGAGGCAGGATGGGCGGGGAGCGGGCAGGGTAAACCGTCGCGGGGAGCCCCTGCCCTTTACACGACAGCCAACTTCACAGACTCAAATCGCGGTTTTGGGCCTGTGAATTAGGGAGGAGGATGAGTTGGTGTGGTGCAGGTGCCCTCCTCCCTTGGGAAAGGCCAGCCCATCATCCCCCCCAACCGGGGCAGCGCCGTAGGACTTCATGAGGTTATAACCTACAGGCGGGATGATGGGCTGGCCTTCAACTGGGCAGCGAAGAAGGCAATTTCGAGATGCCTCGGATGGACTGGCGAGCGTTGTTACTCCTGAGGTATAGGTAACGGCGACCCGGTGTCCAGTCTGCCTTCGTCGCTTGCCCAAATCATCAAAGCAGGTTCCACCAAAGTATCCGCGCCATGCTTGATTTAGCGCCCGCTGCAGATCGGCAGTTGAAGATATTCGCCTCGCCGACCTGATATTAGTAAAGCCTGTGGAGACGGAAGTCTCTCAATTAACAGAACGGAGAGTAAATATGTCATCGACTATGAAGGCATTTTCGGACACTGTCGCAGCCATTCGCGCCGCGGCGGCATCTTCTCAACCGATAAGCATAGCATCACTCGCCCCAATCCAGGATGCGAGCAAGGCCGTCGCGATCCAGGGCGAGTCAGGCTTCCAAATACATTTGCAAGTACCGACTCGCCCGTCAGGCATTGGCGAGATCCTACGGGGCCTCTCAATCATGCGTCAGTCTGCGCAAGCTGCGGCAGCGTAGGTCCGTTCAAAATACGTATCAGCGGAGGGAAGCCATGACTTATTCACCAGATGGGATATCGTCGGTGTCTTCTTCAGATGAGGCACCAGTGAATCAATCGGACTTGCGCGCTGAATGGATCCCTGACGTTGTGCTCGTCCGTCCACGCGATTTAGGCGCGGTCCCCGAGAACGCGCCGGTACAAGATCCTCTGGGAGTTGGCTTCCTTGCCGCTGTATTACGTCAACGCGGGCATGAGGTTGTCGTGCTTGACGCGCATGCGCTTGGCGTGGATGACGAAGGGCTCCTTACATATCTTGCCCAACTGACCCCCCATGTTGTTGGGCTATCGCTCCATTCTTTCTCTGATTATTCACATTGTGTCGAAATCTCTGCGAAATTGCGGTCACTCCCCAATCCTCCTTATTGTGTATGGGGCGGCGAGCACGCAACCTTTCATGCAGAGAATATCTTGCGCCAGCATTACGAGGTTGATGCGGTTGTGCTTGGCGAGGGCGAAGAAACGTTTTGCGAAATCGTCGAGCGGGTGCTTAAAGGCAGAGACTCGTCTGAAAGAAGGCACACGTCACCACCGCCTCCGCACCCCATGACGGGAGTCAGTGATCAACCTCAACGCCTGGTCACGCTAAGCGAACGGTCAACGGCGCCGACGTTAACGTCGGCAGATTCGATTTTGGGCGCGGCCGTCAGGGGGCGCGATGGTAATATTCTTCACGGCGGATTCCGCCCCGCGATTGAGGACCTGGATGATTTGCCCGCTGCCCACAAGGATAGCGTCGAAATGGCATTACGCATGGGCAAACCGGTTTCAGTTTCCGTGCTGACGGGAAGGGGATGTACAGCCAAATGCCGTTTTTGCACTGCCAATGAATTTATGCGCCTTGGTGGTGGCGCCGTTTGGCGGCGGCGATCTCCAAAAGCAGTGGCTGATGAGGTCGAACGACTGGCTGCGAAGTATTTAGACCATCCTCTGGTTCATCCAGTGCTTCAGTTTCAGGATGTTATCTTTTTGGGGACGTCTCCCGCTTCTAAACGTTGGATCAGAGATTATGTTGAGGAGATTAGGAGGCGCAATCTACGCGTCCCATTTTACTGTATGGCTCGTGCCGATGCGATCATCGCTAATCGAGATATGCTCCCGCAATTAGTCGAGATCGGGCTCTGGTCAGTCGAGGTCGGAATTGAATCTGGTGTTGATCGCATTTTGCAGTCTTATAATAAACACAATTCCGCGAACGAAAACGAGCATGCCGTCGAATTGCCACGATCCTGCGGGGTCACCTTCGATGCCAGCGGGTTCATTATGTTCGATCCAATCATGACCGTTGAAGAGCTGCGATTGAATGCGCGGTACCTCTCTCGTTTTGGGGCTGCAACTTGGAATTTCTTCGTTACTCGACTCCAGCTTTATCCAGGGACACAGGTCCGCGATGAGATGATCCGCAAAGGACTGTTCAATAGAGCCGAAGATATTGGCTGCACGTCAGACTACGCCTTTGAAGACCCAATCGTCGGGATTGTCGCAGATCACGCCTACTACTATAATCAGTCGATTTGGGCTCTCGATCTTGCCTTGCGAGATGCGAAGGCCGCTCTCGCCAACCGCTTGAGGCAAAAAGAATGTTCCAATGGGCCATTATCAGGGGCCGTGAACCTGGTCCATGAAACGTATTGCCAGCATTTGCTGGTGCTGGCGGATCTCGCCGAAACTGGCAGGATTGAGACCGAGTTCGAAGAATTAATCATAGCTTTTTTGGAGAAAGTGCAGATGTTGACCAGCCTGCTGCATGACTTATTGAAAATGGAAGGAATATTTCGTCATGCTAATAATTAAGTTATCAGAAAGGCGTCTATCCTGTGTTTGAAGTTAGCCTGCTGCCCAAAGGACTTAATTCTTCACTTCAAGCACGGAAATGGGCTGAGGATCGCTTTAATCGCGCATTGCTGCTGATCGCGGATTCGACTGAGCCGCTGCTGCCGTATTCGCGATTTTGGGCTGTTAGCCGACCCGCGTCTCCTGATATTCTGGGCCTGGCGGTTCGGTTTGAAGGTTTTAGACAAACAGTGGTGAGCTACGCAGCCGACAACAGCGATGCGGCATGCGAATTGCTCCGTGTCGCTTGCAACAACTCATCCGACGCGAAGACTATTATTGCCGTGTCTGCAGACCAGGAATTGCCTGACGCGTTTCGATCAATCCCGATCGACACCATCGACACTTGGCTCACAGCCACCTGCCTGTCAGAATCAATTGCGCAACGGGAAGAGGTTGAAACTCTATCCGATGCAAATTCAGAGGAAATTGACGCATTTTACCTACAGCAGGGCATGCACTTCTGGTGCCCAGCCATGTTGCGCACCGGTCATTATTTCGGCATCCGAGATGTGAACGGAAAGCTGGTCTGCGCTGCGGGTGTAAATTTTATCCTGGCTTCGCAATCTTACGCCCAGATCGGCGCTCTGGTCACGCACCCGGACTATCGGGGACGGTCTTATGCAAGCCAAGTTCTGCAAGCAATTCGCCTCAGCTTGTCGCGGGCCGGGGTTCGAGAATGCGGATTGTTCGCCGACGGCGCCAACCCAGATCTGCCTGCATTCTATTCGCGGCGAGGTTTTGAAGCGCGCGGGAAAATTCGATTTATTGAGCATAGCGGCGCTCATAATATAAATGTATGAGTTCAACGTCTATCATCTGCATGGATTCTTTTCAGGACCGCCTCCCGTATTCGGTGACGACTTTTTCTTCGGCTTGATAAGTTCCCTGATGTGACATCCTCCGTCGCGCTAGGAGCACATGACCTTACGCGAGCAACAACAAAGAATAAAAGAGCTTGAAGAGAGCAATGGCTGGATCAATCCGCCCGACGCCAAGATCACTTTTCTCGTGGAAGAGATGGGGGAAGTTGCCAAATGGGTTCGCAAATCTAGAGGCCAGAAGTTGAATGAGGAAGAGAGAGAAGAGCTGGGGTTTGAACTGGCCGATGTGCTTCAGCATCTCATCTCATTGGCTAATGAGTTCGACCTTGATTTAGAGCGAAGCGTTCGAAAAAAGAAAGGCATTGATTGAAATCGACGGAAACTCTTCAGGAGTATCACACGAACAGCAAATCTGACTGAGGCGAGGTAATGGTGGATCGAGGGCTAAAATAGATCCGATTTTGCCGGAGTTGCCAACTTTGTGAAAACCAAAAACCGCTCCTGCAAAAAGTCTGCGCCAGACCCCAGGTCTTTTTCACCGGCTTGTCGGCCGTCGCCTCGGCCGACCCAGAGGCGGACGAACCATTTTCAGCGGCCACCCGCAGCGGGCAGCTCATCCGAGAGATCGAAGCCGACCTGGGTGCTGTGGAATGCTACTACACAAATTTGGTCAAGTGCCTG
Organism: Blastocatellia bacterium; assembly: GCA_035280505.1. Taxonomy (GTDB): domain Bacteria; phylum Acidobacteriota; class Blastocatellia; order RBC074; family RBC074; genus JAKEHZ01. The sequence goes on along the minus strand of DATEFT010000921.1, from coordinate 14,104 downwards.
CCCTTGACTGACGGCAAGCTTCGATATCCGACCCGAAAAGAGCTGGAAGCTTGTTTCTCCAACTTTGAACTCGAACTCAAAAAGCTCTCGCCTGAAAAGGTGGTCCTATTCGGCAAACAGGTGTCCGATTTTGTGGCCGGCCAATTGGGCCTGACCTTTTCGAAGAGGGGCGCCGGTCATTTCGAGTTCGGGACGGCCCACGTCGGGGGCATCGACTATCTATCGGCATCACATCCGTCATATGTGCTCATCTACAAGCGGCGCCATCTGGACCAATACAGGCAAGGCATAGGTACATTTATCGCCTCCAGGTAAGACCTGATGGAGTCTCTTCCCGCGCACTGTGCCAAATGATCGCCTCACCTCCGAACAACAGCATCATCAGTCCGATCGATGCGACTCCCACATATCAGAACATCGTCAGGTACAGGCCACCCTGAATCTCCGTGTGCTTTCGGCAAAGAATCGTGAAAAAAGAAACTGATTCTGCTTGGGCTTCGCGAATCCGTCCACTTAATTGGGCCAGCTTTGGAAGTATAGAAAAGGAACTGCTGAGAGGATGGAGAGTTGGGTCAAGGGCGGGAAGTGCGAGGGCTGCGCGGAGCGCTTAGTTCAACGACCCAGCTCACCCGCGGCGGCGGCCGGTGAGACGCAGTACTCCGAAAACCGTAATGCGGCCGCCGTCGGGTGTAGCGACTGGTTCGGCCCGTCTACCCGGAGCCACAGCGGTTACGCCGGGCTTATTCTTGCTTTTGCGGCTTTGCATCGAGGAAGTCGTTCACCATCGGGACGATGATCGCCATGCGCTGCATCAGCGTGACGTGCGTGGTGTCGGGCAGAATGGCCAACCTCGATGCTGAGCGCGGCCCCAGGTCGCCGTGCGCCCCGCCGCCCTTCAGGCGGAACATCTCCTCGACGTGTTCGAGCCGTATCCCGTCCGCGTCGCCGTGGATGAAGAACATGGGCGCCGTGGTCGCCTTCAGCATGTCGGCGCCCAGGTCGTGCCCCTTCGTGGCCGTGGCGAGCAACCGCTTGACGAACTTCGGAAAGTCGTCCGGCGTCGGGCTCAGCCTCTTGTACTCGGCTTCGATGGGCGAGCCTTTGAAGACGTCCGCCGAGAGCTTCGGAAACGCGTCGAGCGATTCCTTGGCCATGCCGTCGCGGCGGAAGTAGGACGAAATGACGACGACCTTCCGCACTTTGTCCGGGTGGCGGATCGCACACTGCATCGCCACGCCGCCGCCCATGCTGTAGCCGATGAGGTCCGCCTTCGGGATCTTGAGGTGGTCGAGCAGCGCCGCCACGTCGTCAGCGAGGTTTTCCTGGCTGATGTCGCGTTCGATGTCCGCCGTGCGCCCGTGGCCCTGCATTTCGACGGCGATCACTTTCCGCGTCTTGGCGAGTTCGCCGATCCACCCGGTCCAGTTGTTGGTGATGGTCATGAACGCGCCGTGGAGCAGCACCACCGGCTCGCCGCTGCCATGGACCTCGTAGTACATTTTCAGCCCATTGACGGGCGCGTAGCCCGTCGTTGGCTTTGGCTGCGCCGATACGACAGCCGTCACGAGCATCGTCAAGAGAAAAGCTGTTGTCTTCATGTTTGATGTCGCTCCCATTCGGCCGAACCAGTGATTAGCCTGACCAACCTAATCCCGCTCCACTCACGACTTTCACTCGTCACCCTTCAGCCAGCACTTCATCGAGCAGCTTGTAGCTCATCTCCATACCATCAGTCATGCCAGTAGAGAACGCCGCGTCGCGGTCGGCCTTCGAAGCAAACTTGATCGAGGTCGCCACGTTCGTAATCCCGTCGGCTTCCTGGAAGGTGACGGTCACGATCGATGGTTCCCCTCCCATGGAAACGCCCAGATCACCCGGATCGAAGATTTGGGTATGCACGATTCTCGCGTGCGGAACGACTTCCAGGACCTCGCCAGTGAATCCGAACTCCTGGCCGTTCTCGTCACTGCGCCAGCGCCAGCGATACCGGCCGCCGACGCGCATATCCATCTCGCAGACCGGCATCGACCAACCGGGCTGGCCCGAGCACCAACGACGCAGCAGGTCCGGTTCCATGTAGGCCCGCCACACCAGTTTGACGGGAGCATCGAAGCTCCGTTTGACGAGGACCTCGGTATCTGACGGCAGGCTTGCTTCGGCGGGTTTCATTTCTTTCGCTCCTGTTTCTCTTGTTGTTTTAACTCTGCAAGCAACGTATCGAGACGCTTGTAGTTGCCTTCCCAGATCTCCTGCACTTGCTCCAGCCAGTCGGTGACGGCCTTCAGTCGCTCCGGCACCAGTTTGCACGGCCGCAACTGGGCCTCTTTGCGACGCGAGATCAGCCCTGCCGATTCCAGCACCTTCAAGTGCGAGGAAATCGTGGGCTGCGTCAACGAGAAGCGGCCAACCAGCTCTGACACAGAGGCCTCACCGCGGGCAAGGTGCACCACGATTCCTCGTCGGGTGGGATCCGCAAGAGCGGCAAAGGCTTGGTCCAGTTGTTTCATGTACATAGATTACAGCCTATATAGACAATTGTCAATATACAACTTGAATCTCGTTCGTTCGTCGCGAGTATCTTCGGTGGCATTGAATCCCCCATTTGCCCTAACGTATTAAGAATTCGTGTGGCGCAGCGTGTGCAGAAAACCCTTCCGCCACTGAAAGCCGCCACACAATTCCGGTTGAACTAAGCCGGGGCCTAAACTGCTCCCGACCCCTCCCACCTTCTACTCATGACGCAGGATCGAGAGCGGTTTGATCCCCATGGCTCGTCGCAAAGGAACGATTGAAGCGCCCAAAGCCGCGAATGTCATCACGGCGACCACTAACAACATCATGGCGGCGTTCGTCGCCGATAAACCATAGAGCAGGCTCTCGATCAGGCGAGCGATGCCTGAGGCGGTCAACGTGCCAATCAAGAATCCGGTTCCCAAGACCCAGATGATCTCACGTAAGACGAGCCAGATGATTTGATAACGCAAAGCTCCAAGCGCGAGCCTGATGGCCAGCTCACGATTCCTGGAATCGACCGAGTAATAGATGCTCCCGTAAAGGCCGACAGTGGCGAGCGCGAGCGCGATAAAAGCCACCGCGCTCGTCACTCTGGCGATCAGGCGCTCACGAACCAGTTCCCGGTCCAGGATCTGATCGATCGTCTCGACCTGAAGCACGGCCAAATTCGGGTTGGCCTCGCGGATCAGAGACAAGACCGTTTTGATAATCGGTTGGGGGTCATGATCGGTGCGAAGATAGACGTAGCGCAGCACCAAGTCGGTGGGCTGGTCAAGCGGAAAATAGAGCATCTCCGTCGGCTCGTCTCGGAGGCCAGAATCCCGGGCGTCGGCAACGACTCCGACGACCTCCAAATCTGCGGGAGGGGCCGGCGCATTCGTATAGAGGATTCTCTGTCCGACCGGAGGGCTCGACCCGAACAGTTTTTTGGCGAGGGTCTGATTGATCATGACCGCGTGGTGTCGGTCCGCCTCAGTTTCGTTGAAGTCGCGCCCCGCCAGCAATCGCATTCCGACCGATTCAAAGTAACGGGAGAGCACGATGTTGAAATTAGTCTTCTTGCCGCCTGGAGCGAGCGAAGACCGACCGGGTGCGGACAGACAGCAGAAGGTGCCGCTCTCGCCGCCGGAAAGATTGAAGAGCGCCCAGCCCGTCGCGCGGACTCCGGGAAGCGCCTTCAGCTTTTCCGAAAGATCCCGGTAGAGCGCGGTCAACGACTCGCCGGTCAAACCGGTCCGCTTAACGTCGATTTCGACTTGCAGCAGATTCTGGCGAACGAATCCCGGGTCCAGGTGCTCCAGGTTCCATAGCGTTTTGATGAACAGGCCGGCCTCGAACAGTAGAATGAAGGTGATGGATATCTGCGAAATGATCAGCAGCCTGCCGAAACGCCTCCTTTGCTGCGGAGCGCCGTCTCGCAACACCGACATCAAATCGATTCTAGATACGCGGTAGACGGGGATCAGACTAAAGATGATCCCGGACGAGAAAGATAAGCCGAGGCCGAAAAGCAGAACTCGGAGATCAGAATGCAGGTTCAGGGTTGCTACGGCATCAGCGGTCCCCAGCCAATTGCTCAACAGAGAGCTGATCCAGGATCCGGCCAGAAAACCGAGCGATCCACTCAGGAGCGACAGTAAGAGGTTCTCAATCGCCAATTGCCGGATGATCTGTCCGGTCGCCGCGCCGATGGCCAATCTGGTGGCGAACTCCCGGCCACGGCTCAGGACGCGGGCCAACAACAGATTGGAGATATTCAAACAGGTCAATAACAGGAGCAAGGCTGCCAGGACCATCATCGCGATCAACGGAGTTGACAGGCGAGTCCGCAGCGATGAGACGCCGTTTCCAGCGGGGAGGATCTCGAAACGGGCAGGTTCAATGGATGATTCTCGATTCCTGACGCCGATCTCCGCCAACATCTGTTTCAGTGTCAAGGCGAACGAAGCCTTCATCGTCTCTTCCGGCATCCGAGCCCGCCCGACGACATGAATGAAAGCGAAGTCGGACGAATTCCTGGCGGTGAGCAGGGTGTGATAGATCCTGGAATGGAGCTTTAAAGGAATCCAGACATCGATCCGTTCACCGGGAACATCGCCAAAGAACTGAGCCTGGGCGACACCGATTACCGTGATGGGCTGGCGATCGAGATAGATGGTCTGGCCCAGAATCTGCGGGTTTTTATTGTATGTCTGCGCCCACGTTTGATAGCTCAACACGCCGACCAGTCCGCCTTGGTCGTCGTCGGCTCGGGTGATCAGGCGTCCGAGATAAGGAGCGGCCGTTAAAACCGAAAAGAAATCTCCCGATACCAACTGAACCCGAGCCTTGCCGTTCTCCGGCGCCTGCCCCATCTCGATCGTTTCCGGATAGCTCGCGCCATAAGACTCGGCTAAGGCTTGTTGTTTCCGCTGAAATTGCTCGAAGAGCTCATAGGTCAAGCCAACCTTCTGACCTTGCTGAGTAACCGGCGAGATGAGCACAAGCTCGTCGGCGCGCTTCACCGGCAACTGGCGTAGGAGCACGGCATTCAGAAGGTTGAAGATCGCGATATTGGCGCCGATTCCCAGGCTCAGCGTCAAGATAATGACCGCACTGAAGGTGGGATGCTGGCGAATTTGCCTGAAGGCAAATTTCAGGTCCTGAAAGGTCTGGTCTAAGTGCAGATATCGCAATGATCCCTCTCAAACTTGAATCAAACTGGAATTATCCTTGGATTGAATTAGCTGGGCGCGGTCGCTCCGGCCTGTTGCAGGGCGCGGTAACGGCCATTGGCAGCCAGCAGTGTCTCCGGATCGCCCGCTTCAACCACCCCGCTCTCTTCGATCACGAAGATCTGGTCCACCTCCCTCACCGTTTGCAACCGATGGGCAATGATAATAATGGTTTGCTGCCCGCGCAACAGACGTAATGACCGCATGAGCGAGGCTTCGCTCTCGCTATCGAGGGCGCTGGTCGGCTCGTCCAGAATCAGGATCTGCGGCCGGCGATAGAGAGCGCGGGCAATTGCGATCCGCTGCCGCTGCCCCGCCGAGAGACCGGCCCCGTCTTCGTTCAACATTCGGTCGTACCCGGTTGGGTCGGCCAGAATGAACTCTTCGGCTTGAACCATCCGCGCGGCCGAGATCGCCCGATCCCGGTCCGGCTCGCTCTCTCCGAGAGCGAGGTTTTCCAGGATACTTCCGCGGATCAGCGGCGATTCTTGAGGAACGATCGCGACCTGACGGCGCATCTCAGTCAAGGAGAGGTCTTCAATGTTCCGCCCATCGAACCTGATTTCGCCCGCCGTCGGACGCAGCAGCCTGGATAGCAAATATGCCAGCGTGGTCTTGCCGGAACCGCTGCGTCCGATCAGGGCGACCATGGACCCGGGTTCGATTCGAAGGTCTACCTCTTGCAGGACAAAGCTCTCATCTCCTTCCCCGTAGCGATAGGCGAGTCCCCGAACCTCAATCAACGGGGCGGGGGGGGCCGATCGGGCCAGGGTGGGTCTCGCCGGTTCCGGCCGGGACGCGTGAACGGAATCATGTTCGTGCGGCTCGGTCAAAACATCCATGATCCGTTCCACCCCGAGGAGCGCTTTCTGCGCTTCGATCAGATGCCCGCTTAAATTTAAGACCGACGACAGGCTGATCGAGGCAAAAGAGATGATGCTGACCATCGCGCCTGGCGAAAGAGAATCTGTGTCATGGGTCCCGACATAGACCACAATCAAGGGTGTGGCGCGCAGGATCAATTGTGCGATGACACCCAGAAAACCGCCTAAGTTGCTGGCTTGTCGCAAGATTTTACCGGCGACCATCGACTTTTCATGCCAGCGCGCGACCCACTGCGGTTCCGCCGCGCAACTCTTCAGAAGCGCGATCTTTCGCACCGCTTCGATGATGATCGTCATGGCATCGGCTTGATATTGGACCGCCATCAGCAACCTGGAATAGATCACGTTCCCGAGCCTGACCGATAATAAGAGCAAGGCGGCACCGGTAACCACCAGCCACATCCCTAGCTCCGGACTATAATAAAAGATCAAGATCATCGACAGGACCGCCAACAGTGAATCGACAACGGCCTCCGCCCCTCGCGAGCCCAGAAACTCGCTGAGGCGTTGGATGTCTTCAGCCCGGCTGACCGAATCGGCAGTCTGACGCGAGAAGAAGTACGAGAGCGGGAGTTTCAGCAAATGATCGATAAACTTTAGTCCCAGCTCCAACCGTAGGCGCCACGAGACCCGGTTGATAGCGAGATAGCGAATCGCTTCGACGCCGCCTCCCACCAGGAGCGCGACTCCGGCCAGCGCCAACATCGGTCGCAATGAAACCTGGCCGCCGCCGGTGAAATGCCGATCAACGATGATCTGGGTTAGAACGGGTAGACAGAGCGCAATCATATTCAGTCCGAGCGTCAACCAGAGGATTGAAAAGAGTTGAGTCCGGGCGGAGCGGGCCAATTGCCACAATTGCCTGAGCGCATTCTCTCGCTTAAATTCCAGAGCCCTGAACTTCGGAGTCACATTGAACAGGAGCAGGGTTCCATTCCACTGTGCGCAGAACTCTTCCCGGCTCAATGTCCGCCAGCCCGCGACCGGATCACCGATCACGGCCTGCTCTTCATCGGCGTGATCGAGCACGACAAAATGGTGTTTGAAAGCGATGATGGCCGGCAGGCGGAGATGCGACAATTCGTCATAGGATGTCTCTACTCCGCAACAACGCAATCCGATCTTCGCTCCGGCTTCGGCAATCGCCTGGAGGCTGGTGCCGGACCAACTGACCTTGGTCAGGGAACGCAGATATTTGAGGCCGGGCAACCCGCCGAAATAGGCGCAGATCGTCGCGAGCGCCGCCGCGCCGCAGTCTTCGCAATCGCGCTGTCTCACCACCAGTTTCGGGCGGCGGCGGCGCGGTTCCGGCGAATAATCGAAATTCGATTCAACCATGTTCTCTTTCAATCCGTTTCGCTGACCAGGGTGCGGATTCGGCGGCGGACCTGCGCCAGTTTCTCAAGCAACGAGTCCGGCGTCGTGGTCCGGTCGAGTTCCGAGATCAATTGATTGATCCCGTGCCCCAACCGTTGCTCTTTATCCGAAGGAACGATCGCCAGTTCCGAGTCCAGTCGTCTCGCTCGATGCCGCCAATGCAGAGGAGGCTCCGAATGTACCGGCCCGATTGAGGCGAGTTCGGCATAACCGAGGTCCGTCTCCTCCTCGATCAATGGCTGATTGGCAGTGGGATCCTTACCGAAGTAGGCATCGTATTCGGATTCCAGGATCAGGCGCAGCCGGCGGCGGGCGGCGGGAGAGGATAAATCGATCCTCTCCATCATCATCTCGGCGACATAGTCGACGGCCTCGCCACGGTTGACGATTAAACTGTGACGGGACAGTAACTTCTTGCGAATCTCGTTCGCCAGTTCGCCCGCGAACTCCCGCTCGAGCGCCGCAAACCTTCGAGGAAGTCTGGACAAGACCCTCACCAGTTCGGTGCAGACCAGCTTCATACCGGCTAGATGATTGAATAACTCAATTCCGACCAGGCTGCTCTCGATCCGAGCGCCGTCCGTGAGGCCCATATTCGAGAGCGTGCCGAAAAACGGCCCGCCCGTGATGACGGGGGTCTCCAGGTCCAGGAAGCGGCCGTCGCTCGTCAGATTGTTGCTGAAAGATCCCCACCAGATTCCTCGGTTAAACCACCGCCGATAGTTATGGCGGGTGCGGACGACAGATTCCGCAATCATGGCCGCGAGGGTCTCCGGTTGAATCTCTGAATGGATCGGGTCGGGCTCTTTCTGCTGCGTCAAACTACCGGCCAGGACTTCGGCAAAGGTGGCCAGGTCCGTCGCCCCCTCGTCGATGCGCCCCGGCGTCAGGTGATGCAGAAACCAGATGAAATTCGACCAGCGGGCAAATCCCCCTTCCTTAACGGTGAGGGCTTGCAGGTAACGATCGACCCGGGGCAAGGTTTCGGGCGAAATGTCCGGGTACAAGATCCGATGGAGATCACGCAACTCCGGCTTAAGCTCAGCCACCAGGACCCCGGTACAAGAGACGATCGAGTCCGAATCCCCCATCTCCGCGAGATAGACGCTGGAGACATACTCACGAATGGCCGAGCTGGCGGCGAGATGCCCGGTGTTATGAAGAAAATCCCTTAGATTCCAGTTGGCCGCGAGTGGCGTTCGGCCGACTCCCTTGAGATACCAATTGCGATAGAACCCGGATCGCCCGGAACCCAACCGCCCGGCCAGATGACTGTATGGCATAGTTTGCAGGTCAGCATGCAGAAGCTGATCCGTCCGATAGGCTTCGCGGCGGTATCCGTATGCTCCAATTCGACCTGGATCGACGGTCATGTTGCACTCGGCATGCGCCGGGAAGAGCGGCACGAAATCCGATGATTGCAGGGGAACCGGAACACTCCAGGGGCAATTCTCATTTGGCTGAATCATGAAACTCCGGTGTCGACGAACCTCGTTTAGACTGCAGTCAGGACTCTGGAAATTGAGTTCTGCGGTTAAGCATCAAAACTTCAAGAACCTTACTTTTCAAAGTAGTCAGTTGGGTAAGAAGATATCTCTCGGCTCTTCGGGACGGTTCTCCAGTCTGGGAAGATCACCCATCAAGCTCTCGATCAGATCTGCGTTGCGGTGATGTAGTAGCTTCGGGACCAGTTTGAGGTGCCCGGCCGGAACGCTCGAGAGCGGAATCCCGCTCAAGTATTGATAGGCGAAGTAACGAAAATTCTCGCCGCCTCCCAAATCGGCCGCGCGCTGCCATTCCGCCCTCGACGTCAGGCCCAAATTGACGAAGCGGAAATCCGGCTTCTTTTCGAGCGGGGCGGTGCGTCCCTCTCCCGCGGAATGCCAGGAATCGGCCTCGTCAATTTCAACCGTCCCACTCCTGCTGTGAGCAGCCTGGACCTTCCGCCACAACCGGTGGCTGATCTCTTTGACTAGAATCTTTTTCCACTCATCGTCGATCTGAACCGGCGAGATGAGGCTCTCATCCGGTAGCTCCAGGTTTTCGGGGGCGAGATAGGCGAGCCACAGCCGGATCAGTTGTCGCTGAAGCACGCCATAACTCAATTCGTGTTGCAGCCATGACAGAAGCCGCGGGCTCAGTCTCAAGTCATCAATACCAAAACCGACAAATTCGCCGGTGCAGTAAAAAATGGCCAGGGTCTCCAGAAATTCCGGGCACTGGACGGCGAAATCGGGGTTGAACTTGCGGTATTCGGCCAGGTGGGACTCCCGGTAACTAACGGCCAGGTTGTCAAAATTACTCCCGATCGGGCAGTATTCATTCAATTCATTGACGCTGAGAAACCAGTAATCGAGCCCCACGGTGGCCACGGCCTCCGTTACCAGGTGGCAGAAGACATAATCCTCGAAATTCGCGGCGGTGATTTGGCCATTCAAGACCTGCAGGCCCGGATAGAGTTGATCGATCTTCTGATAGGCCCAAGCGTGAAGATAGTCATGCACCATGAACAATACTTCCCGGACCAGAAGATCATTTTCGTTCAGAGGTCTCGCTGATGAGAGCGGAGATTCCAACCAGGCGGCGAAGGATGAGTTATACCCATAGTAGAATGAGCCCAGGAATGGGTTGAACCCGGTCATTGTGACCGGCAGAATTTTTTCATAGGTCCAGTTCGAATCCACGCCGCGCGCGATGAACTTAAAGTTGACATCACAAAATGCCTGCCTGATCAATGGAACATTCAGGAGCGATTCGGGGTCAAGGTCGGCATCCAGAGCGCGGCTCCGGATTTCATTGATTTCTCGATTCATGCTGCTCGCACTCCCGCCGTTTGAACGGCATTACTTCACTGAGGCGCGGCCAGGCCCGCTTGCCGCCGAGTTCGCAGTAACATTAAGCTTTCCGGCTGGCTGGGGACGTGTCATTGCCCGCGAAACAGGCCGGGCTGACGCCAGATCTTCGAAAAGAGGGGAGTAGAGCGATCACTCCCCGGCGGCACCTTGTGCGCCAAGGATGCCGCTGCCGCCTTTCACCAGAGTGAAAAGAATCAGACTTGTGAATGGCGGCCGCCGCCCGGGCGTGAAACCCGAATTGGGTCGACGTTCTATTCCCCCTCAGTCAAAAGGCGTTAGTTCACTTTTTCAATACTGGACCTGAACTGTCTGGAGCCGATCACGACCTCGTTATCGACTTTGACATCGGCAGTGGTCGCTCCTGCCGCACCTCGGATCTTCTTCAGATCCGCAACAGTCAGAACTTTCACTTCAGGCTTGAGGGTCTTTTCGTCTTTCATACTTTTCTCCTATTGATAGATAAAGGTTGTTTAAAGGATCTGGGTTCCGCCGGCTAACGCTCCCGCCTCGTTCTGAAGCTGCGCCACTTGATTTAACAGGCACTTGCATCAGCGAGCAAAACAGAAACATCGACCGCTGGAACCGCCAAATTAATCGGAAGTCGAATTTCCGATCAGACTGTGGCCCGGAGAGCCCAAGTTGTGCGCACAGGTATCCCGGCACGAAATTTTCCCGGAGATGTCATCTCGACCGACATCCCGAAATGAGCTTGCCGGAATAACTTCGCGTCAGAATTTGATGGACACTCTTGAGCTTCCAGTTATCTTCAGGTTCGAGCCCGCCCAATCAGGCGGCGGCAGATAAGCAGGAATTCTCCTGTTCCCGCCGCGGCCCTGGTAATCCCGACATCCCTTCGATGGCTGCAGTATAGTGGCGGCCCGATTCGAATTCATTGATAAACCTCAAGCCGCGACCTGACCATTGTCAAGTTCGCTTTCCGAAGCTGCGATAAGTTCGGCGGCGTTGGAGATCCTCATCCTTCCGCCACCTGTGAAAGCTGTTCGAGGTCGTTGACGATAATCCAACCGCGCTCCTGTTCGATCACTCCTTCATTTCTCAACTCCGCCAGGAGACGGCTCAATTGTTCCGGCCGGATGGCCAGCAGCCCGGCCAGATCCGATTTCTTGAGAGGGATATTTATTTTGACCCTGCCGCCCGGGATCGGAATGCCCAATGAGACGTAGTTCATCAGGAGATGGGCGAGGCGATAACGAGAGGAAGTCATTCCAAGCTGTGATTGCCGAACAATCTGCTCACAGCAATATCGGCTGATGCGTTTAAGCAGAGCCTTCGTCAGAGCGGGCTCGCGTTCAATGAACGAGAGAAACGAGCGGGCATACAAGCTGAAGGCTCCGCAGGGCGTCAGCGTCGTCGCCGTCACAGCCGACGGAAGTTGGCTCAGAATTGACAGCGCGCCCAACACCTGGACCGGCTCGCTGATCTCAATGATCATCTCCTTGCCGGAGTATTCCGTCCGAGCCATCTTGACCATTCCGCGCTCGAGCACGAAGACCTCTTCGATGACGGTTCCTTGTTGGAACAGTTCGATGTTAGGCCGAAAAGTTCGCGCGATGCCCTGTGATCGGATGAGATCAAAAACGACCGACTCTTCCTCCGGAACAGGCATGTCTCCTCCTTCTGCTAAATGCTAAATGCTAAACATTAAACGCCGCGAACCTGCCGCCGCGCCTGAAATCTCGGGGAACCATCGCTGATTTCAGGCAACTCAGGCAGTTCATGCACAATAGACGCGGATCGGCTGCGAATATTGCTGTCGGTCGAAATCTTTATCGATACCAGTGCCGACTGAGATGGCTCCGGTTTGACGGACACGAGTGTTGCTTAGAAAATAAGCGACACGACTATGAAAAAGAGGGTCTGTCCCACCTGTCTAACGGGAAATCGCTCCAAGAGCCAACATTTTCACTCAATTGACCGGAATTAGGCGCGGCGCGTTTTAAACTCGCCCGAACCGGCATATGATCCAGGGCAATCGCGTTATGAGCGAATACGAGTCATAACTTTACAGCATCTAGATTACGAGGCTAAAGTGCGAGTCGAGAAAGGGCGATTCCCGGATAGATTCCCCAATGTGAACTGATGTCCTACCACAATTGAAAAAAAAACAAAAAGATATCAAGATAGACCAATATTGCAACCACTATACTGTTTGACCATAACCTTCTATCCAGGAAGTTATTCGCAATTTGCCACAGCGCCAATACCGCGCCGCCCACAGCTAAGGCTGCTGCTGCCAGATTGGGATCTCGATCTACGGCTGCAACCTCAGAGTTGCTAAGCAGAATAAGAGCTAAGCGGACCAGGACCCCTCCCGTGATTATTAACAGACCAATGCGTATGCTGAGACGAGGTAGTTCCGAGCCCGCGCCCCAGCTTTCTGAGGACCGGATCAGCAGATTGACACCGTATACCAGAATTCCTCCGATCGCGGCAATTAGAAGACATTTCCAATAATATTCCGGGGTGTTCGGGTCTAAATTGTGCCTGCTGACAGCCTCCGGTCCGGTTTTATGCACCCATATTACAATCAATGTCCACATCCCTACGATCGTTGCCAGGGACAATGTAGCAATGCCTCGAATAGTCATGGCTCTCATCTGACGGCTCCGTTTTGCTGTAGCCAGTTGTTCCTCGTGAGAATCCGACAGCGCGCGATGGGTAGAATATAACGTTTCAGGCGATCCGGCGCCACCCGCGATGTAACACTTTCCCACCCGCATCACGCCTTTATCGAGCGATTGCCCCGGCAGATGATCCTGTCAACCAAGAAATGATGGAGAGTTCACAGAACGCATGATTGATGGCCACTCAACCGTGGAAGAATCGCTCCGTCTTCTTCAAATCCGATCAGAATCTGACGGCCAAGGAGAAAGAGATTCTGCAAGAGGTTCTCCGAACACAGGAGGCGCAAACCAGATTGGCAGAGTTGAAACGCTACGTTGCCCATCACGAGAACGATGGATCTACCAAGTCGATCATCTTTCTCGAAGAGAATTTCAAAAACATGACGACGTTTTTGAGAGTGCCTGGGGTCCAGTCCACTAAAGTGAATCCACCTCAGCAAGCCTGACCACTGAGGGACACTGACGAGCGCTTCTTCCAACCCCGCCACTCTATGCCGTTCTTGGATTGACTCTCGCGAGAGAGCGAGGTGATCAGCTCCGGACGTGAAGCAGCACGCGTAATCCGTGAACAGATCGAGGACCCCAACACCGAGAAAGTAAAAACCGGCTGGCTGAGCGGAAAACCGGCGCGGCAGCAGATCCGCCCTGAAAATCCGCTATTCAGCGGTTATTTAAAGTCAGGCGGAGAGCGGCATGGCGATCGTGTTTTTCTGCCGCTCTAATTCCTTATTTGCGTGGACGGTCAGTTCTACACGATAAGCAGCAGCCAACGCCAAGATCCAGGGCACCATGCGCCAGCAAAGCAGGTCCAGCGACATGACAAGATCGTGGGTCTGCCGCCTTTCCGGCGAACTCAGCGAAAGACCGGCCTCGAGCAAGACCAGCGTCACACGCAGCATCGTGTAGAACGTCAGACAGCGCAGCACCACCGCCAGCTTGCCGCCGTTCATCTGCACGGCCATCCGGCGCAGCACCACACTGGCGACCGCGGCCATCGACAGGAGAACCAGTCCGAAGGGTTGAAGCAGCCGGCTGATCAAATAGGGCGAAGCGCCCTCCGACAGACCTTGACGGGTGAGGAGCAGCGCCAGCGTCAGCATCAGAATGACGGCGAT
>DATEFT010000920.1:0-3546 GCA_035280505.1 Blastocatellia bacterium | reverse complement strand
GAGCGTTCAACAGGTAGTTGTCATAGCCAAGCAAGAAGTTATCGGCAATCACCGTCTGCAATTAACGCCGGTTCAAGTACCCGGGATCGGCATCTGGAATCGACTAGAACATTGAATGGATCGAATGGATGAGGGGTCTGGTGTTCCCGGTCTCGAATCGGGACTGTCAGATGGGAAATGATTGAGGGTCTCAAGAAAGAGTGAAGGATAAAATGAGCACACGTACCGTGATTCATCGAATACTTGCCCTATTCATTGCGCTTTGTTTGGTCATGCCGGGCCTGGCGTTGGCAGGTGGCAAATCAGGCAAGAAGAATTACAAAGAGGGATTGAAGTACGAGCAACTGCAGCAGTGGGATCTCGCTGCGCAGCAGTATGCGCTTGCCGTCGCCGCCGAGCCGGACAATTCAGAGTACAAGCTGCACTACCAGCGGGCTCTGCAGCAGGCTTCGGTGATGTTCCTCAAACGAGGCGACGATCTGGCGGCGCAGAACGATTTTGCCGGGGCCTATTCGGCCTACCGTTCGGCCTGGAGCTACGACCAGGGGAACGAGATCTCGCGCCTCAAGATGGAGCGCATGGTCGACCAGCAGAAGGCCCAGGCGGCCGGGGTCGATCCCGGGAAGATCAATGCCGCGGGCAACATCCGGCCGACCTCGAACGACATCCAGGTGGCCGCCAAGCCGCGGAGCAAGGACGTGGTCCAGAGCATCAACTTCAAAGAGGCGAAGCTCAAGACGGTCGTCACCAACCTGGGGAAACAGTTGGGGCTCAACGTGGTCTTCGACGAGTCGATCAAGGATACTCAGGTCAGCATCGATCTGAACGACGTCACCGTCTCCCGGGCGCTCGACATCATCTTCAAGACCTACAAGTGCTCTTTCGAGCAGGTTGATCGCCGGACGATCCTCGTCTACACCGACAACCCGACCAACCGTCCGCGGTTCGAGACGCTGCTGGTCAAGACCTTCTATCTCGGCAACATCAACGGCAACCAGGCCCGCACCGTGGTCCAGGGCATGCTGCCTCCGGGCCGCGTGATCCAGACTCTCGATCAGGGCCAGACCCAGGGCGGCAACCTGTTGGTGGTCAAGGCGACCCAGCAGGAGTTGCAGCTCGTCGGCGATCTGCTCGGCGGCCTCGACAAGAACAAGAACGAGGTCATGATGGATATGGAGATCTACGAGGTCAACAACGGCACCTCGAGCCAGATCGGCCAGCAGATCACGACCAGCGGAAACTACGGGGCGGGGATCCCGACGTTCGGTCTGAGCAACCTGGGCGGGTTCGGTTACACCGCGCTTCAGAACGGCGGACTGTTCGGCCTTCCGACCACCTCGCTCAGTCTCTTGCAGAACAAGAGCAACTCGAAGCTGCTCTACAGCACGCAGATTCACGCGCTCGACGGTCAGAAGAACGTGACCAAGGTCGGCCAGAGCGTGCCGGTTCGGGTCGGAACGACCTACACCGGGTCGCCCGTGATCAACACCCAGGGCAACGTCCAGCAGCAACTGCAGAACCAGATCGGCGGCTTCAACAACGGAACCGTCGACAACATTCAGTACCGCGACGTCGGGTTGGTGATCGAGGCCAAGCCGACCATCACGACCGAAGGCTACGTCGAGGTCGAAATGAAGTTCGAGACCTCGGGGATCGCGCCCTCCTCGAGCACGAGCGATCCCTTGACCCCGAGCTTCACGACCCGCTCGCTCAACACGACGGCCCGGATGCAGGACGGCGTGACGGCGGTGGTCGCCGGCGTCAAACAGGATCAGAACGGGACTTCGCGTTCCGGCGTGCCGGTGGTCGGAATGGTTCCGCTGCTGGGGCGGCTCTTCTCGGCGCCGAACAACACCAACAGCCAGACCGATATCATCATCACCGTGACCCCGCACATCAAACGTTCGCAGGGGATCAACAAGGACGATTATTTGGCGAGGGTCGCCGGTTCGCAGCAGTCCGGCCCGGGCCCGAGCATCGAAGAGGTGGTCTTCCGCGCCCAGCAGGAGGATGAACAGGAGCGCCGTCTGATCGCGCAGCAACTGCCGCCGACCAACGCGTTCCCGCTCAGCGCGACCTCGGCGCAGGTGGCGACCGTGCCGACCGCCAACTTCGAACAGAATTCGCGAACCGAGAGCTCGCAGACGGTTCAGCCGGTCAGCTACTCCAACGGCGGCTCGCGGAGCCAGACCGTGATCAACGATCGCAGCGTGGGCGTCACTCCGGGATCGAGCCGGCCGGCCGCGCAGCCGTTGGCCAGGCCGAGCGCTCCGATTGCGACGCCGGTCGCCGAGGCTCCGGTTCAGGAGCAACCCCAGGCCGAGCCGGCCGAGGGTGAGACCAATCCTCCGGCCACCACCGAACCGTCGAATGAGCAGGACAAGGTCCAGGCCGCTCCGAACAATCCGCAGGCGCCCTACACCTCGGCTCTGACGATGGTGCAGCGTCCGGCGGGCTTCGATCGGGCTCGCGCCGAAGCCGACGCGAAAGCCAAGGTCCAGGCGGAAGCCCGGAATCTCGGCTCCAAGGATCAGTTGACGCTGCCCCTGACGGCCGCGTCGAGAACCGCTCCGGCGGCCTCGTTCAGCCTCTCGCCGAAGGCGATTCGGCAACAGGCGGGCAAGGTCCTGACGGTCACCGTTGAGGTCAGCAGCCAGGCTCAGATGACCGGCGCCAACCTCGCTCTCAAGTTCGATCCCACCCGCTTGAAGTTCAAGACGGTGCGCGACACCGGCATGCTGGGTCCGCAACCCGACCTGACCTACGAGCTGGAGAAGGGCAGTCTGGTGGTTCGCGTCAAACAGCCGAACGCCGCGCCGGTCAAGGCCAGCGGACGGTTGATCACGATCGATTTCACCGCGCTGACCGAGGGGCAGTCGGAGATCGTCTTCGACGGCAACGGTAACCAGCTCCGCCTGACGGATAGCTCGATGGTCCAGGCCAGCGGGCTCCCGACGCAGATCGTGGTGACCAAAGAACCGGTGATCAGTACTACGAATGAGAGATAGACGTTCAAGCAACATGATTGCGAGACGCACGAAACCAGGCAGTGGCGCTAAGTCGCTGCCTGTCGTGCGTCGGGCGCTCCGTTCCCGGCGCTTACAGTCCGGGTTCACCCTGCTCGAATTGATCATCACGATCGCCATCATCGCCGTTTTGGCGGCGGGAACGGTCCCGGTGGCCCGGAATATGATCAAACGCGAGAAGGAGATGGAACTGCGCCGGAACCTGCGAGAGCTTCGCCGGGCGATCGACTCCTATAAGGCCGCTTGCCCGACCATCGTCAGTCAATTGGATCGCAAGGTGGAAGACGACTGCTATCCACCGACCCTGGATGTCCTGGTCGAAGGGATCGTGCCGCAGAACAACCCGACCGCGCCTAAGGTTCGTTTTCTGAGGCGGATTCCCAAAGACCCGTTCACCGGCAACACCGAATGGGGATTGAGGTCAGTGCAGGATGATCCGACCTCGACCAGCTGGGGCGGCCAGAACGTTTTCGATGTCTACAGCAAGGCGAATGGTAAGGCGCTCGACGGAAAGTCTCAA
>DATEFT010000919.1:0-4684 GCA_035280505.1 Blastocatellia bacterium | reverse complement strand
CGCGAGGTCGGCGACCGCAGAAGTGAAGGCGCCGAGCTTGGCAACCTGGGCACGGCCTATTTGGTCCTGGGAGAGATGCGTCGTGCCCTCGAGTTCTTTGAGCAAGCCACGGTGATCGCCCGCGAGACCGGCGACCCCGGCGTCGAAGGAAACGCGCTCTGGAACATGGCCCTCGCACTCCATCAACTGGGAGATCGGGCGCAGGCCATCATGAGAGCCGAAGCCGCGCTGGTCCTCCACGAGCGGCTCGGCGCGCCTCAGGCTGAGATGGTAAGAAAGGTCCTGGCTGAATGGAAAGCCGGTGCCGGCCGCGAACCGTCCGTCAGTCCGGCGCCCGGGTTGGTTCAGGGTCTGATCGCACTCCTCCGCCGGATTTGGAAGAAATGAGGTTGTCACTCATCGTCAGCCCATTGTTCCTGCGCCATCTGAGATCGCCTCCACTATTATTCCTGGTTCTTTTTCTCTTCGCCCGTCTCTAAGTTTGATGGAGGAATACATTTATCGACTATGGGTACCTCTTGTCCCAGGATTGCGATCGGCAATGAATTGGAGATGGCGGGCAGGAGGAATTTGCCGAAGACCGGGTCCTTTGGCTGATAGAAATATACCGCCATGGTCGCGATCTTTGCCGTACTGGTCTTATTAAGGATCTCTTTTCGATCGTTTTCGAAGAGGACTCCCAGGCAACTATGAAGGCGAAATGTCACGCAATGGCCGGGCTCCAGCCGTCGCAGGCTGCCGGGAACATCGGGCGATCCGAACAGCGCAGACGTGAACGCAATCAAGTTCAGCTTGAACAATGAATCAATGTTCTTCGGGGCGAGCCCTACCGAATCCCGCTGGACATGGAACTCGATCCCGAGATGCCGATAGCCATTAGGGTACGCGTCCAACAATGGCGGGTACTCTACTTTCGATGGGTAGATCGGCCGGTAGGCTACGGGGAGCGTGATGGGCTGGCTTGAGTTATTGGTAAACTTCACATCGAAGACGATCGATTCATTGATCGCATATGCTTTTTTGTCAACGGCCATGAGCGTGACCTCCAGTGGCAAGGTCCGACTCGACTTCAGCTCGTCGATTGAGGCGAGCGGCGCCAGTGGAATCCAATACCCGCGCCTTACTTCCAGACCGGCCTGGCTGTAATCATAGTGGTAGTCGCACTGAGCGGGCGATTGTGCCCGAATCGGCCCGGCATAGATCCCGACCATGACCAAAAAGCTGACCAGCCGCAGGGTTCTTCGTAAATTGGACATTTCAATACTCCGGATACGCGAAAGATTGATGTTTAGAGTGTTTCGCGGTTTAAACCTGAAATCTCAAATAACTCTGTATCAAAGGTGGGGGAAAGGTCGAAAGAATCTCGGTTGTATCGCAAAAATTAATGGAATCCGATCATTTTGGGGGCCGACATGTTTTCGCTCTGATCGCCAGTACTCGGATGAATGCAGGCGAAATCTTGAAAAGGAACGGATGTTTATGCGGATTTACATGACAACCGGAGCGGGCGAAGGGCAGGAGGGATAGGCAGATGGAGATCTGGTCAAATACCGACTTCCCTTATCAATGTTTGCTGGACTTCCATCGTACCAAAGCCTTTCAGGCGGCCATTCGAGCTGTGGTCAAGAACGGCGCCATCGTCTTGGACGCCGGGGCGGGGTCGGGGATTTTATCGCTCTTCGCTGCCCGAGCGGGCGCGAAGAAGGTTTATGCCGTAGAAGTCGATCCGTTTTTGGCCTCTTGCCTGGAGCGGAGCGTTCGGGCCAATCACCTCAGCCAGATCATCGAGGTCATCCAGGGCGACATCCATGCGGCGGAGCTGGCGGAGACCGTGGACGTCTTAATCTGTGAGATGATGGAGACGGGACTGATGGACGAGATGCAGGTGACGGGCATCAATGCCTTGTATGAAAGAAAGATCCTGACGGCCGAGACCCGGCTGATACCTTTCCGATATGAGACGTTTATCGAACTCGGGTTTACCAACTTCGAGTATTACGGCTTCAAGATCTTTGCGCCGAAGCATGACTGGCCGCATTACACTGACCGGGACAATGGCTGGCTCCCGACGGAATTTCACGCGCTCTCCGACTCCTACCGCATCGGCTCGGTCGATCTTCAGCCGCCAATCGAGTGCCGGGTCGAGACCTGCCTGCCGGTGAAGGCGAAAAACAACGGAGTCGTCAACGCGGTGCGAATCTCCGCTCGCGCTCATCTCGCCAAAGGCTTGATTCTGGGGGCGACCAACGCTCTCAACGGCGACAAGATTTTGCCGGTTGAGGAGATGTGCCTTACTGAAGGGCAGACTCTTCAGGCCGGCGTCAGCTATCAAATGAGCGGCGGATTGGTCTCCTTTCAAGTCAAATTCTCGGAGGCGTAAGCCATGCTGTCCGGACAAGTCAAATTGCTCTCTTTCATCATTGGCCTCACCCTGATCTCTGGCCTCGGCGATTCATGGGGTTTCATCCATGCCGCGAAGATGTGGCGGAGCGGGACCTTGATTCTGAGCGAGCTTGGCAAATCGGCTTTGGGGTTCGGTATCGGCATCGGTTCATATTGGCTGGCGGCCAAATATCTCACCGAGTTCGGAGTTCTCTCGCCTGAAACACAAACGCTCATCTGGTTCGGAACGACGATCGTGGGCGTCGCTTTTATCAGCGGCCAGTTTTTTCAATGGCCCGCGTTAAACCAGGCCGTCGCCGTCTTCATTCTGCTCGGCACCGCCTGGCTTTTATTCCAGGCGGGGTGAGAGATTACCGGCTGCTTGTTCGACGCTTCTTCTTTATCGTATAATCGAAGGCGGATCGAGTTAAACCATAAACCTTTATCAAAACAAGCCACCAACTGCTTACCATGAATTCAAGCTTACCTGACTTTAGCCAGTCGGCTCGACATACGGAGGATGAAAGATGAAAATCGAGCCGATTATCGGCCACTAGAGATTGCTCCAACACTTGCTCGAGTTCGGAAACTTCAAGGCGGCCGCGGCGATCGCGACCGGCATCGGCTCTTCTTTATCGAAGGCGTGCGCAACTTTGTCGAAGCGGTCGATCAGGGGTTTTCCATCGAGACGTTGCTTTACAGCGAAAAACTGCTGATCGCCCCGTTGGCGAGAAAGTTCGTCCGCCGATTGAAACGCGCGGGCGTCCCATTTGCCCGAGCCTCGCCGGAAGAGTTTCGGAGTATTTCCCGCGCTGAGCGCGCGTCCGGCATCGCCGCTATTCTTCGCCAGCGAACCCGGACCCTTGAGCAGATTCAACCTGACCAATGTTTCTGCTGGGTGGCCTTAAGCCATGTTCAGTCACCCGGTAACTTCGGGTCACTCTTACGAACCTCCGCCGCCATCGGGGCCGCCGGTTTTATCCTGCTTGGCGATCAGATCGACCCTTATGAACCCGCCGTGGTTCGGGCTTCAATGGGCGCCCTCTTCAAGCAAACTCTCGTCCGCACAGACGCCGAACGCTTCCGGCATTGGATCCAGACGCACCGTCTGGCTGTCGTCGGAGCGTCGCCCGACGGACTTGTTGAATATGATCAAGTCGGGTATTCCCGCCCGACCGTTCTGCTGCTGGGCCACGAACGTTCGGGGCTGACGGACGAGCAACGGTCGCTTTGCCAACACCTCGTTCGCATTCCGATGGTCCCCCGAACCGACTCTTTAAATCTGGCCGTGGCCGGAAGCCTGTTTTTGTATGCCGTCTTTCGGTCGGCGGTTCGAGCCCCATGATTAGAATTCATCCCCGCGGGGATGAGTTCTAAGCTCGATCCTATCGTTTGTGTGTTTATGATTTGTGTGTAGTATTATTATTTCGACAAACTTTCTGTTTATTTGCCGTTAAAATGAGCAAATTCCGAAGCTTTCTTTGGGGATTTGTGGTCTGTTAGATCTCCACCCGGCTTGTTGTCGCCGCCCGACAGGGCAAATGAGATAAACATGAAAACGAGAATCTATCTTTTGCTAATGCTCGCACTGGCGCTTAAGTCGATTGGCGCCGCGTTGATGATGGCCGCACCGTTCGGAGAGGCTCCGCCCAGGCCGGAGGGCCCGTGCGACATCTACGCCGCTAAGGGCGCCCCCTGCGTGGCCGCCCACAGCACCACGCGCGCGCTGTATGCCTCCTACAACGGCCCGCTCTATCAGGTCCTGCGCCAGTCCGACGACAAGACCCGGGACATCGGGGTCGTCAGGCCCGTCGCGTCGCCCCTCCCGGATGCCGGCGGATACGCCGACGCGGCCGCGCAGGACGCGTTCTGCGCCAACACCTACTGCTGGATCACCAAAATCTACGACCAATCTCCCAAGCACAACGACCTCATTCAGGCGCCTCGCGGTGGATTCAGCGGCCCGGCCATGGGCGGGTTTAACAACCTCCCGGTTGCCGACATGGCGCCGATTACGATCATGGGCCACAAGGTCTACGGCGTCTTCATCGCGCCGGGGATGGGCCTTCGTCAGAATGACGCGAAGGGCACCGCGGTCGACGATCAGGCGGAGGGGCAGTACTGGGTCATTGATGGCCACCACTACAACTCCGGCTGCTGTTTCGACTATGGCAACGCGGAGATCGACAGCCGCGACGACGACAACGGCACCATGGAGACCACCTACTACGGCAACGCCACCGGCTGGTATCGCGGAAGCGGCCCCGGTCCGTGGATCATGACCGACCAGGAGAATAACCTC
>DATEFT010000918.1:0-18094 GCA_035280505.1 Blastocatellia bacterium | reverse complement strand
ACGACCGTGGCCGATAAGCCGCTGACGACGACCGGCGAATCGGAGATCATTCCCGAGATCAGGCCGCCGATGATGGAGGTGTAGAGGCCGGCCTCGGGCTCCAATCCGATCGCAATCGCCAGCGCCATTCCGTAGGGCGCCGCGATCAGCGCCGCCACCGTCCCGCCGAAGAAATCACCCCGCCAGCGCGCTCGCTGCTCGGGCGTCCGGCAATTCCGCGCGAAGTTTTCGAACTGTGCCCAGAGCAGTTGTCCCTGGCGTTTCAAGAACCCGGTAGTGTGATCGAGAAGAGGGGCTTTCATGATCGATAAGGCTCGGTATTTTTTAAAGTAAGTTGATCGAGTCAGTATCGCGAGCGGTACTGCTTAGTCATCAGAAGCGTCCTTACCACATGAACCGCACACTGAGCTGCATCGTGCGCGGGAAGTTGGCCTGCCCCGAGGTCTTGCCGAAGGTGATGCTGCCGGGGCTGTAGACCGAGACGCTGCGAACTTCCCGACGGTTGCGGCAATCCGCTTTTGAAGACCCGGGTGAGATCCGATGCGAATGGGCTTCAGCCGCCAACGGACTTTTGTTTGCCGCTGGATTTTTTGCTAACATCCGCATCGCTCCTTTCTTGTCATCAATGGATTGGAGTCGAAGCCCCGCTTACGCCGCCAAGCTCACGCGGGGTTCTTCGTTATTGAGTAAGTACCTGGGAATTTGAGATCCAGACCGCTAAACACGCTAAATCCTCAGTTTTCGCGCTTTCGCGGTTCCGAATCGAAACTTCAAGAAATTTACTTTCCAAAGTAGTGTCAGATCGATGAAACCCTGGCCGTCCGATCTCAGTTGAACTTTTGTTACCGAGCTTGAAAGTGTTTCGGGATGATGATGAAGGGCATCTTACGTGCCATAGTCGAGGCTGCCGGAGGTGATCTCCGGGCTGGAGGCTAAGTCATTATCCAAATTGTCGATAACGGCGCGGGGCCGGTTAGGGCCGGCCCTCTGGCGCTTCATGAGGCTGTTTTCTTCCCCGACGCAATCTCTACAAAACTGTCAAAGTAGAATCGCATCCGTACAACAAAGTAGGAAGTTCCCTAATGGCTGGATCCTCGTGCCTACAGGATCTTAAAAGGTTTTGTCTAGAGCGTTCCTTATACTCTCAATTACTACTCCGGGAGAGCGCCGAAACATGTCGGAATTTTCTTAAGGGCTGCAATTTTTTATTGAAGAGGGCGGTTGGTCAGACCTGATTCGGTAATCTGACGCGCTTTCGCGTATTTCGCGGTCGGTTGGCCACAATCTCGTGCCGAATTCGGCTATGAGCCACAAAACTGAGGGGGATCGGCCACGGAGATGAAGAAAGTGATATGATCTCGGGGCAGCATTTCTTTGAATGATAACTGGGAGTATAGGAGGAAGAGTCAGATGTCAGAAAAAATTCCGAATACGTTCTTGGACCTGTTTCAGAAGAAAGCCTTCGCCAATCTGGCGACGCTGATGCCGAACGGATCGCCGCAGGTGACGCCGGTCTGGGTCGATTTCGATGGCGACACGGTTCTGGTCAACACTGCAGAGGGAAGAGTGAAGGACCGGAATCTGCAGCGGGAGCCGCGGGTGTCACTGGCCATTCTGGATCCCGATAATCCGTATCGATACCTGGAGATTCGCGGCCGCGTCGTGGAGCGGACTCAAGAGGGCGCCGATGACCATATCGACAAAATGGCGAAAAAATACCTCGGGGTGGAGAAATACCCTTATCGTCAACCGGGCGAGGTGCGGGTGCTTTATAAGATCAAGCCCGAGCATACCAGCTCGATGGGTTGATGAGCTGGATCCGAAGCGTCATGCGGAGAACGCGAAACAGACGAAGCACTCGATTGGCGGCAGTTTCGCGTTCTGCCCATGATCAGTATTTCAGGGCGGATTCCAACTGGCCGTTCCGGCTTTCGTCGATCATATGGCATTTTCCATCGAAGATCGCGCCGTGCTCGATGTTCAGAACGGGCGTGAAGATATCGCCGTAGACGCGTCCGCCCGGCCGAATCTCCACTTTATATTTGGCCGTGATTTTGCCTTCCACGGTTCCAAGGACTTCGACGAAACCCGCCTCGATCTCTGCATTGACATGTCCTTGCTCACTCACGACGAGGCTGCCTCCATCTGAGATTACCCTTCCAGAGACCTTGGCATCGACTTTTAAGACTTCGGTGAATCTCACCTCGCCGTTAATTTCCGTTCCTTCACCCAAACGAGTGCGAATATCAGTTGGGGCAGACACCTGTACCATCCCGGATTTCATATTAGGAGTCTCTCCTTTCTGCTCTACATTCTAGTTAAGCGAACAAGGGGGAAAGTAATTAGTCTATTTTCCCATATCTTTTGACCTCCGCGTTTTGCAGAGGCAGGGCCCACGACCAGAGTTAAGAGGATAAATCTGAAGATCGAATATCAATATCGGGGTTTACGTGTGCGACGCCGACTAATATAAGCGGGGCGATTAGATAATACAATGGTGCGCAGATCACCGGGCTTTTTAGGCCGGCCGGGCCTGGGAGCCAGGTCGGGCCGGGTAAAGCGCAATTAATCGAGGCCGGGTTTTAATCTCTCCTGAACGCCGATCTCTATCAGTATCTCATAGATCGGCGTTCCGCGGCCCTCTGCCATCAAGACCGCGAGGTCCGACGGATCGTCGATGTCGAGGGCGATGCGCGGCAGGCGCAGGACCTGGCAAGCGGTCCCCGACCGTTCGGCCTCTTCGAGATGGCGCTGCAGACTGCCGGGGCCGAAATGCGAGGGGAAGAGGTCGGGCGGGCGGCGCAGGAGCGCGTTGGTGCCCGTCTGGTCGCGCGAGGGGACGATGACGACCGATGATGGCGGCCGGTCGTGATCGAGAATCTTTTCGAGATCTTCGGTGGCGATCAGCGGCAGATCGATGGGCAACCGCAGGACCGCTTCGGCGCCGCGCCGGCAGGCCTCGCGCGAGCCGAAGTCGACCGAGGCGCTTTCGGAGATCTGCTCGGTCTCGGTGATGACCTCGACGCCGAGCCTCTCGGCGAGCGAAATCGCCGGTCCATAGAGCGTGACCAGCGCGATTCGATCGGCGTTGCGCGCGCCCAGGGCGGCGGTCAGCGTCGTCTCGAACATCGCCCAGGCCAGGCGGGTGCGTTCCTCCTGCGTCATCAAGGCCGCGAGCCGTTGTTTGGCGCGGGAGAGGTCTTTGACCGGGATCAGGATGTAGCGCATCGGTTGAGAGCTCCGAGGGTCGTTCGAGCCAGCGAGAGTTTCCGGTCGGCGTCAATCATGACGGTATCGGTCACCTCGACCTGCAGGCCGAGTCGTTCAATCTCCAGGCGGGCCGCTTGATCCTGCCGGTCGAGAATGAAGAGGTCCAGAAAATCGGCATAGAGTTCCGCCACCTGTCTGGCCGAGACCTCCATTCCCAGGTCGGCGAGCATGCGATCGGTCGGGCCTTTCAGTGAGGCGCCGCCGACCACCGGACTGACGGCGGCGACGGTGGCGTTCGTTTCGCGGAGCGCCTCGCGAACTCCGGGGACCGCCAGAATCGGGCCGATGCTGATCAGTGGATTGCTGGGACAGATCACGATCGAATCGGACTCTCGGATGGATTCGATGACGCCCGGCGCGGGCCGCGCCGATTCGATCCGTTCGAAGCGGAGCCCCGTCACTCGGGGCTGGGCGCGGCGCTTGATCAGGTACTCTTGAAAATGGAGCGCGCCCTCTTCCGTGAGGATGGTCGTCGGCGTGTGCAGGTCGGTCATGGGCAGCACGCGGGATTTGACGCCGAGCGCGGTTCGCACCTGCTCGGCGACCTGCGACAGCGTCTCTCCCTCGCGCAACTTCTGGGTTCGGAAGATGTGCGTGGCCAGGTCGCGATCGCCGAGATTGAACCATCTCTCGCCCGAGGTGTAGCGCAACAGCAGCTCCAGGCCGTGAAAAGTATCGGCGTCGACTCCCCAGCCGGTGGCGGGATTGACGATCCCGGCCAGGGTATAAGTCACGATGTCCAGGTCGGGAGCGATGTAGAGGCCGAACAGTTCGATGTCGTCGCCGGTGTTGACGATGATCGTCAGCTCCTCCGGCGCCATCGCGCGGCTCAACCCGTCGAGTAACTTCGAGGCGCCCACGCCTCCTGCCAGGGCCGTGATCATGGATTCGATTCTCCTCCCATCATTCGATTAAACCGGATCTATTGGACAAATCGCAAATCCCGATGGTGCGCGATGAGACCGGTCTCATGAGCGAGGCTGAAATACCGGCTCAGACCAGCCAGGTTCTCCGGGTCCAGATCGTAATTGATATTATCGCGCAGATATCCGAGCAGATCACTCTCCGGCAGCTTGAGGTCCTCGGCATATTGGGCGGCGATCTGTGGGAGATGGGCGATTCCTTCCTGTTTGGCGCCGATCAGCTCGGGCACCAGATCCATCGACTTCTTGAACGACTCCTCGCGCGCGGCCCAGACGGCGAAGACGAAGGGCAGCCCGGTCATCAGATTCCACTCTTCGGCCAAATCGTAGATCCGGAGTCCCAACCGGCCGGCCGAGGACTCCAGGCGCATCGCCGGATCGCCGATCACCAGGGCGGCATCGCTGCCCTCCAGCATATTTTGGCAATTGACGGCCGGGTTCGGCATTCGCTCCGTGAACCGTGGGGAGTTGCCGTAGCGGCGCGAGAAGAGGATTTGGACCAGGATCTGGGAGGTCCGCGACGAGGCGTCGAGCGTCACCGTCCGCACTTCATCGAGGGGACGACGTGCGACGAGCAGCACACTCCGGACCCGGTTCTTCGAGGCCACCGCGATCTCCGGAATGATCCGCAGTCCGGGGAGCCGTTGAAATTCGATCACCGGGATCAGCGCGATCTCGCACTCTCCGGCGGCCAGCATCTGCGCGCAGCGCGAAGGCGCCGCATCACCGATAAAAGTGAAGCGCTCTCGCCTGGATCCTTTGACAAAACTGTAGACGAGCGGCGCCGAGTTGAGGTAGGTCGAAGCGGCCATCAACATAAATATTTGTCTCCCAAGATAATAAAAGCGATAAAAATTTTTAATCACGCCGTCGAAAGAAATTTAATTCTTTCTATGACTAAGAAGAGTTGACATCATGAAAAAATTTGGTGGACAGCCAAAAAAACTGTGATACACTTCCCCCCGTTCCTTCCCTAAAGTACTAAATTGCAAAGGAATAAAGTCATCAAAAAGTAAATTGAAAGGACTGGTATCTGATATGAAGTTATCTTCGCATGCCCTACGTGCGCTTCAGGAGTTGGACGAATCAGGTCGAGAAGCTGTTGAGCAAATTGTTCGTGCTCACATCCGCGCATGTCGTTTAAATGGTTTCCAGCCGGAAAATCTGGAAAGAGTCTATCAAGAAGCGATTGAGATCGTTCGTCTCGAAGGTCCGCCGAAGAAGGATCCAATGCTCTCCACCAACAAGTATGAGCCGACCCGCCGTTATGAGCAATACCGTAGTCCAAGGGCGCTGTAAGACTTGCAATCTCCCCTCTCTGGAGATAACTTAGACGGGCAACAAATGGTCTAATCCATCCCAAGATATCTATGAGATTATCTAGTGATTATCTAGCTCGCGTCTGTCAAAAGAATCGCAACCCTAACAGCAAACTTAATGGGTGCGTGTAGATGCGCATTCCAGTTGGTATATGGTATCAAGAAAGGATATATAAGAGATGACTAAGAAACTCTTCTTTCCTGTCATGACGCTCGTAATCGCCCTGAGTTTGGTTGGTTTGACTTGGGCTCAGACTGCGCAAGGCGCCAAAACGACCGTTACCGGATATCTGGTAGACAAGCACTGCGCTACGAAAGATGTCGCCACCCACAGCAAGGGGTGCTCGGTCAGCGGTTCCTGCGCCAAGAGCGGCCTGGGAGTCTATGCCGACGGCAAATGGACGGCGTTTGATGCGGCCGGATCCAAGTTGGCGATCGACGCTCTCAACAAGAGCCCGAAGGATAGCGGAGCCAAATTCAAAGTGGTCGGTACTCTGAAGGAAGACATCCTGACGGATGTTCAGATCACCGAAATCACCGAGTAAGAAGTCTAGAAAATTCTAGAGACGTCTGGAAAAGTCTAGAGAAGTCAAAGAATATGGCTTCTCTAGGCTTTTCCGGTTTTTGGGGCCCTGGGAAAGTCTGGAAAAGTCATTTTCCGATGACTTTTCCAGGCTTTCCCGGACTGCTCTAGACTTTCCTGGACTCCATCATGGCCGGGACGTACATTCTTTCGGCGTACTCCTTGACCATGCGGCGGGCGCTGAAGATCGGGGCGGCGGTGCGAATCGCTTCCTTGACCACCTGTACCCAGCGGCGCGGGATTCCGTCGCTGTCCCGTTCGAAGAAGAGCGGGACCACCTCTTCCTCGAGAACGCGATAGATCGTGTCGATATCGGCCCGATCCCGTTCCTCATCGGTCACGCCCTCCGGGAGATCCGGATCGATCGCCCAGCCGTTGGTTCCCTGATAGCCTTCATACCACCATCCATCCAGGATGCTCATATGCGGCACTCCGTTGAGGGCGGCTTTCTCGCCGCTGGTTCCGCTGGCTTCGAGCGGCGGGCGCGGATTGTTGAGCCAGACGTCGACTCCCCGAACCAGATGTTTGGCGACGTGAATATCGTAATTTTCGACGAATGCGATCCGTCCGCCCAGATTGTGATCGCGAGCCAACTGGCAGATCTCGTTGATCAGGTTTCGTCCGGGGGTGTCGGCCGGATGGGCCTTGCCGGCGAAGATAATCTGCACCGGCCGCCAATCGTCGTGGAGGATGCGTTTTAAGCGGTCGAGATTCTGAAAGATCAGCATGGCGCGTTTGTAGGTCGCAAAGCGCCGGGCGAACCCGATGGTCAGGGCATCCGGATGGAGCAGGGTGCCGGACGCAATGACGCGAATCGCCCCGGATTCGTTGATCCAGGCGCTCCGCGCCCGCTCGCGCATAAAATTGAACAACCGGTGTTTGAGCCGGAGATGGATGCTCCACAACTCTTCGTCCGGAATGTCGTCGATCCGTTCCCAGAGCGTCGGATCGTCGTGTTGATCGAGCCAATCGCGTCCCAGGTACTTGGCATAGAGCTTCTCCATCTCCGGGGCGATCCAGGTCGGGGTATGGACCCCGTTGGTGATGGAGACGATGGGGACTTCGGCTTCGGGAAGCTCGGGCCACATGCCATGCCACATGATGCGCGAGACCTTGCCGTGAATGCGGCTCACTCCGTTGCGCATGCCCGAAAGCCGCAGGGCCAGCGCCGTCATGTTGAAGTTTTTCCCGCCGTGTCCGTCGCAGTATTCGCCGAGGGCCAGGAACTGTTCGCGATTGAGCCCCAGTGACTCCCAGTAACTGGCGAAATGTTTTTCGACCAGATGGAACGGGAATCGATCGTGTCCGGCCGGGACGGGCGTGTGGGTCGTGAAGATGGTGGTCGCCCGCAGATATTCGACGGCTTCCTTGAAACTCATGCCGTGCTGAACCATGCCGCGAATGCGTTCGAGCATCAGAAATGCGGCGTGGCCTTCGTTGGCGTGAAAGATCGCCGGGCGGATTCCGAGCCGTTCGAACATTCTCACGCCGCCGATCCCGAGGATGATCTCCTGGCGGATCCGCGTCTCCTGATCGCCGCCGTAGAGACGGGCCGAGAGTTCGCGGTCCCAGGGTTCGTTCTCGTCGACATCGGTATCCATCAGGTAGAGCGAGACCGATCCCAAGCGCACGCGCCAGACCGCCACGTAGATCACCCGGTTGTCGAGCTCCAGGGCCAGCGGTCCGCCGAGGCTGTCGCGAGTGATCACCGGTTCGATCGGCGCGGCGTTGTAATCGAAGCGTTCGTAGACCGCCTCCTGGCGCCCTTCGGCGGTGATGCGCTGTTGAAAATAGCCTTGCGGATAGATGAATCCGACGCCGACCAACGGCAGGCCCAGGTCGCTGGCCTCCTTGCAGTGGTCGCCGGCGAGAATTCCCAGTCCGCCGGAATAGATCGGGAGCGAGATGTGCAGACCGAATTCGGCGGAAAAGTAGGCGATGGTGTGACCGGCCAGCGATGGATATTTTTCGGTGAACCAGGTGCCCTTGGCCGACAGGCATTTATCGAAAGCGAGCATGATCCCGTCGTAGGATCGCAGAAAGGCCGGATCCGCGGCGGCGGCACAGAGCCGCGCGGGAGAGATCTGTTGCAGCAGCTTGACGGGATTGTGATGCGTCAATTCCCACAACGTCTTATCGAGATGTTGGAAGAGCCAGTTTGCATCGGGGTGCCAGCTCCACCACAGATTGTGCGCCAGCTCATTCAAACGGTTGATCCGAACAGGCAGAGGACGATCAATGGTTTCTAGGCTCATTTTTGTAATGCTCAATATTTAAGGTTAATTGCTACCAAAACCATGGCAGAGGGTGTGGAGGTTGGGACGGCCAAATTTTCACAAGAACGCGTGTCATGAGTAAACCAGGGTAGCGAAATTAAGTTTGCACTTAATCGGGCTGCCGGTCAACCACCGGCTATCAAAAAAATAGAAACCTGTAAGATGTAGATTGAATAATCGTTTCGCCCATATTGACAACTTGTCGAAAGCGCCAAGAATTGGAGAGAGGAGGTTGTAGCGATGAAACAATATCTCGATCTGATAAGCCATGTCTTCGAGCGCGGAGTCCGGAAGGAGGATCGGACGGGGACCGGCACCATCTCGGTCTTCGGTTATCAATCGCGCTTCGATCTGAGCGCCGGTTTCCCGCTGGTGACCACCAAGCGGGTCCATCTCAAATCGATCATCTACGAGCTGCTCTGGTTTTTGAGCGGAGAGACCAACATCAAATTTCTGACCGACCACGGCGTGACGATCTGGAATGAATGGGCCGATCAGTGTGGCGATTTAGGGCCGGTCTACGGCGCGCAGTGGAGATCGTGGCGGACGGCGGACGGCCGGGTGATCGACCAGATGAGCCGGTTGGTCGAGGAGATCCGGGCCAATCCCGATTCGCGCCGGTTGATCGTCAGCGCCTGGAATGTGGGCGAACTCGAACAGATGGCCCTCCAACCCTGCCACCTCATGGCCCAGTTCTATGTGGCCGGCGGCCGGCTCTCCTGTCAGCTCTATCAGCGATCGGCGGATATCTTTCTGGGAGTTCCTTTCAACATCGCCTCCTATGCGTTGCTGACCATGATGGTCGCGCAGGCCGTCGATCTGCAGCCCGGAGAGTTCATCCACACCCTGGGCGATGCCCATCTCTATCTGAATCATCTCGAACAGGCGAAGCTGCAGTTGACGCGCGAACCGCATCCGCTGCCCGGGATGAAACTCAATCCGTCGGTCAAGAGCCTCTTCGATTTCAAATATGAAGATTTCGAATTGACCGATTATCGATTCCATCCGCCGATCAAGGCGGAGGTGGCGGTATGATCATTTCATTGATTGCGGCGATGGACCGCCGGCGCGGCATCGGGCTGGACAATCGGCTTCCGTGGCGACTGCCTGCGGATCTGCGGCGATTTCGGGCGTTGACCATGGGGCATCGGATCGTGGTCGGGCGTCGGACTTTCGAATCGATCGGCTGCCCGCTTCCCGGGCGCCGGACGGCGATCATGACGCGGGACCGGGACTTTCGGGCGGAGGGTTGTGAGATCGTCCATTCAGTCGAAGAGGCCGTCGGGTTGGCGAAGAGCGCGGGCGAAGAGGAGCTCTTCATCTGCGGCGGCGCGCAGGTCTATGCACAGTTCATGGCCTCGGCGGATCGCCTCTATCTGACGATGGTGGAGGCGGAGATCGCGGCCGATACCTTCTTTCCGGAGTTCGACCTGCGTGGATGGCGCGAACTGGAGAGTTCCCGGCATCCGGCGGATGAGCAGCATCAGTATTCGTTCACCTTCAGGCTTCTGGCGAGAGCCGACAAAAACGAAAGCGCCGAATGACAGACGCTGAAAGATGATCCTTTCAGCCCCCTTAACATCTGTCATCCGGCGCTTGCTTCCCATTTCAACCTGCGAGTGGTTGCCGGGAAATTGTACGGACGCGCATCGGAGAATCTCAAAGACACGCAGGCGATCTGCGGCTCCGAAATACCCCCTTGCTCTCCTCCGCGCGCCGATCTCAAAGAACTGTTCTGAACTCAAAAACGTCGGGTCTTCGCTCTTACTTGGTCCCGGGGCGATCGATCCGCGTGACCGCCCCGGTCGGCCTAGTCCGGGCTCGCGGTCACGATCGCGAGCCGGCGCAGGATCAATCATTGCGGATGGCGATCAACAGAACCTCTAACACCGCCACCGATAATCCTGCGATCATTTTCATCACGAAAGTTCCTCCCTCAGCTTCTCCGTTAGTGATTACTTCTCAGCGAACCCGAAAATAGGGGAAACAAGGATTGTGCCACAACTCGATCAGGGCTCGGGCCGGAGAGGGAACTGAAGGAATAGATTGATTTATGCGTCCGGAACAGGTCTGGCCGCCGAATCGATCGCGGGTTTTGGAGACTCGGGCTCATACCATCCGGTAAGGAGCGATTAACGATATGGTGCGGACTTTTCCGGTCAGGGTCCGATCGAGAGTGAGCCGGACCGGCGGGACGAGAGAAATTTGATGCAAGGTTAATTATTCCTTTGCGTCTAATTCAGGAAGTCTTTAGAGTTGCGAAATCTTGGCGGGAATGATATTGAATTATAGCCCCACCGTTCATTTTGACCCCGGCTGGCTAATTTACGGCGAAATATTAAGAGCCGGCTTCCTTCTCCCGTTTATACGCCCTGAACAAGACGCCCCTTCGCGATCGAGCTTGCCCCTTCGGCAGGTCTAAGAGGTATGATGGTACCGTCGATTAAGTAAGGAGAGGAAAGTTTTTATGCCTCCATCAGTTGTTGTCGTCGCTGCGGTTCAAGCAGCCCCAATCTACCTGAATCTGGAAAGGAGCGTGGCGCGGGCCATCGAACTGATCGGCGAAGCGGCGAAGAGACGGGCGCAGCTTGTGGTCTTTCCAGAGTCCTGGTTGCCGGGCTATCCGGCCTGGCTCGACAACTGTCGCGATATTGCGGTGTGGGACAACCCGCCGGTGAAGCGTGTCTATGCGCAGATGCTCGAGAACAGCGTGGTGGTTCCGAGCCGCGTCACGGAGACGTTGGGCGAGGCGGCGCGTAAGCATAATTTAACTCTCGTCATGGGCGTCACTGAACGGGTCGCCGAGGGGGCGGGCAGGGGAACTCTCTACAATTCGATCCTGACGATCAGCAACAGCGGGGCGCTGGTCAACTGCCATCGGAAGCTGATGCCGGCCTTCAACGAGCGCCTGGTCTGGGGCCAGGGCGACGGCGGCGGATTAAGAGTGGTTAAGACCCCGTTCGGGCAACTCGGCGGATTGATCTGCTGGGAGCATTGGATGCCGCTCGTTCGCCAGACTCTGCACGTCGGCGGTGAGGATGTTCACGTCGCGCTCTGGCCGTCGGTCAAAGAGATGTTCCAGATTGCGAGCCGCCATTACGCCTTCGAAGGGCGTTGTTTCGTGGTGGCGGCGGGCGGAATTATGCGCCGCAGCGATCTCCCGCGAGAGTTGGAGGCCTCCACCGCTGCCGGCAACGAAGACAGCGAATATGTGCTCAACGGCGGGAGCGCGGTGATCGGTCCGGACGGGCTCTATGTGGCGGGACCGGCCTTCGGTTCGGAGGTCATTATTATGGCGCGCATCAATCTCGACCGGATTCGTGAAGAGAGCATGACGCTGGATGTGACCGGCCATTTCAACCGGCCCGACCTCTTCAATTTCGGGCTCAAGGGAGCCGACGAGCAGCGAAACAGCGGCCGGATCGATATGATCCAGGAATCGGATTATGAACTGCGTGACCCTAGCGGTTCGGCATCCCTGATCCTGTCGCCGAACGGGATCACCACGGGGACCGACCTGCTCGCCCAATCGGGAACCGATGCGGCTCCGGCTTTAAGAATGGTCAAATCGGCGCGCAATACGAGCTACGATTCGGAGATTCACGAATTGGAGAAGAAACGCTGACGTTCGACTTTTGACCGGCCCTCCAGACCCACCCAGACCCACAGCCGAGGCGAAAAAGAGCCGATTCTATTTCGGCCCTCCATCATTTCGCATTCTTTCAAAATTAGGTATGATAAGCTCTCTGGCAGTCTTCAAAATTTAAATGCGACTGAAGCGTGAGGAGTTTATTATCAGGACTTGCCCGCTCTGCCACCAGGAGGCGGCGTGGGCGGATAATCCATGGCGTCCCTTCTGTTCCGAACGCTGCCAACTGCTCGACCTGGGCCGCTGGGCCAATGAGGAGTACCGGGTGGCTTCGGCCGATATGCCTGCGAGATGGGCCGTCGATCCGAATGACGAAGTGGTGTCTGATGAACAAGTTTAGAACTTCATCTCCGTTCAAGGCATGCCTGGGCGCTTTAATAGGCTTGAGCGTGTTCTTGTCATTTGCCTGCAACTCGGCTGAGCCGCCGCGCCCAGCTTTGAATGCGATCAATGATCCGGGAACCCCGTCGCCGGTCGATCAGAAAGAGATCGGGGCCGTCTTCGACGTCCCGCTGACCAAGCTCGATGGCGAGACCTTCAAACTGGCTGATTTCAAGGGCAAGGTGATGGTGGTCGATTTCTGGGCCACCTGGTGCGGCCCCTGTGTCAGGCAGGCGCCCTTGCTGGCCGAACTCAGCAAACGTTATCGAGATCAAGGACTCGAAGTCGTGGGCCTGACCCATGACGAGAAGTCGGATCAGGGAAAAGTCCAGGAGTTCATCAAGAAAGTCGGTATCAATTACGAGGTGGGTTATGCCAACCGCTGGGTTTCCAGCGCTTTTCTCAAAGGGACCGAGGATGCCAGCGGCTCTCCGCCGATTCCCCAGGTCTTCGTGATCTCGCGCGAAGGGCGCGTGGTCGAACACCTGATCGGTGAGAATCCCGAGCGCGGATTGCCGTATCTCGAAAAGATTGTTACCAGAGAGTTATCCCTGAATGCCACCCCGCAATAGAGCTGATCTCGAATTTTTGAGATCTGGGGGGGCATCATAAAGCTGAGGAGTCACTGCTATGTCGCGAAATTTATTGAGACCATTCAACCATTACGGCTTGATCATTCGGGCCCTGGGAATCAGTTGTCTGATGGTGGCCATGTCGTTCGCCGCGACCCCCAGGTTGGGGCTCTCCGACGTGCCCGAATTGCCGACCGGGGACGGTTCGGGGGATACGCCGGATATGTACATCAAAATGGTCAACACCGGCACACCCAGCAAATCCGATAATCTGAGACTCTCCAGTTTGCGCGGCCGGGTCGTGCTGCTCGACATGTTCTGGAGCCAATGCCCGCACTGCGAGGAGCATGCGCCGCACGTCGTGGAGCTGTACAACCAGTATCGTCAGCGCGGGTTCACGGTCCTGGGCCTCGCCACCGACAAACCGGAGCGGTTGGATGACGTCAAAGCTTTCATGCAGAAGTTGAAGATCAACTATCCGGTGGGTTTTCTGACCACGGAGATCGTCGCCTACTATGCCGACAGCAAGAACCACGGGGTGCCGCAGATGATCCTCTTCGGGCCTGACGGCAAGATGGTGAAGCGGCTGATCGGATGGACCTCTCAGGTCGGCGTGGAGTTGAAACAGACGATCGAAGCCCAGATGGCCAAGATGCCGACGGTCAAGCCCGGCAGCAAAGCCAGCAGTAAATCCAGTCCCAGAAAAGCCAAACAGGCTTAGCCGTCTCGGGATTTGATCAGATCCAAAAGATCCAAGCAGGGTGCGTTCGGCGCCGAGAGTTCCGACTCTTTGCGCCGCCCGCACCCTGTTCTTTCTTTACCGCTCGGCCCACTAGAAAAGTTCAAGAAAGTCTGGGAAAATCTTCAGCGGTTCGATTTGAAGCTCTGGACTTCCCCAGAAATCCCCAGACATCTCTCTAGACTTACTTGATTACACAATGAGAAGAGCAAAAATTGTTGCCACCCTGGGACCCGCATCATGTTCGCCCGAGCAACTGCGCGCCCTGATTCTTGCCGGAGTGGATGTAGTGCGGGTAAACATGTCCCATGGCACTCACGAAACCCACGCCGTCACCATCAAAAACTGCCGGACCGTGGCGGCGGAACTCGATCGTCCGCTGGCGATTCTCTTGGATCTGTGCGGGCCCAAGATCCGCACCGGTCTGCTCGAAGGCCACAAACCGGTCTATCTGCAGGCCGGCCAGGAACTGACCCTCACGACGCGTGATGTGGTCGGCAATTCGACCTTGATCTCGACCAGTTATTCGCATCTCCCGCATGATGTCAACGCGGGCGATCGAATCCTCTTTGCCGACGGCTTGATCGAATTGCGAGTCGAGCAGATCGGCAAGACCGACCTGCGCTGCCGCGTGATCAACGGCGGGGAACTGGGCGAGCATAAAGGAATCAACCTTCCCGGAATCAAGATCTCGGCGCCCTCGTTGACTGAGAAGGACCGAGCCGATCTCAGTTTTGGACTGCAGCAGAAGGTCGACTATGTCGCTCTTTCGTTCGTTCGCAGCGCCCGCGACTGCATCGGCGCCAAGACGCTGATCGAATTTCTGGGGGCCAGCGTCCCGCTGATCGCGAAGATCGAAAAGCGTGAAGCGCTCGACGATCTGGACAATATTATCGCCGCTTGCGACGGGGTCATGGTCGCCCGCGGAGATCTGGGAGTCGAGACCGCGGTCGAGAGCGTGCCGTTCTACCAGAAACAGATCATCGCCAAGGCCAACGCCGCCGAGAAACTGGTGATCACGGCCACCCAGATGCTCGAATCGATGACCCACGAACCGCGCCCGACCCGCGCGGAGGCTTCCGACGTGGCCAACGCCATTCTGGACGGCAGCGACGCCGTCATGCTCTCGGCGGAGACCGCGGTCGGTGATTATCCGGTCCAGGCCGTCGAGACCATGGCGCGGATCATCTGTTTCACCGAAACCTCCTGCTACAAGGGCGACCGCATTCAGAACCTGATCAATAATCATCATACCGGTCAGGAAGGGCGGGCGATCGCCGAGGCGGCGGTCTTCGCCGCCCAGGAGCTGCGCGCCAAGTTCATCGTGGTCTACACCGGAGCCGGCATTATGGCGCGGCACATCTCCGCGCTCAGACCGACCCAGCGGATCATTGCCTTCACCCCGCTGGAGACGACCTACTGCTCGCTCTCGGCCATCTGGGGCATCGAAGCGCTGACGCTCGACTTCAACGGGCGCTCCTCGGATCTGCTGGCCCGGACGGACGAGGCCTTGATCAAACATGGCGTGGCGAACCGCGGCGAGACCGTGGTGATCATGGCCGGTCGAATTCCGGAACAACCCAGCCTTTCATCGATCATGAAACTGCATCGGATCGGCGAGATCGGGCAGGTGGGGTGAGAACCTCAAATAAAAAGCCGAACCCGCGAAGTCTTGAACGTTCTTCGCGGGCTCGGCTGCTGTCGGTCCGGATCTTTCAGATCTTGTCGACGATTTTGGTGCCGCTCGGAATGGCGACGTTGAAGGCGGCGTCCGGAATCACCGGATTCAACTGCAGATTCTTCAGCGTCATCAGGGTGAAATCACCGTTGCGCTCGAAGAGTTTTTGCTGGACCGGGAGCCAGTTCTCCTGGCTCACCCAGAGCTCGATGCTCGAATATTGCCCGCCGGCTTTCGGGGTCAACCGCAGCAGCGTGGTCATCTGACCGTTCAAGCTCGAATCCCCGACATAGTCGAAATTGTAGTTATTGGCCAGCGACTTGATGGAGCCATCAAGCCCGATCAACTGGCTATAACCCGTCTTCCCCTTGGACGCCTTGGCCACCGTGCTCTTCAAGGCCTGGTTCAGACGCGGTTGATAGTAGACCAGGGTGTCGCCGATGATCGAGACCACGCTGTTCGAAGGTTTGGTGTAATCGATCCGGACCTTACCCTTGGTCTTCCCAACAGCCGGTTTGTAGAGCAGAGCACCGTAATCGCTATCGGTGACTCCTATTTGAGAGTTGGTCTTCTGCTGAATGAACTCGGCCTTCAGGCTCTTCATCTCCTGATGGGCCTTCTCCATCTTGTTCAGAATTCCGGTCAAAAGTTGGGGCTTGCTGTTGGCGCTGACCTGGTTACTGATTCCTCCTATCTGGAAGAATGCTCCCACGATCGCCATGATAGTTAAAAATCGTCTCATTCTAGCCTTCTCCATCCTGTATGGCTAATAGTTACAACCGATCAGATGCGTGTGGGGAGGATTCACTTGAACCAGACGCGATAGACGGTCTGGCCGTGTGAATTGGTGGACGTGGTATAGTAGAGATCACCTATCTCACGTTTGAGTTGATTCCGCAGATAGAAAACCAGGGCTTCCCGTGGTGAACCCATCAACTCCGACTGGTTACCGGCTGCCAGAACCGCTTGCAGCTCGGTCGCTTCTACCTCCCGAAACGACGTAAAAAGAACTGATCTGAAGATCGGCTCGCCCGTCTTCGATGCAATCTCCCGGGTTAAATTTGCCTGAGCCGTCGGCAATCGGTCACGATCGCCGAAATAATGGCTCGGCACCAGGAAGATGGTCGCGATAATCGATAGGCAGAGCAGATCATACTGCCACGAACCGCGCTCGTAGGACCAGAGGAGGACATTCTTGATCCCGACCAAGAACGATTTCATAATTGCCTTATCTTCTGCCTTTTCCTCCTTCATTAGACTGAGTACGCCGGCCCGGGTGGGCCTGGTTTCAATGATCTTTGACGATCATCCCATCGCGCATCTCAATCAGCCGGGAGGCCACCGTCGCTGCTTCCGGGTTGTGCGTGATCATTACGATGGTCTGCTTCAACTCGCGGTTGAGTTGCTGCAGCATGTCGAGCACCACGGTCGAATTCTCGGAATCGAGATTCCCCGTGGGTTCGTCTGCCAGAATGATTGCCGGGCGATTGATGACGGCGCGCGCAATCGCCACCCGCTGTTGTTCCCCGCCCGAAAGTTCGAGCGGCTTATGACGCATTTTATTTTCTAACCGCAATAACTTCAAGACTTCCCGGCGGCTCTGGTCGTCCAGCGCGCTTTTTCCATTATGGTGGATATGTTCGGCCAATTTCAGGTTGCCCTCGGCGGTGAGGGTCGGAAAGAGGTTGAACCGCTGGAAGACGAAGCCGATCTTGCGGCGGCGCAGGTCGGTGCGGGCCGCGTCGCTCATGGTGGTCAAATTCTCCCCATCGACGATCACCTGTCCCGAGGTCGGTTTGAGCAGGCCGCCCAGGATGTGGAGCAGGGTCGATTTGCCACAGCCGGAAGGACCCATGATGGAGACGAATTCGCCGGGCCGGATCGCCAGATTGAGTCCGCGCAGCGCGGAGACGTCCATCTTGCCTATCCGGTAGGTCATGATCAGATTTTCGGTGTGCAGAATTGCGTTCATCCCTGAGTCACGAAGCTCTGAGATAGGAGCTTTTAAATTTGAGATCATTCGTACGCCAATGCTTTAATCGGGTCTTGATTGGCCGCCCTGATCGCCGGATAGAGCGCGCCGAGCACGCCGGAGAAGAGGCCAATCGCCGATGCGGTTAAGATCCATGACCAGTGAAATTCCAGACTCAAAGTAGTCTTGCGCTCGATCACCCAGCTTGCGATCACAGCCAGGATCAATCCCACCAGTACGCCGATTAGACTAATGACAATCGCTTCCTTCTCGATCACGCCGATGATATACCGCTTCGACGCCCCGAGCGACTTTAAAATTCCGATTTCGCGCGTGCGCTCGGTGATCGTCGTATACATCGCCAGCAGGATGACCAGCGAACTGACCACGATCGAGAGTGAGAGGACGGCCTTGACGAACCCGTCCAGCGCCGGAAACGCGCGTCCGAATCCGAGGGCGATGTCGCGCGTCAGGACCGGCAAATTTCCGGGCAGGGCGGTATTGATGCGTCCCTGCACGATCTCTTCCTGGTTCGGGTCGACTATTTTGATCAGGATAAAAGTGCACTTGTTCTCGGCGCCCAGCAACCCCTGTAAGGTCGCCAGATCCATTTTGATCCGGGACCCGGATTCCGGCGCGTAGATTCCCGCCACTTTCAGTTGCCGCCCGAAGACCTGGATGTCGCTGCCGACGCCCAGGTTGTTCTGCCGGGCCTTGAATTCGTCGATGATC
>DATEFT010000917.1:0-2681 GCA_035280505.1 Blastocatellia bacterium | reverse complement strand
CGGCGAGAAACCCCGTGGATGCGGATCGCCGAACTCCGTTGAGTCCGGAGAGCCCGGCCTATCTGATCTACACGTCCGGTTCGACCGGAACTCCCAAGGGGACCGTCGTTACGCACAACGGCCTGGCCAGCCTGGCCGGAGCGCAGATCGAGCGTTTTGTTCTGACGGGAGAGTCGAGAGTGCTGCAACTGGCCTCGCCGGGGTTCGATGCGGCGGTGATGGAACTGCTGATGGCGTTGACGAGCGGAGCGGCGCTGGTGCTCTCGGGGAGCGGCCTGATGGGCGGTGAGTGGCTGGGCCGCTTGCTGGAGGAGCAGCGGATCAGCCATGCGCTGATTCCGCCGACGACCCTGGCGAGTGTGGATGCCAGAGAGTTGAGAGATCTGCAGACGCTGGTCGTGGGAGGGGAAGAGTGCACGGCCGAGCTGGCGTCGAAGTGGTGGGCGGGGAGAAGAGTGATCAATGCCTACGGCCCGACCGAGGCAACGATCTGCGCGACGCTGAGCGGACCGTTATCGAGGGAGATCGGGACGCCGATCGGGCGGCCGGTCTGGAATACGAAGGTCTACTGTCTGGATTCGAGGTTGAGGCCGGTGCCGGTGGGAGTGACGGGAGAGCTTTACCTGGCCGGCGCGGGGCTGGCGCGAGGATATCTGAAGAGGGCCGCGCTGACGGCCGGGCGGTTCGTGGCGAATCCGCACGGAGAGCCCGGGACGCGAATGTACCGGACGGGGGATCTGGTGAGATGGAGAGCGGACGGAGCGCTGGAGTTCGTGGGGAGAAGCGATCAGCAGGTGAAGATTCGCGGATTTCGAATAGAGCCCGCAGAGATCGAGGCGGCGCTGCGGGCACAACCGGGAGTGGCGCAGGCGGTGGTCATCGCGCGAACCGATCGGGCCGATGAGAGATGCCTGGTGGGATATGTGGTGGCGGCCGGCGGGCGGCAACTGGATCCCTCCGCGATCCGGCACCAGTTGAGCCGGAGACTGCCGGGATATCTGGTGCCGGCGGCGGTCGTGGAGCTGGAGGCGCTGCCGTTGACGCCGAACGGAAAGCTCGATCGCCGGGCCCTGCCGGAGCCGGAATGGATTTCAGCGGAGTCCTGGCAGCCGCCGCGCAACCCGCGGGAAGAGATTCTCTGTGCGCTCTTCGCCGAAGTTCTGGGAGTAGAGCGGGTGGGGATCGACGACGACTTCTTCGAGCTGGGCGGCCACTCGTTGCTGGCGACGCGGCTGGCGACGCGGATTCGCAACGTCCTGGGAGCAGAGATGGCGATCCGGATACTGTTCGAATCGCCGAGCGTGGCGGAACTCGGCCCACGGTTGAGAGCGGCCGGCCGGAGGGAGGCTCCGTCGGTGAGAGTGGAACGGCCCGAGCGCCTGCCGCTTTCTTATGGACAGCAGCGGTTGTGGTTCCTGGACCGATTGGGAGGCACCAGCACGGAGTACAACATGTTGGTGGCCCTCAGGCTGCGGGGAGAGCTGGACCGGGAAGCGTTGGAGCGGGCGCTCAATACGATCGTCGAGCGGCACGAGAGCCTGCGGACCCGCTTCGCGGAGCTGGAGGGAGAGCCGGTCCAGATCATTGAGCCGCAATTGAAGATCGAGCTGCCGGTCGAGGACCTGAGCAGTTTGGCGGAGCCGGAACGAGCGGCCCGGCTGCAGGAGGCCTTGATCCGGAATGAAGGTGAGCCCTTCGACCTGGCGCGGGGGCCGCTGCTGCGGCTGCGGCTATTGAGACTGAGCGAGAGCGAGCACGTGCTGCTGCGGACGATGCACCACATCGTCTCGGATGGATGGTCGGAGGCGGTCTTCAACCGGGAGCTGACCGCGCTCTACGAGGCATTTCGGAAAGGTCGAACAACTCCGCTGGAGCCCCTGCCGGTGCAGTATGCGGACTATGCGATTTGGGAGCGGCAGGATGTCGAGGGGCTGCGAGATGGGCTGGCCTATTGGAGTGGGCAGTTGGCGGGGATCCCCGAGCAGTTGGAGTTGCCGGCCGATCGGCCGCGCCCGGCAGTTCGAAGCTTCGAGGCGGAGCTGTACGAGGTTCAATTGACCGGCGAGCAGTTGGCCGGATTGAAGAGGCTGAGCCGGGATCAGGCGGCGACGCTCTACATGACCTTGCTGGCGGGCTTCGGCGCGTTGCTGAGCCGTTACAGCGGGCAGGGAGAGGTGGTGGTGGGGACGCCGATCGCAAACCGGCAGGAGGCGGAGCTGGAGGAGCTGATCGGGTTCTTCGTCAACACGCTGGCCATGAGGGTGAAGATCGAGCCGGGGCGAAACTTCAGTGAGTTGATGGGAGAGGTACGAAGGACGGCGCTGGAGGCATACGAGCATCAGGAGGTGCCGTTCGAGAAGTTAGTCGAGGAACTCTCGCCGGAGCGGAGTCTGGATCGGACGCCGATCTTCCAGGTGATCTTCGCCCTGCAGAACGCGCCGAGAGTGCCGGAGCGGATGGAAGGGCTGACGGTCGAGCCCATCGAGAACGCAGGGTTGAGAGTGCACTACGACCTGGAGGTGCACGCGTGGGAGAGCGAGGGAGAGCTGGCGATCGCGTGGCTCTACAACCGCGGCCTGTTCGAGCGGTGGCGGATGGAGCAGATGGCGCGCCACTATCTGCGGGTGCTGGAGTCGGCGGTGGAAGATCCCGGGCGGCTGATCGGAGATTTGGAGCTGTTG
>DATEFT010000916.1:0-5294 GCA_035280505.1 Blastocatellia bacterium | reverse complement strand
AGCTCCGAACCGGCTCCACAACTATCAGCAAGGACGCCACTTAAAGCAATTGATATGAACCTCCTAATTACACTTGACATTAAAAACGGAATTGTGGCAAAAATATAACCAATCTGACTGTTGATGGGGTGAGGACATCAGCAGTTTTGAGCCGGCATTAAGGTCCCAAGCCTTATGACCGGCTCTACTAATCTTCAGACGCAGCCTCTCGCCAGTAATCCCCATACTCAACCCCTACAATTAACCCGTGGCAATATGACAACTTCAATTGCGAAAGACGCGAAACTCGCTAAATCAATTAATTTCGTGAGTTTCGCGTCTTTCGCAATTGATAAAGGATGGGTCAGGATTGGCCGAGAGAGGCCCTGGCTTTGGCGAGTTCCTCTTTGACTCGCTCGGGAGCGGTCCCGCCGGTCTGGCGTTTGCCGGCCAGCGCGCTCTCGAGGGAGATCGCGGCGAAGAGATCCTCTTCGAAGAGCGGCGAGAACTGTTTGAACTCGGCGAGGGTCAGGTCGGCCAGTTCCCTGCCCTGATCGACGGCCGAGACCACGATCCGGCCGATAATCTCATGGGCTTTGCGAAATTCGAGCCCCTTGTTGACCAGATAGTCCGCGAGTTCGGTGGCGTTGGTGTAGTCGGTGATGGCCGCCTTCCGCGCCCGCTCGCGATTGAACTCGAGGTTGCGCAGGACGGTGGCGGTCACCCGCAGACTGTCACTCACGGTGTCGAGGGTATCGAAGAGCGCCTCTTTGTCCTCCTGCAGATCTTTGTTGTAGGCGAGCGGCAGGCCCTTGACCAGCACGAGCAGGCCCGTCAGGTGGCCGAAGATGCGCGCGGACTTGCCCCGGATCAGTTCGAGCGAGTCCGGATTCTTCTTCTGGGGCATGAGGCTGCTCCCGGTCGCGATGGCGTCGCCGAGTTTGATGAACCCGAACTCCTGGGTCGAATAGATGATCAGGTCCTCCGCCAACCGCGAGAGATGCATCATGGTCAGGGCGGCGGCATGCACC
This sequence comes from Blastocatellia bacterium, assembly GCA_035280505.1. Lineage (GTDB taxonomy): Bacteria > Acidobacteriota > Blastocatellia > RBC074 > RBC074 > JAKEHZ01. The sequence goes on along the minus strand of DATEFT010000916.1, from coordinate 4,284 downwards.
AGTTCGATCAGATAGTCTCGATCGCTGACCGCATCCAGGCTGTTGCCGGTCACGCCTTCGAATCCGAGCTGGGCGGCCATCCACTCGCGGTCGACCGGAAAGTTGCCGCCGGCCAGCGCGCCGGAGCCGAGCGGGAGGATGGCGGTGCGCGCCCGGACTTCGCCCAATCGTTCGCGGTCACGGGCCAGCATCTGAAAATAGGCCAGCAGGAAATGGGCGAAGAGGATCGGCTGGGCTTTCTGCAGATGGGTATAGCCCGGCAGCGGATCGTCGCGGTAACGCTCGGCGAGTTCGACCAGCGCGAGCTGGGTCTCGCGGATCAATTGATCGAGGCGCGTGATCTCGTCGCGGAGAAAGAGCCGCGTCGCGACGGCGACCTGATCGTTCCGGCTGCGGCCGGTATGCAACCGGTAACCGGCCGGGCCGATCAGTTCGACCAGGCGGGCCTCGATAAAACTATGGACGTCTTCGGTCCCGGCAAATTCGGGCCGGTCCAGGTAACCCGGTTCGGCCGCCGCCGCTCCGATCTGCTCGAGACCGGCCGTGATGGCTTGAACCTCCGCGGCCGGCAGAATTCCGGCGCGGCCCAGAGCCCGGGCGTGAACCGCGCAGGCGCGAAGATCGGCAAAGATCAGACGGCGATCAAAACGGAAGCTCGCGTTGAATGCCGCAAAGTGTCGATCGGTTTCGCCGACAAAGCGGCCTCCCCAAAGATTCATAAGTTTCAGTTGTTCTTTCTCATGACGTGATTCTGGATCAATTTGATGACCAGCTCCGCCTCTCCCTGCTCCTTGCTGTCGGGCAGGAAGATGTAAGGTTTGCGCACGCCGTCGGCCGTGATCTTCACGAGATTGTTGTTGCCGGTGAAGCCCCGGGCGACCTCCGTGATCTTCGCGCCGGCGACGCTGGCGAGTTCCTTCTGGCTGGGATCGGTAATGGTCAACTGGTTGGGGCGGATGCGCAGCCACCCCGAACGTGGATCCTGCCAGTTGAACTCTCCGGACTTCGACCTGGCCAATTGCCGCCACTGGCTGTCGAACGAGATCTTGATCAACGCCGCCCCGTTGGCCCGGATCGCCTGTTCCATGACGAACTCGGCCTTCTCCAAATTCCGGCGATGATAGAGGTAGATCAAACCCAGATACTCGAACGCCCCCGGTTTGAAGCTGTCATCGGTGGCCAGCTCCAGCAGCTTGGACATGGTGTCGTCCACCGAGGCCGGATCGGATTCGCGGAAATTTCCGACGATCTGCTGGAACCGTTCGTTGTAGATGTCCTGAACCAGTCCCAACCGGTTGACCGTCACCGTGAAGGGGAGGACGCTTTTGCCGGTGATCAGCCCGCTGACGCGAACTCGATACTCCCCATCCTTCGGAAGCCCCTGGTTACGCGTGTCGATCTTGAACCCGCCGGTCGTAAAGTCCCTGGCCAGGGGGATCTCATTGTTCTCCTTATCGAAGATCTGCAGATAGAGCGACTCGTCATCGCTCTGAAACTGAATCCCCAGGAGGTCCGTGCTCTTCGCCTTCAGAAGATACTCCTCATACGAATTCCCGTTCGGAGCCTTGGTCGAGGACTTGGGATCCAGACGGCCTTTGAGAGGCAGATTGAAGTTGAGGTTATTGGAGACCGGCGCGACCGTGGGAGTGGGCCGCCCTCCTCTGGAGGACCCTCTGGAGGGAGTCGGAGTTGGTCTTGCGCCTGGCAAATCGCCGCTCCGCCCCTGAGCCCTGATCAGGTGAGCAGCGAGGCCAACCACGAAGAGGAGCAATACCAACTGGAGAGAATTTTGGTATGACAGGTGTCTCTTCATTTGAGTCTTCGGTTTCAGTTTGCAGTTGAATAAACGGATCCGTCGCTCGCGGTACCGATTCAAAAGCTATTTCACATCCTGGGCGCAACGAAAGCCCGTCTGTGAATAATCGGCCGGTGTATTCTCGGGCCAGTCCTTGCGGGTAGCCGGCCGGCCGCGCCGCAACGTGGCGGTCGCGTATTCCGGCGTGCTCTCGTAGGAACCTCCGCGAATCACTTTCAGATTTCCGTAGCCGGCGGGCAAGAGGACCTTGCCGCCGGGATAGGCCTGGTAATCGCTGGCCGTCCATTCCCAGGCATTGCCGGAGAGATCGAGCAGGCCATAGGGGCTCGCGCCGTTCGAGAAGCGGCCGACCGGCGCCAACTGGCGCTTCTCGCTCTCGGAGGTGGCCACGTTGGCGATATTCGGCACCCATTCGTTGCCCCACGGATAGATGCGGCCTTCCGGACCGCGGGCGGCGAACTCCCATTCCTCTTCCGTCGGCAATCGTTTCCCCATCCAGGCGGCATAGACCTTGGCATCTTCCCAGGTCACGTCGACGACCGGGTACTTATCCTGCCCCTCCGGATAACGGTTCGCCGACCAGGAGGGCGGTTGCGGGTATCCGGTCGCCTCCAGAAATTTGCGGTACTGCTCGTTGGTCACCTCCGTGCGATCGATGAAGAAGGGACTGACCGCCACGCCATGCGCCGGCCGCTCATTCTCGTCGCCTCCGGCGTCCCGTCCGATCTGGAGAGTGCCTCCGGGCACATAGACCATCCCGGAAGGCCCCACCGGTTCGGCCGACGGCGACGGCGACGGCGAACTCTCCGGAGTCGGCGAGGCCATGACGGCGCCCGCCAGGGCGCTCTCGGCGGCCCGTTCGGCGCGCAATTTGATCTGCCAGAAAGCGGCCGCGGCCATGCCCACGAGCACGATGAAGGCCATGACATAGAACGGCGCGCGCGATTTGCGGCGAGCCGGAAGCTCCGGTTTCGGCGGCGCCGGTCTCGGCGCGGCCGGTCTCGGCGCAGCCGGGAGGCCTCTCGGCACCGCAGGGGCCGTCTCATGGGCCTTGAGGTCGATGGTGGCGGCCTGCTGCTCGCTGGTCTCGGCCGCCTCCCGCGGATCGGTCGAGGTCGGCCCCAACCGCCGGGTCGGATCGAATTCGTCCACGGCGGGAAAACGGAGGGTATCCGGGTTCTCGTTGAGCATCGCCTCGAAGTCCCGCGCCAGATCCAGAGCCGTCTGATGGCGGGCGTCCGGATGTTTCTCCAGCGCGCGCAGCACGACTCTTTCGACCGAAGGCGTGATCCCGCGATTGAGTTCCCGGGGCGGCCGCGGCTGTTCGGTCACATGCTTGATGGCGATTCCCGTCGGAGTCTTGCCGACGAAAGGCGCGACTCCCGTCAGCAGCTCATAGAGCACGATGCCCAGACTGTAGATGTCCGATCGCGCATCGGCCTCCTCGCCCCGGCATTGTTCGGGCGACATGTAGTGCGGAGTGCCGATCACCGTTCCCATGTTGGTCAACCGCTGCTCCATGCTCGCGGTCTCGGCGGCGCTGTCCAACAGCTTGGCGATCCCGAAGTCCAGGATTTTGATGTGATCGGTGCCGTCGTTGCTATCCAGAATGAAGATGTTGTCCGGCTTGATATCGCGATGAATGATCCCGTTCCGATGCCCCGCGTCGAGCGCGGCGCACGCCTGGCGGATGATCCCGTAGGCCCGCAGAGTGCCGATCGATCCCTCATCGACCAGCAACTGCCGGAGGCTGCGGCCGACCAGCAACTCCATGACGATGTAGACGGTACGATCGACGTCTTCGCCGAAGTCGTGAATGACGACGGCGTTCGGATGATGGAGCATCGCGGCCGCGCGCGCCTCGCGATAGAAACGCTGCCGGGACTGTTCGTTCTCGACCACATCCGCGCGCAAGACCTTGACGGCGACCGTGTCGCCGATGTGCAGCCGGCGGGCTCGATAGATCTCGCCCATCCCGCCCGCGCCGATGCATTGATCGAGCTGGTATCGGCCTCCGAGCACGCGCCCGATCTGCCCGCCGACCAACTGGCGAGATGAGGCCCCGCCAATCGAGGTATCGCGCGCGTCAGTCAGGTCCAGTGTGCTGCCTTGGGTGTTGTAGTCGTTCGAAGTAGATTGACTACCGGAAATTGGGGCATCCGGTGAGTTCGGCTTAGCAGGTACAATTAGTGTGCCGCAAGCATCGCATTTCGTCGCATCATCACTCAGTCTGTTGCCGCAATTCGTACAAAACGCCATGGATCCCTGTCTTATCCTTTTGTCTCGCCAGAATTTACCTCATCACTTGCCCCGAGCGGTAGGTTGGTTAACGAGCTGCAAGAACTTTTCTAGTCTAAGATCAAACCAGATCAGACGCAAACAGAAAACCGATCAAACGTAAACCGATTTGCGCTTTTGCCGTCACGCTTCCTTTTCGTTATGATGAGGATCGCGAGTCGGATTGACCC
>DATEFT010000915.1:0-11982 GCA_035280505.1 Blastocatellia bacterium | reverse complement strand
TGAACCGAACTTCTTGTCGATGACCACATTGCGCCCCTTGGGACCCAAGGTGATCGCCACGGCGTCAGCCAGTTGATTGACGCCACGCAGAATCGCTTGACGCGAATCTTCGCCGTGAATAACTTGTTTAGCCATAACTTTCTCTATCTCCTCCAGGTATATCCCGCGGTTCCTCGCGGGCCACGGGTCTACTTCGCGGTCTTGCCTTTGGCCGACCCTTCGACCACGCCCAACACGTCATCTTCGCGCAGGATCAGAAACTCTTCGCCATCGAGCTTGACCTCGGTCCCCGCGTACTTGCCGAACAGGATGCGATCGCCGACATTGATGTCGATCGCCACCCGCTGGCCGTCGTTGAGCAACTTCCCGTTGCCGACAGCAATCACTTCACCCTCCTGCGGCTTCTCCTTCGCCGTGTCCGGAATGTACAACCCTCCTCGCATCTGCTCCTGATCTTCTACCCGGCGCGCGATGATGCGGTCGTTGAGCGGACGAATCTTTGTTGCCATCGAGAAAACTCCTTTCATTCCTTGGTTGGAATTGTTCTGAATTGATTTTTTGACTGTTACCCACAGTAGTCGACTCTGAGCAATGGATACTCAAGTTTAATAGCAATCAGATTATAAGATCGGGCTATTAGCACTCCCTACGTGGGAGTGCTAAGTATAGACAGACCCGTTCCGGCTGTCAATCTGTAAGATCTTAATAACTGGTCACGTAACGGCTAAGAGCTGAAGTCCGATGGCGTCTCAAATCGGGAGCAGATTCATGTGGGGAGGTTTCAACGGGGAGCTTCGAGCGGGGACTGCGGGGGTTGAAATCTGCAATCCTTAAAAGATCCTTAGGCTATTCAGTCCTCGATTTATGGCGCGGGGCGACCAGGCGGCGGCGTTGGAGATTGGGATAGAGGAGATTGCCGTCCTGATACTCCTGCAGGCGTTTGCTGAGGGTGTTGCGATGAATGCCCAGTTCGCTGGCGGCGCGACAGAGGTTGTTATGGTGACGATCGACCACGCTCAGAATGAATCTCTTCTCGAATTCCTTGACGGCCTCCTCGAAGAGAATCCCACGGGTAATCATCTGATCGACGAGCGCATCGAGTTCTGCTTTCATCTGCTTGTTTAAAGCCTCCTTCTCCATAACTTCTCCCAGACCGCCCGCGGCCGATAGACACAGCTCTGCCTGCATCGATAGCAACAATGAATAGCAAAGATCCTCGCTGATGGGTGAGGAGGATGGGGCAATCGAAGCCGGTGATCGATCTGGGCCATTTTTTCAATCAATCGACACGACCGATGGTCCGGTCTCGAGTGGACCCGGGGTGACCATGGATCGGATTTCAAACTATCTGGACTCGGACCGGACTCGGGAGCCCGCCGTTCCGAACCGGCGCCGGCCGACGATCAGCAGGCATCCTTCAACGATTGGCCGGTGAGGAGACGGAAGGCTTCCAGATACTTGGCGCTGGTCGCGGCGATCACTTCGAGCGGCAGCGGCGGCGCCGGCGGCGTCTTGTCCCAATCGAGTCCTTCCAGATAGTCGCGCACAAACTGTTTATCGAACGAGGGCTGCGAGGCGCCCGGCGCATAGGCGGCTCGCGGCCAGAAACGTGATGAGTCCGGGGTCAGCACCTCATCGATCAGGAGCAGTTCTCCCGCGCGAACTCCGAATTCGAACTTGGTGTCGCAGATGATGATGCCCCGGGTGGCGGCATAGTCGGCCGCCTCGCGATACAACCGGAGGCTGATCTCCGCCAGCCGGGCGGTCAGCCCCGCTCCGAGCTGCTGCGACATCTCGGCGACCGAGATATTGATGTCGTGTCCGGTCTCGGCCTTGGTGGCCGGAGTGAAGATCGGTTCCGGCAATCGCGCCGATTCGGTCAAGCCGGCCGGCAATCGGTGCCCGCAGACCGCGCCGGTCTGGCGGTACTCCTTCCATCCCGAACCGGCCAGGTATCCGCGCACTACGCACTCGAAAGGGACCACCTCGGCCTTGCGGACGAGCATGGAACGCCCCTCCAGAGCGGCCAGCGAGTCGGCGGAGAGCCGGGCGCGAAGCGATTCCGGGAAGTCGATCGGATCTGCGGCGACCAGATGATTCGGGACCAGGTCTCCGAATCGCGAAGTCCAGAAGCGGGTGATCTGCGTCAGGACCTGCCCTTTATACGGAATCGGATCGGGCAGGATGCAGTCGAAAGCGGAGATGCGATCGCTGGCGACGATCAACAGATGATCGCGATCCACTTCGTAGAGGTCCCTCACCTTGCCGCTCCGCAGGAACGTCAGTTCGGGAATGCCCGAACCGCCGTCGCCTCCGCCCGCGGCCGCGTTTGACCCGGTCTTCAGAGACACACCGATCTTCCCTTCTGACAACTCGCCCGTGCCGCGCGCCTCCGCAAAGAAGCGCCCGCGCCCCGGGAGTTGAGAATCAACCTTCGAATTCGCTCCCTAGAATTCTATACTTTAGAAGATATGAATACATCTACTAAGATATGAATCGCCGAACAGTACACACAAAGAATGAACACATCGAAAAGCGGGCGTGGATTATTGGCGCGTCGGCACTCTTTGTCAAGCTTCGATTTTGAAAAAACCGCCCGCTTCGAAAAAAGTCTGTCGCTTGCTCCATCCAGACTCAGCGACATATGATACTGGTGTCAACTTGAGTCACGAGCACCAGATCGATGATGAACCGAATCGATTCGCCCCCGGCACCGGCCTCGTCGAGGCCTCGATCGATCAGAGTTCATCGAGGTCTTCCACCGACTCCAGACTGCGAGCTGAGGAATGCCATGACGAATCACGGTCCGACCCTATCTGAACCGACGAACGAAACCTCCGGCGCCGAGAGCGAGAAACTGTTGATCGTCGAGGACGATCCCGCCCTGCAACGCATGATCGGCGACTACTTTCGCCACACCGGGTATCAAGTGATCACGGCCGGCGACGGCGAGAGCGGAGCCCGCATGGCGCTCGAACTTCGTCCGACCCTGGTGATTCTCGACCTGATGCTGCCGCGGCTCGACGGTCTGAGCGTCTGCCGCCGGATCCGGGAGCGCAACGCCATGCTCCCGATCATCATGCTGACCGCGCGAGACGATCTCGTCGACAAGGTCCTGGGCCTGGAGTTGGGCGCGGACGACTATCTCACCAAACCCTTCAGTCTTCGCGAACTCGAAGCCCGGATCAAGAGCCTCTTGCGTCGCACGCGGGCCGTGAGCGCCAACTCGAGCGATCCGGAACAGGCGCCGATCGTGCGCGGCCCGTTACGGATCGATCCGACCCGCCGAGAAGTCACGATTGACGGACGTCTGGTGGAATTGACCCCGAAGGAATTCGAATTGCTCTTGCTCTTTGCCGCCAACCCAGGCCGCGTCTTCTCCCGGAAATATCTGCTGGAAAAGATCTGGGATTACGCATACAGCGGCTATGACCGCACGATCGATTCACACATCAATCGATTGAGAGCGAAGATCGAGGAGAGTCCCGATCAACCTCAACTGGTGATGACCGTCTGGGGAGTCGGTTATAAATTCAACGATGAATACTGAGTGCCTGGCCCGCCAAATCGATTGATCGACCGCAAAACACAAGAAAGACGCGAAAGGTATTTGATTCCGCGTCTTTCACGTCTTTCGCGGTTTAGAATCCGAATTCAAAAGACTCACTTTTCCAAGTACTGAGGGCCTTGCCGACCAGATCGGTCTCCAAACCACGGCCGACTCGGAACACACGACGTCAACGACTCTTCGCGTGTCTCGCGCGGTTCGCGGTTGATAACTCAATTTTGTTGGCAAAGTACTGAGTACGATGGAGCTGACTGATTCGGCTATTTTTGCTCTCACTTGAACCGCGAAATACGCGTGATAGAGGGATTCAGCGTATTTCGCGGTCTTAATCCCTAATCCTCAAGGATCTTCGTTCTTGCCCTTCTTACCCTTTCGCGCCGGCTCTTCCTGCCGAACGGGTTTGGCCTCGGGCTGAGACCTGACGACCTTCGTATTCTGATCCACCCTCGTGGTGGGGAGCGGCTCGTCTACAATCGGCGGAGGCGCGGGCCGGCTGGGCGTGGGCGTCTTGTTCTCCGGAGAGAGCGTAGTGCCCTCCAGCGGATCCAGATTGGGAACGTCGTCCGAGCCCGGCAGAATCTCTCCGCTGCGGATGGCCAGCTTCGCCAGTTCCTGCTGGTGTTCGCGCTGTCTGACGATCTGGATCTGCCTCAAGTCGTCCGGCAGCTCCGGAATCGGCGAGAACTTGCCTTTCGGTTTGTCCTTCAGGTACTTGGACATGAATTCGTTCCAGAAAGGCAACGCGGCGCTCGCGCCCGTCTCGCCCTTCCCGAGTGGGCGTTTCTGATCGCTGTATCCGATCCAGACCCCGCAGGCCACCGTCGGGGTGTAACCGAGGAACCAGGCATCGGTCGATTCGTTGACGGTTCCGGTCTTGCCGGCCAGCGGGTGTCCCTGGCTGACCGCCGCCCGGGCCGTCCCGAACTGCACGACGCCCCTCATCATGTCGACCATCTGGGCCGCAATGTAGTCGGAGAGGACTTTATAGGATTTGGGTTCCGCCTGGTCCAGCACATTGCCGTATCGATCGACGATCTTGCGGATGCGCGTCGGCTCGACGCGAACCCCGTTGTTCGCGAAGGCCGCGTAGGCGGAGACCAGCGGCAGGAGCGGCTCTTCGGTCGCGCCCAGCGCCGAAGGCAGATACGGAGCCATGGCGTTGGGCAGTCCCATCCGCTTCGAGAGGTCGGCGGCGTTTCGCACGCCGATTTCGTCGAGCACGCGCACGGCCGGAATGTTCCGGGAGAGGGCCAGCGCCTGACGGATCGGAATCGGCCCCATAAAAGTATTGTCGTAATTGTGCGGCTCCCAGGCTCCCTGGCGGAACGGCGAATCGTCGACGATATCGTCGGGTTTGAGCCCCTGTTCCAGTGCCGACGCATAGACGAAGGGTTTGAAGATCGAACCCGTCTGGCGGTTGGCCTGCGTCGCATGGTTGAACTTGCTGGTCGCGAAGTTGTAGCCGCCGACCATCGCCTTGATCTCGCCGCTCTTGACGTCGACCAGGATCAGGGCCGCCTGGACATCCGGCTCCGGTTCGAGCCTCACCTTCAACACCTTCCGGTTCTCGTCCCGTTCCAGGACCCTGAACTGAGCCAGATCGCCGCGGCGGAAGAGCCGGGCGGGAGGTTTCCCCAGGACCTTGGTCTGTTCGGCCGTGAGCAGCGACGAGTAGCCCCCGAACGAGGCATAGGTCGCGCGCTCGTTGACGTCGGTGATCAACCCGGTCACGATGTCTCCGGGTTGCGGGACGGAGATCCACGACGGATGGCGATAGCCCTCGAGCCCGACATTCTCCTTGGCGATGACGTTGTAGAACCCGACCTTCCACCCGTGGCGCTTCTCGTAGGCATTCGCGCCGGAGCGCACGGCGTCGACCGCCCACTGCTGCGCTTGAGGATCGAGGGTCGTGTAGACGCTCAGACCATCCTTGTAGACGGCGCTCGCATCCTGTTGATGCTTGTCGGAGACCATGATCCGCTGCAACTCCTGGCGCACCTCTTCCACAAAGTAGGCGTAGGGCGACCGGTCGTTCTTGCCGCGCGGATCGTCGAGGACCGTGCCGAGACTCTTGTTCTTGGCCGTCTCGGCCTCGGCCGTCGTGATGTATCCGGCATCGGCCATGGCCTGCAGCACCAGGTTGCGCCGGTCCTTGGCGGCCTTCGCCTTGTAGACCGGCGAGAACTGCTGCGGCCCCTTCGGCAACGCAGCCAACAGCGCGTACTGGTCCAGAGTCAGGTCCTTGATCTCTTTGCTGAAATAGTACTTCGCCGCCGCCTGAAATCCATAAGCCCCGCCACCAAGAAAAATTTGATTGCAGTAGAGCGTCAAGATCTGCTCTTTGGTATAGACGCGTTCAATCTGCAGGGCGTACATGATCTCTTTGAGCTTGCGGGTGTAGGTCTTCTCCCGGGTCAGGTAGAGATCGCGCGCCAACTGTTGAGTCAGCGTCGAAGCTCCCTGGGCGCGCCGCCGGAGCAGCACGTTCTGGACCGTCGCGCCGAGAATCCGCACCGGGTCGACCCCGATGTGCTGATAGAAGCGCGTGTCTTCGATCGAGAGAATCGCCTGCTTCAACCGCTCCGGAATCTGCTGATACTCGATCGGAATGCGCCGCTCGAGCGACAGCTCTCCGATCTTCGTCTTGCCGTCGTCGGCATAGACGGTCGTGATCAGAGGCACCGGATACTCCGCCAGGGCATCGACTTCGATCGCGAAAGAGGTGAAGCTCGCTTGATAGGCCAGCACCAACCCAGTCAGTGCGCCGGCAATCACCGTCAGCACTGTCAGCGCCCCCAGAGCCGGATCGCGGAAGAACTCTTCCAGCTTCATCGCAACTCTGGTCAACTGATTGGGGCGCGAAGACACTCTCGATGAGCGCCGTGAGGTGCTTGGCTCGTCCTCGGGTGTGTAGAAGTAATTGTCTGACATATCGGGCTAATTATAGCAGCCTGGGGTATCCCGGACTCAAGACCCAGAATGCGCCTGAAGCCGGTAAATTGACGATACTATTGACTTATAAAATAATTTAACATGCTGTCTCCCGGAAGAGGTCTTGCTGATTTCAAGTAAGCCTTTTCAAACTTTCACAACCAGTAGTTCCAAAACTGAGGTGATCAATCAAGATGACGCGCATAAGATCAACAAAACTGCGATTTCTGATCTCGCTGTTCGCTTCATTGCTAGGGCTGCTCTGCCTGCCCGGCCCGGCCGGCCCAGCCGGCCCAGGAGGATCCGCGGCGTCGGCCCAGACCGCCTCTTCAGTCCATTCCGAGAAGAGCGGGTCGGAGAAGAAAGGAGGCCCGGCGGTCACCGAGATTCGCGCGGTGTTGGACGCCCAGGTCGCGGCCTGGAACGCCGGAAAGCTGGAGGAGTTTATGGAGGGTTACTGGCGTTCGCCGGAGCTGACCTTCTTCTCCGGCGGCCGCAAGCTGGCCGGTTGGGACGCCATGCTGGACCGCTATCGGAAGAGCTACCAGGCGGAGGGCAAAGAGATGGGCCGGCTCGAGTTTTCAGACCTCGAGGTGCTGCCCCTGAGCGAGAGCTCCGCGCTCGTGCGCGGCCGCTGGAAGCTGACCCTCTCGGACGGCAAGGAACCCGGCGGTCTCTACACGCTCCTCTTCCGGCGATTCAAGGAGGGCTGGAAGATCGTCCATGATCACACCTCGGCCAATCAATAAAGGGCGCGACACGGCGCTCCGATTTGGCCGCCCGTCGGATGCGCCGTTGACACCCCACAGGCCGTGTAGTAGCTTTTGAATTAAATTGGCCGTTGGAGCCCTGTCGGAACGGGTGTCCGGCGGGCAATTGGGTTGAGTCATCGCCGTCCTTTAAAATAGGAGGGGTTAAACACTGAGAAGTTTGAAGATCACATTGCCGGAGCGCGGGTTGGAAGCATTATTCGGCCCCTACGATCAAAATATCAAACACCTGGAGTCGCTGTTGAGCGTCAAGGTCGGCGGGCGGGGGGCGGAGCTGATCGTCGAAGGCGACGAAGCCGATGTCGCCATCGTCGAGCGCATTCTGAAAGACTATAGCCAGCTCTTCAATGAAGGGCGCACCCCAGCCGCCACGGAACTGCGCGATGCCTTCAAACAGATCGCCGAAGACCGGACTTCGACGCTCCGTGAGCTGATGGAGAATCAGAAGCGGATCAATCCGGCCGGGCGCAAGCAGGTCACGGCGCGCGGGCCGAATCAGAAACGCTACATCGAGGCCATCGAGGAGCACGACATCGTCTTCGGAATCGGGCCGGCGGGCACGGGCAAGACCTTTCTGGCCGTGGCCATGGCGGTCCAGTTTCTGATGTCGAAGCGGGTCAATCGAATCATCCTGGCGCGGCCGGCGGTCGAGGCCGGAGAGAAACTGGGTTTTCTGCCGGGCGATCTGCAGGATAAGGTCGATCCGTATCTGCGGCCGCTCTACGACGCCCTCTTCGATCTGCTCGATTATGAGCGCGTCACCAAGCTGCTGGAGAAGCGCGTGATCGAGGTCGCGCCGCTGGCTTTCATGCGCGGGCGCACGCTCTCGGATGCGTTCATCATTCTGGATGAGGCGCAGAACACGACCTCCGAGCAGATGAAGATGTTTTTGACCCGGATCGGGTTCGGCTCCAAAGCCGTGATCACGGGCGACGTCACCCAGATCGACTTACCCTCGGGGCGCAAGTCGGGGCTCGTCGAGGCCCAGCGCGTCGTCAACGGAATCGAAGGTCTCGTCTTCATCAACTTCGACGAACGCGACGTCGTTCGCCATCATCTGGTGCAAATGATCATCAGGGCCTACGATGATCACAATCGTAAGATCAACCTTTGATTCAGGCGGGAAAAGTCTGAGCGGGTCTTGTGAAGTCCGGAAAAGTCTGAAAAGATCTGGTCCGGGGTTGGTCGAGACCGAACCTGATCACGGTAGGGTGAAGAAAGAAACGTCCGACAGACCAATTGAGGTCATCAATCGCCAGCGGCAGCACGAGATCCGGCGTCCGGAGATCGCGCGGTTGGCGCGTCTGGTGCTTGACCGGATCGGGCTCGAGGATCGGACCCTGACCGTCATTTTCATCCGCGATCGCGCGATGCGGGAATTGAATCGCGACTATCGCGGGATCGATCGCCCGACCGATGTGCTGTCATTTGCCTATTGGGAAACGGCAGATTTCCCGGAACCGGTTCCGGACTCGAACCATCTCGGCGACCTGGTGATTTCCGTGGAGACGGCCGTCACCTACGCGCGCGAGCTGGGATTGACCTTCGATCGGGAGATCGAGCACCTGGTCATTCATGGCGCGCTGCATCTCGCGGGATACGATCACGAAACCGACCAGGGCGAGATGCGGAGGCTCGAAAGAAAGTTGAGAAAAGCGTTGCTCTAATCGCTCGGAATGGACGCTTGGTTTCACCGCAAAATACGAGGGATCTGCGAACTCGATCGATTCTTCACCGTCATTTGCGTCTTTTGCGGTTCCGAAAGAACCGGTCTGAATCGACGCCGGCTCCCCAGATCATGCCCGTCACCTGTCAACCGAAGTTTGAACACTGACACCATATGGAATCGGAAATAGCTTTGACCAGCATCTTCATCATGGTGCTGGTCGTCGTGGCCACCGCTAAGAGCGCGCTCGATGAATTGAGTGACGTTTCGTTACGTCTGCTCGCGAACGATCGAGACGAGTCGCCGGACGCCGCTTTCTGGCGTTCGATCCTGGAGCATCACCACCGGCTCACCTTCACCCTCACGTTCGGGATTCATCTCTCGATCGCCTCGATCGCGATCCTGCTCAGCTCGCTGGCGCACAAACTCTACCCCCAACATTTCCTGGCGGTCTCGTTCGGCGGAATGATCCTGACCGTCATCATCTTCCGCCAGATCGTGCCGCTGGTCGTCACCCAGAACGACCCGACCGGAACCCTGCTCAGATTGAGGATTCCGCTCGGCATCCTCTGGCCGATCTTCGGCGCCATCGCCCACCCGCTCTACCGTTCGCTGCGCGGGCTGCAACGCGAACCGGAGTCGAAGACCGAGACCGGGGCCGAAGACGACCATGACGACGGCGAGACCGAACTGCAGGCCTTTCTCGACGTCGGCGAAGAAGAGGGCATCATCGAGGAGAACGAGGGCGAGATGATCCAATCCATCATCCGCTTCGGTGATCGCACCGCCGCCGAGGTCATGACTCCGCGGACCAACATCGTCGCGACCGACGCCGACTCCACGCTCGAAGAGGTCCGCGACCTCATGATCGAATCCAAATATTCGCGGCTCCCCGTCTACCGGGATCAGATCGACAACATCGAGGGCGTGATCTACGTGCGGGACCTGCTCCGCCACTGGCAGAGCGGCGAGTCTCACCGGAAGGCGATCGAGATCGTCCGCCCGACCTACTTCGTCCCCGAGACCAAACCGATCGACGAACTGTTGCCCGAGATGCAGAAGGCCAAAACGCCGATGGCGATCGTGATCGACGAGTACGGCGGTCTGGCCGGTCTGGTCACCATCGAAGACCTGATCGAGGAGATCGTCGGCGAGATCGAGGACGAAGACGAACCCGAACCGCAGGCGACCGAGGCCGACATCTTCGATCCGAGCGAGGATGTCAGCATCGTCCGGGGTCAGGTCGAGGTCGGCAAGATCGAGCGGCGCTTCGACGTCGAATTGGCGGCCGACGATTTCACGACGGTCGCGGGACTGGTCATCAATCAACTCGGCCATCTGCCCAGGATCGGCGAGAGCCTCGATTTCAGAGGCTTGCGCTTCGAGGTGATCGAAGCCGACGAACGCCGCGTCTCGCGAGTCAAGATTCAGAAACTGGCCCTGGAACCGGCCGATGACGAGAAGCCCATGGAGACCTCCTCCACCATGAGCGCGGAAAAAGAGAGAAAGAGTAAAATTTGAATGAGCGCTCCTTCGTTTAAATCCGGCTTCGCCGCTCTGATCGGCCGCCCGAATGCGGGAAAATCGACCATGCTCAATCTGCTGGTCGGCGAACATATCGCGGCGGTCTCGTCCAAACCGCAGACCACGCGCACGCGGATTCGAGGCATCGTCACCCGCCCCGAAGGCCAGATCATCTTTGTCGATACGCCCGGGATTCATAAACCGGGATACGCGCTCAACCGGCGCATGATGCAACTGGTGGCCGATGCGCTGGCGCAGGTCGATGTCGTCCTGCTCATGCGCGACGCGACGACCAGCACCGGCCAGGGCGATCGCTTCACCATGGAGCTGATCAGGCAGGCGGCGAAACCGACCTTCCTGCTGCTCAACAAGATCGACCTCATGAAGGACAAATCGCCGCTGCTGGGCCTGATCCAGCACTACAACCGAGAATACAGCTTCGCCGAGGTGATTCCGGTCTCGGCGCAGACCGGCGACAATCGAGAGATCCTGACGACCAAGCTGCTCGAATACCTGCCGGAAGGAGAGCCGCTCTACGATCCGGAACTCTTCACCGACCAGATCGAACGCAATCTCGCCGCCGAGATCGTCCGCGAGAAGATCCTGGAACAGACCCACCAGGAGCTGCCCTTCTCGACCGCCGTCAAGACCGAAAGCTGGCAGGAGACGGAAGAGGCGACCGAGATCCACTGCGTGATCTACGTCGAACGCGAATCGCAGAAACCGATCATCATCGGCCGAGCCGGACAGACCCTCAAAGAGATCGGCACCAAAGCCCGGCGCGACATCGAAAAACTCCTGGGCCGCCATGCGCGCCTCTACCTCTTCGTCCGCGTGCAACAGGACTGGCGCAACGATCCTCGCACGCTCGACGAACTGGGAATCGAAGAGGGCTAGCCTGGAGAGGTCTGGAAAAGTCTAGAAAAGTCTAGAGCCTCAAGTGTTGGGCCAAAGTCTTACACATTCCCGAGATTTCGGAGCAGGCGTGGTATAGATTGTTGAAAGTCTGTTTCTCAATATATCCCTGGTCCAGTGCCACATAGAGAGGCGATTGCACTTCAACTTCGGAATTTCTTCCAAACCCCTCGGCGATGTTGGCTATGACCGAGACGCTGGCGCGACGAATCTGGTCACGTAATGAATAATCCTTAGACAAGCCACCAGACTTTGATAAAGTATAAATCTGTCTGATGACCTCACATGCCTTCTTCCAGGCTTCGATCTCTTCAAATTTCCTAAACGTAGGCATATTATTTAAAGACGTGGCACCTAGGTTAAAATTCCACCGACTCTTAAATTAACATTGACCTTTGTTCTTTCGACTTTTCTAGACTTTTCTAGACTTCTGTATTTATGAAAATTTGGCATGCAGTTGAAATTGAGATCGCGAGGGTCGCTGAAACGGCGGCGACCACCCAGCTCTGGGCATTCGGCACGACCGGAATCGAGTTCTCCGAAAATCCTCCCGATTTCGTGGTCCTTCGCGCCTATTTCGAGACCGCGCCGGAGACGGACAAGCTTCG
>DATEFT010000914.1:0-9850 GCA_035280505.1 Blastocatellia bacterium | reverse complement strand
AATGAGCTCTCCAGCGCGCTCAAACGCCGCTTCAATACGGTCGTGCTGCCCGTCCCCGAGACGGCCGAGCAGGAGGTGGAGATCGTGCGGCGGCGCGTCGACAGCCTGGGCCGGGCGCTCGAGCTGCCGGCCGAGCCGCCGGCCCTCGAAGAGATTCGCCGCATCGTCACGATCTTCCGCGAGCTGCGCGACGGCAAGACCGACGACGGCAAGATCAAGATCAAATCGCCCAGCGGAACCATGAGCACGGCCGAAGCGATCTCGGTCGTCAATAGCGGCCTGGCTCTGGCCGCCCACTTCGGCGACGGGCGATTGTGCGCGCCCGACATTGCGGCCGGCCTGGTCGGCGCGGTCGTGAAAGATCCGGTCCAGGATCGCCTCGTCTGGCTCGAGTACCTGGAGACGGTGATCAAAGAGCGCGACGGATGGAAGGATCTCTATCGAGCCTGTCGCGAAGTCCTCTGAGACCGACTACGAATGAGCTTGCATATCTTCGGAATTCGTCATCACGGTCCGGGATCGGCCCGCGGCGTCTGTCAGGCCCTGGAGTCGTTGCGGCCGGATCTGGTTCTGGTCGAGGGCCCGCCCGACGCGGCGGAGGTGCTGCCGCTGCTCATCCACCCGGAGATGCAGCCTCCGGTGGCCCTGCTGATCTATGTCGCGGAGGCCCCCCGGCGCTCGGCCTTCTATCCGTTTGCGACCTTCTCTCCCGAATGGCAGGCGCTTCGATATGCGTTGGCCCATGACATTCCGGCGCGTTTTATGGATCTGCCGCAGACCCATCGCCTGGCGCTGGACCCGGACGAACCTCCGGCCCCGTCGCTCTCGCACGATCCGCTTCAACACCTGGCCGCCGCCGCCGGCTACCGCGACGGTGAAAGCTGGTGGGAGCAGATGATCGAGGAGCGCCGCGAGGCCGCCGAGATCTTTTCGGCCATTTTGGAAGCGATGACGGCGCTGCGTGAATCGACCCTGGAGCCCGACGCCCCGATCGAAGCGCAACGCGAGGCCTTCATGCGCCAGACGATTCGGGCGGCGACCCGGGAAGGCTTCGAACGGATCGCCGTCATCTGCGGCGCCTGGCACGCTCCGGCGATCAACCTGGAAGCGAAGAATATTCCGCCGGCCAAAGAAGACGCGGCGCGGCTCAAGGGACTGCCGAAGGTCAAAGTTCAGGCGACGTGGACTCCCTGGACCAACGGCAGGTTGAGCCTGCAGAGCGGATACGGCGCCGGCGTCACCTCGCCCGGATGGTACCAACATCTGTGGTCGACGCCGAACGATCCGGAGATTCATTGGATGGCGCAGGTCGCGCGCCTGCTGAGGGCCGAAGAGGTCGACGTCTCTCCGGCCCACCTGATCGAGGCCGTGCGGCTGGCCGAGACCCTGGCGGCGTTGCGCGGTCGATCTTCGCCGGGATTGGTCGAATTGAACGAGGTCACCCAGTCCGTCCTCTGTTTCGGCAGCGACGTTCCGTTACGGTTGATCCACGACCGGTTGATCGTCGGCGAGAGACTCGGCCAGGTTCCGACGCAGACGCCGATCGCGCCGCTGCCGAAAGATCTGGCGCGAGAACAGAAGAGATTGAGATTGACGCCGGAGGCCGGAGAACGCCGGCTGGATCTCGATCTGCGCAATGCGACCGACCTCGACCGCAGCCGGTTACTGCACCGCCTCTTGCTGCTCGGGATTCCCTGGGGCGAATTGCAGCGGGCCAACGGCAGCCACAGCACGTTTCACGAACTCTGGCAGTTGCGGTGGCGCCCGGAATATATCGTCGCCCTGATCGAAGCCGGAGTCTGGGGCTCGACGATCGCCGAGGCGGCCACGGCCTGCGCCCGGCAGGAGGTGGATCGAATTGAAGACCTGGCGGCCCTGACGGCGGCGCTCGATCGAGTGGTCCTGGCCGATCTGCCGGAGGCGGCCGGGCATTCGATCGCGCGGCTGCAATCGCTGGCCGCGCTGGACGGCGACGCCGGCCATCTCATGGAGGCGCTGCCGCCGCTCGTCAACATCGCGCGATACGGCAATGTTCGCCAGACCGATACGGGCCTGGTGGCCGGGATCGTGAAGGGGTTGGTGGCGCGGATCTGCGTCGGCCTCCCCGCCGCCTGCGCCTCGCTCAACGACGAGGCGGCCGCGGCCATGTTCGAACGCCTGATGGCCGCTCATCACGCGATCACCTTGCTGCAGCAGGACGAGCAGACGCAGGCGTGGCACGACACGCTCGCCCAGATTGCCGATCAACGCGGCGTCCACGGACTGATCACGGGCCGCAGTTGCCGATTGCTGCTCGATGCCGGTCGCTACACGGCGGACGATTCGGCGCGCCAGTTGAGCCTGGCGCTCTCGACGGCCAACGATCCGGCCCAGACCGCCGCCTGGATCGAAGGCTTTCTGAAAGGCAGCGGGATGCTGCTGTTGCATGACGACGCCCTGTGGGAACTATTGGATCAATGGGTCACGACCCTGCCGGACGGCGGCTTCAATTCCTTGTTGCCGCTCCTGCGCCGAACCTTCTCCACCTTCTCCGCGCCCGAACGAAGGCAGATGGGAGAGCGAGTCAAACGCGGGGCGACGAGCCTCATCGGCGCCGGAACGATCTCCGAGAGGGACGACTCGGCCTTCGACCGGCCCCGCGCGGAAGCCGTCCTGCCGCTGGTGGCCAAACTTTTGGGAGTGAAGCCTGATGCCGATTGAAGACGAGAGCAGACGCCGGTGGAGGTTGATCCTGGGCGGCGGCGAGGCCGACGGCCTGGGCCTGGAACTGCGCGGCGCCGACCTGGCCATCGATAACGCCCTGCGCGCCCTCTACGATTCTGACCGCAAGGGCGGATTGGGCAGCTCCGCGCCCAATCTCGCGCGCTGGTTGGGAGATATCCGCACCTACTTTCCGTCATCGGTCGTGCGCCTCCTGCAGCATGACGCGATGGAACGCCTGAACCTGACACGGTTGCTGCTGCAACCCGAGAGCCTGGCGGCGGTCGAACCGGACGTGCATCTGGTCGCGACCCTGCTGGCGCTCAACAGCGTCATGCCGGCCAAGACGAAAGAGACGGCCCGCCTGGTCGTGCGGCGCGTGGTCGAAGAGATCGAACGCCGGTTGGCCAATCCGCTGCGGCAGGCCGTGATCGGCAGCCTCAATCGGGCGGCGCGAAATCGCCGTCCGCGCCACGCCGAGATCGATTGGCACCGCACCATCCGCGCCAATCTCAAACACTATCAGCCGGAGTATCGAACCATCATTCCCGAGACCCGCATCGGATACGGGCGCAAACGGTCGGCGTTGCGCGATATCATCCTCTGCCTCGACCAGAGCGGCTCGATGGCGACCTCCGTGGTCTATGCCGGGATCTTCGGCGCCGTGCTGGCCTCCCTGGCCTCGGTCAAGACCCATCTGGTGGTCTTCGACACCGCCGTGGTCGATCTGACCGCGGAGCTCGGAGATCCGATCGAGTTGCTCTTCGGGACGCAGCTCGGAGGCGGCACCGACATCAACCGCGCCCTCGGTTACTGCCAGGGCCTGGTGCGGCATCCGCACGAGACGATCCTGGTTCTGATCAGCGATCTCTATGAAGGAGGAAATGCCAACGAGATGATCAAGCGGGTCGCCTCGCTCGCGGCCTCCGGAGTCCGGATGGTCTCGCTGCTGGCGCTCAACGACGACGGCGCCCCCGGATATGACCACCAGATCGCCCAGACCCTGGCCGGATTGGGGGTTCCCGCCTTCGCCTGCACCCCGGATCTCTTCCCGGAGTTGATGGCGGCCGCGATCAACCGCCAGGATCTGGCCCAGTGGGCGGCGGCTCGCGAAATCGTCACGGCCCACTGAAAACTCCGTCGATTAGATCAATTTGAAACCGCGAAATACGCGAAACACGCGAAAGCCAGATCCTTTCGCGTGTTTCGCGTATTTCGCGGTTGATCTTCATCACCGGGCTCCCATTGACATTCTACCTGAGCGGGTCGATACTCCAGTAGAGAATCCACTAGAAGACTGACGAACCGAGAGGAGATCGAGCAATGCGTTGGTGGCACGAACTCAGGTATCTCATGCGAAAACTGAACCGCCGGCGCGCCGAGCGGGACGCGGAAGAGGAGATCCGAACCCATCTGGAGCTGGAGACCCGGGAACAGATCGAGGCCGGTCTCTCGCCGGAGGAAGCGCAGGATGCGGCGCGGCGAGCGTTCGGCAGCCTGGCTCTGGCGAAGGAGGACAGCCGCGAGGTGTGGGGATGGAGGACCCTGGAGATCATCGGTCAGGACCTTCGCTACGGCCTGCGGATGATGTTGAAGAGGCCCGGTTTCACCCTGGTCGCGGTCGGAATGCTGGCGATCGCGATTGCGGCCAACACCGCGATCTTCAGTATCGCGGAGGCGCTGATTCTGCGCCCGTTCAATTTCCCGAATCAAGAGCGGCTGGTCATGATCTGGTCGCAGAGCCTGAAAGCCGGTTACGAACACAAGTACATTCTGAACGGCGTCTTCGCCGATTGGCAGGAACAGAGCCGGAGCTTCGAGCAGCTCATCCGTTATTCCGCGGGCTTTTTCGAGCTGACCGGCACGTCTCAACCGGAACAGGTCCTGGTCTGCCATGTCTCCGCCAACTTCTTCGAGGCCCTCGGCGTCAAGGCGGCGCTCGGCCGCACCATGCAGCAGTGGGATGACGAACCCGGGCGCGACCAGGTAGTGGTGCTCAGGCACAGTTTCTGGCAGCGCCGCTACGGCTCCGATCCCGAGATCGTGGGCAAAACGGTGGAGTTCAATCGAAAACCCTATACCGTGATCGGCGTCATGCCCGCGAATTTCAATTTCACCCTTGGCGACGCCCAGTTTTGGGCGCCGCACGTCCTGGACGAAAAGATGAAGCATAGTTACGACCGCGCCCTCTCTGCCATGGGGTTGCTCAAGCCCGGCGTCGGCATCGAGCAGGCCCGGGCGGAACTCGATGCCATCTGGCAGCGGGCGCCGCAACGCTATCTGGAGATGAACTCCTGGCCCACGCCGCAGGTGATCGGGATGAATGAAGATTTCACGCGGGACAAGAAGATGTTCCTGCTGCCGCTGATCGGAACGGTCGCCTTCATGTTGTTGATCGTCTGCGCCAATGTGGCGAATATGCTGTTGGGGCGCGCGCTCGGGCGGCAGAAAGAGATCGCGGTGCGGCTGGCGCTGGGAGCGTCGCGCCGCCGGTTGATCGGGCAGGTGTTGACCGAAAGCCTGCTGCTCGCGTTCGCGGGCGGCCTCATCGGACTGCTCCTGTCGTTCGGGGCGATCGGCCTGCTCAGGGGAGCGATCCCGGACGAGATCGCCCGGTTGACCCCGGGCTTCGATCATCTCAGCGTCAATCTGACGGCGCTGCTCTTCACGCTGCTGGTCTCGATGCTCACAGGCGTGATCTTCGGCCTGGCGCCCGCGTGGCAGTCGAGCCGGCCCCGTCTCAACGAAGCTTTGAAAGAGGGAAGGAAGGGCGCGTCATCCGCGGGGGGGCGCGGCCGGCTGCGCGGCGCGCTGGTGATCGCAGAGGTCGCCCTGTCCATCATCCTGCTGATCGGCGCGGGGCTCATGCTCCGCAGCCTCATGGCGATGCTGCATGACGATTTCGGTTTCAAACCTCAAAATGTGTTGAGCCTTCAGATCATGAGGTCGGCAGACTACGATTCGCGGGAGAGAGTCCGCAATTTCTATCACCGATTGATCGAGCGCCTCGCCGCGCTGCCCGGTGTGACGGCGGTGGGCGCCAGCGATGCGCTGCCGATGGGCGGCAATCAAAATGCGGTGATCGGGATCGTCGGGCGGCCGCCATCCGAAAACAGAGAGAAGAACTTTGTGGACTATCGAGCGGTGACGCCGGGATATTTCAACGCGATCGGGACGTTGTTACGGCGCGGCCGCGGCTTCACCGCGGAAGACCATGAACGCGCCCCCAAAGTCGTGATCATCAATGAGAGCTTCGCCCGCCGATTCTTCCCCGATCAGGACGCCATCGGGCAGCGGCTCATAGAGGATGGTGAGATCGTCGGGATCGTGGAGGACGCCAGAGACGATAATCTCGATCTGGCCGCCAAGCCGGGATTCTATGCGCCCTTTGCCCAGGCGCCCCTGCCTTTTATGGGCATCGTCTTGCGCTCGACGGTTGAGCCGGCGGCGCTGACGGCCTCGGTTCGCCAGGTCGTAGCCGAACTCGATCCGGCCCAACCGATCCGCGGCTTCAAGACCCTGGACCAGAGAATCTACGAGCGGACCACACCGAAACGGCTCATGACCGTGGTCATGGGAGCGTTTGCCGGAGCCGCGTTGCTGCTGGCCGGGATCGGACTCTACGCCGTGATGGCCTATGCCGTCTCGCAGCGCACCCACGAGATCGGCATCCGCCTGGCGCTGGGCGCGCCCAGGCACAGCATCATTCAGTTGATTCTGGGCCAGGGGTTGAAGTTGACGCTCGCGGGAATGGCGATTGGAACGGTGGTGGCGCTGGCGTTGACCAGGATCCTGCAGCAGTTGCTGTATGGAATCAGCGCCACAGATCCGCTGACCTTCATGCTGGTCTTCTTGATGATGGCCGGAGCGGCGCTGCTGGCTTGCTGGTTGCCGGCAAGGCGAGCGACGAGAGTGGATCCGATGGTCGCCTTGCGATGTGATTGACCTTCAGACCGGCAACCCGGCACCTCATGCTTGACAACTCCAAGCCTCTCCTTATATAGTTCATGCCTCGAATTAAACTTCCAGTACCTCGCAATGCAAACTACAGCCAAAGGCTTAATGGATTTGTTCAGACTGTAAACCATTTAGAATTGTCGGACGGAGAAGGAGGCTGAACTGAATCCAGGGCGCAACGAATCATCGTGGCGCCATCTGGCGCGTATGTTTGGACTGTCACGCCTGACCGTTCGGCCGGTCAGCCTGACCGTCTTGCCGGTCACTGACAGTTCATCCGGGACAGACAGATCATCAACAAGCTACAGCAAAAGGAGTCCAATATGTCTAAGACCCTCGCACAGACGATGCGAAGCAACCAGTTGAGATCGGTTCGATCAAGAAGGGTGAATGCGACGAACACGTTAGGCTCTATTCTCCGGCGATCGATTGTTTCGGCGGTGGGGGTGCTCACCTTCTTCACCGCCGTGGCGAATGCGCAATCGACCTCGATCTGGCTGGAAGCCGAGTGCGCCTCGGTCGGATCGTTGTGGAACAGACCGGCCGACGCGAACGCCTCCAACTCAGCGTACGTCGTCATTCAACCCGGCAACAACAGCATCTCAAGCGCTCCGACCAATAGCGCCGGAGCTCTCAACTTTTCATTCAGCGTCAGCCAGAGCGGAACGTACCGAGTATTTGCCCGCGTCTTGACGCCGACCGCGGACGACGATTCCTGGTGGGTCCGGATGGACGGCGGCGCGTGGATCCTCTGGAACAATATCGCCGCGACCTCGTGGACCTGGGCGCAAGTCCCCAATACGTTCAATCTGGGTGCGGGAAGCCATACCTTGACGTTTGCCTATCGTGAAGACGGCGCGCGGCTCGATAAGATCAACATCACCACCTCCGCCACGGCGCCGACCGGCAGCGGTTCGACCGCCAGCAATCTCTGCTCGACAGGGGCCACCCTCTCGGTCTCAACCGGCACGGTGAATGTGGCGGCGGCCGCGGGCAGCACCGGAACGTTTAACATCACGTCCAACACTGGTTGGACGGTTACCGACAATCAACCGTGGCTGACGGTGAGCCCGGCCTCCGGTTCAAACAACGGAACGGTCACGGTGACGGCGCAAGAGAACACCGGCGCCACGGCCCGCACGACGACCGTCACCGTCTCGGCGACCGGCGTTCCCTCACGAACGGTCACGGTCACCCAAAGCGGCAACGGTGGAGGCGGTGCGTGCGGAGTTCCGTCAATCCCATCTTTTGCCTCTTTGCCGAACAATCCGTTCCTGCCGGATCCGTTCACCTTCATCGACGGCTCACGGGTGACCACCAGGGCGGAGTGGAACTGCCGCCGCGCGGAGATCGCCGCTCTGGCCCAGGAGTTCGAATACGGCACTAAACCGAACACGCCGTCTTCAGCCACCACGGCTTCACGCAACGGGAATACACTCACGGTCACCGTCACCGATAATGGAAGAACGATCTCCTTCAATGCGTCAATCACCTATCCCAGTTCCGGCAGCGCCCCTTATCCGGCCATGATCGGGGTCGGCGGCTCCAACCTCAACAATTCGGTGCTCTCCAGCCTGGGAGTGGCGATCATCAACTTCCCCAATAACGACATTGCCCAACAAAACGGTCCGGGCTCTCGTGGGCTGGGTAAGTTCTACGACCTGTATGGACGCGGTCATTCGGCCGGAGCCTTGATGGCCTGGGCGTGGGGCGTGAGTCGTTTGATAGACGCGCTGGAAAAAACGCCGGCCGCCAATATCGATCCGACCCGGCTGGGGGTGACCGGATGCTCCAGGAACGGGAAGGGCGCGTTGACGGTGGGCGCCTTCGATGAACGGATTAAGCTCACGATCCCGCAGGAGTCCGGATCCGGCGGCTCAGGCACCTGGCGGGTCTCCGATTGGATGACTTCACAGGGGCAGGAGACACAGACCTTGTCCGAAATCGTGAATGAGAATGTCTGGTTCAGGGCGAATTTCAATCAGTTCAGCAACGCGGCAACCAAACTCCCGTTCGACCATCACTCCATCATCGGACTGGTGGCGCCTCGGGCGCTCCTGATCATCGAGAATGATATCTTGTGGCTCGGTCCTCAGAGTTCCTGGAGCGGCGCCAACGCGGCCCGGATGATTTGGCAGGCGTTCGGCGAAACCGACATGATGGGTTACTCGCTGACCACCAGTCATGGTCACTGCTCCTTTCCCGCCTCGCAGCAGTCTGAAGTGAATGCTTACGTCCAGAAATTCCTGATCGGCGGCGGCGGCGCCAATACAATCATCCTGAGAAATGATCCCGGGGTTCCTTTTAACCAGGGCCTGTGGATCAATTGGGCTCCGCAAATATTCAGCCAGATCCGCCGTCCGTTCACCCAGTCGTTGAAGCCCTCGGAATAGTCGAGAGCGAGGATGCGGACGGAGCCCGGCGTCTCACTCGATGCCGGGCTCCGTCGCGGGCCTACGGATAGGGAAGGGATGGATCTATCGCGACCGGCCGGATCGACCGGATCCACCTTTAATCCATCTGGGCCATCCGTGGTTTAGAACGGTCGTTGGGGCGGGGGCGGGATCTGCGAGAGCCACTCGACGTTCGAGCAGGTATCGGAGAAGGAGTTCTGGCCGTCGTTCCGCCATCGATCGTTCCAACCCGTCTGGGTCGCATAGGGAGACCCGCACAGCCGATTGTCCGTGATCACATGGTTGCCGGTGGCATAATTCGAGGCGATGGCGGGAGCCATGTTCACCACGTAATTATGGGTCGTGGCGCTGCCGTCTCCGGTCGAGAGCTCGATCCCGAAGGAGGTGCCGCCATCGCTCGGAGCGCCGAGGCGCCGGGTCGGGCCGAGGATGACGTTGTCCCGGACGGTCGCGCGTAGTCCGCTGAAGGCCAGCGAGATCCCCATCGTGTCACAAGCATACCCGTAGCGTGCGGCGCAGGAGCTATCCTCGGGCTGACCGATATTGCGCCAGTCGGCCAGGTAGTTCCCGATGATCTCCGCATCGTCGACCAAACTCTGAATCTCGATTCCCATGCGAGATAGTTTGAGCCCGACATTGTAGTTGAATTGAGCTCCGGAGTAACGGGTCTCGCCCCAGGAGGCGGTATGGAGACACTGACGGATGTTGTAGCAATAGTTCCGATTGAATCGGAGATTGGTGATCTCTCCCCACAAATCCGCGCCGTGCGAATCGGGCGA
>DATEFT010000913.1:0-3591 GCA_035280505.1 Blastocatellia bacterium | reverse complement strand
TTGCGCGCGCTGGAACGCGAGCGCAACCGAACCCGGCTTCCGGCGATCGCGCTGACGGCCTATGCGCGCCTGGACGACCGGCTGCGAGCGCTCTCCTCCGGTTACCTGTCACACATCTCGAAACCGGTCGAGATGACGGAGTTGCTGGCGGTCATGGCCAGCCTGATCGGTCGAGGCGGCCGGTCGGCCTCGTAATCGGGATCCAAAGAGTGAAAGATACGAAAGACGCGAAAGCTTGAAAATTTCGTGTCTTTCGTGTGTTTCGCGGTTTGAAGCCAAGGCCTCTGTAATAATGCCGGGCCGACCTGAATCGGTGATGAACACGATTTAGATCCGGCCGTCAATGGCGCCCGCCATCAAGATCACCAAGGTCAATCCGGGAGTGTGCAGGAGTCCGCCGGCCACGAACGCCAGGCGCAGCGCCCTCCGGCTTGCCCACCGCTCCCGGCCGGTCCGTTTCAATAAATAGATCGAGAATGGCAGATTGAGAGCCAACGCCGTGACCACTCCGGGCGCATAGCCTCCCATGATGACGGCCATCACCCCATGACCCGGCACGTTGATCAACATCAGGCACTGAAAGATCAACAAGAGATAGACGGCGAGGCCGTCTTTCAAACGGAGCTCGCCGCCGGCTGCGATCAAGTAGGGCGTGATCGTGGTGATGGCCAGCGCAATGAGAAATTGCCGGTAGGTGATCTGCGGGATCAACTTCTGCAATAAGCCGGTGACGGAAGAGTTCCTTCTCGCCAGCAGCGCCGGCATCAACAAGGCTTCTTCCAGGTTATGAATGGTGGTCAAGACCGGCACCAGCCATAACGCGAGTCTTCGGTCCATGTTTAGCCTCTGCGTTTAACCTCTACCTGACACGATATTATGCCATTCCCCCGCTTTTTCAGGAAAAAAAGCTGCAAGAAACCCGTGGATAACTGTTCGATAGTAGAAGGAGAAGAAAAGTATGGAACTGATCAATGCCGCCTTGATCGGACCGATCTTGGCGATGCTGTTATCGATGACTGCCCAGGATTTGACGAACACGCCCAAGCCTCCGCCGGCCCCGGCCTCGAACTCATGGCAGGTCCTGATCACCTCCTCCGGCGGGTTTCACGGTCGGGGAGATGGGTCGATCTCGATCGACTCGGACGGGAACGTGACCGTTTACAATCTGGACAAGTCATGCCGCCTGCAACTCCCGGCCGAAAGTTTTCGAGAGCTCGAGCGTTCGATGGTTGATTGGGTCTTGAGCGCCGAACTCGCGCTGCCTCCGGCGGCCACCTCCGAGATTGCCTGCTGTGACCTGATCAAGTATTCGGTGAGCGTCAAGGTCGGTGCGCCGGGTCCGGAAGAGAAGGCGTACTCGGCATCCTGGTTTCAAAATCTGGATGGCGGGCTCCCGCAATCTTTGCGGACCGTCTGCCGCACGGCGCTGCAGTTGCGGCAATCGCTGTTGACCGATTGCCAGCCCTCGAATTAAGAGGTCAGCCTCTTCTTCTACCCGCGGCAACCCGAAGCCGAAATACGCGGACACGCCAACTCAGCCCATCGCGGCCAACTGCCGCTCGCACGTTTCGGCTTCGGGCTGCCGCGGATCCCCCACCGCCAAACGAATCAGTCCCGCGAGGGTAGCGAGCGGGCCTCTCCGAATGATCACGCGCTTCAGATGAGCCTGATCTGCATCAAGGTTTGTCTTCAGGCCTTCCATGCGTCTCTCTGATGATAGCCGCAAGATCCAAAATCGCTGTTCGGCCATCACCGCGAAAGGAGGATCCGTGCATCACGGCCAAGGTCGTCGGCTCCAGCATTGCCAACCTCGACAGAGTGCTTTCAGTGTATGGCGTGTAGGGCAGGTCTTTCGCCAGTGGGCTCGAAAGGCCGTTAATGATGGCCTCTTTGGCCTGCCCTACGAGATCCGACTCGGTTAGTGGGACAGGATCTCCGGTGTGCAAGAAGAGGTCGGAGCAAAATAATGTGCGATCGGCCTCCTCAAAGAAGAGACCCGCATCCCAGCCGTGTGGCAGATGCGGCGTTGATAAGAACCGGAGGCGGTGCTGTCCAATTTCGAGAATCTCCCCATCGTTCAACGCGCGCGCTGGCTTGTCGGAGAAATCATTCATCATGACTGCCTTTCCGACGAGGCTACACACGGCTTCCGCCTGCGGCGCGACTCTGAGCCATTCATTCAGGGCGCCGCACTCGTCAGGCTCGAAATGGCTGAACCCGATCCAGCGCAGCTTCGACGGTTCGATAATGGAAGCCACGCCTTCGAGAGTGTTGGAGAACATCATCCTAAAACCGGTATGCATGATAAATGGCTCGTCATCTTTGACCAGAAACTGGTTGAATTGGATGCCGTATCGAGGGTGAAAAGTTGAGATCCGAAAAACGTTAGAGGCTATTTCAGTGACCTTGCTCAACATCATGTCTCTCCTTTGTCACGACGCATTACCTGGGCGGAGCCGGGGGACGAGGTCCCTTGCAAGCGCCGGTGACGATCTGGACACAGGCGTCCATCCGGACCATACCATCCTGTTGATGTCGGGAAAAGAGCGCCGTCAGGGATCGGCGCACATGATCCAGCGTCTCGGCGCCCGCTTCAGCAATCAGCTCGCCGATCGAAGAGGAGGCGAGCGAGAACTGCGCGGCTTCCGCGGCCGGCAGCCCGCCGCCGATCAGTAACGTTCCGCGCCAGTCGCACACCTCAAGGTGATCAAGCCCGGCCCTCTCAAGCAGGATCCGTAACTTGCCGGCCTCGGCATAGCGGAACGGCCCCGGCGCCTCGGGATCGAGCGGCGGGAGGTCGATGATTCCGGCCGCCGCTTCGCGGATGCTCGTTATCCACGGATTCTCAGCCGGGCGGCCCCAGACCGCAAAGGCGAACCGGCCGTCCGGCGCAAGCCAGCGGGCCAGATTGGCAAAGGCGTTGGGCGGATCGTCATAGAACATAATGCCGAAACGCGAGATCAGCCGGTGATAGGGCTCCTCCGGCGTCGGTGCCGTCGCCACGTCCGCAAGTGCAAAGGCGATGGCGTGTTCGTCGGACCGAACGCGAGCGCGTGCCGATTCGATCAAGGCCGGCGAGATATCGAAACCGTGAACGATGCTTCCGGCCGGGGCCTGACGCAGCGTCTCCAGCGTGGTCCCGCCGCCGCCGCATCCGAGATCGGCAATCCTGCAAGGCGCATCGAGCCGCAAGGCACGGATCAGCGGTTCGTCGATAGGCTTTAGCATCGCCTCCATGGCACCGACCTGGGCCCGCCATTTTTCGCCGCGTGCGGCGACCCAGTCGGAAGCTGTGGGGTTCTCGCTCATAGAATAATTTTCCTCCGTTGCCTGCTCAGTACTTTGCTAACTAAGTTGGTTGACCTGTAGCGCGCGGAGCGCGCGAAAGAGTAAAGCCTGGGGGTGGAGTGAGGCGGAGCCGAACGGAACCCCAGGTCCTGCCAACGATGAGCCTGAGCCCGTGAAACGGGCGGCAGATCATGGGCTGTCGCCCGCTCTCGCGGGCTCCGGATCATGTTCATCGTCAACCTGGGGTTCCGCGCTGCGCGCTTCACCCCCAGGCTTTATGCTCCCGCGCGCTTCGCGCGCTGG
>DATEFT010000912.1:0-12677 GCA_035280505.1 Blastocatellia bacterium | reverse complement strand
CGGCAGCCAATTGCACCATCTCCTCCAACCTGGAAGCAAAGTAGACAATCGACCACAAATCGTTGCCATGCTCTCCCGCAAAGAACGGTTCGATCTCCGGTCCGGAGAGTTGGCCGAGTTCCGTCCGAATCTCTTCGGGGCGACGGCCCAATTCGGCGAAGATATTGCCGGCCCGCCGAACGGTATATTGAAGGTAAGGCCCGGTCTCTCCCCGGAATTTCAGCGCCTCCTGAAAATCGAAGGCGATGATCGACGTTCGCGTATACTTGAGCAGGAAGTACCGCAAGGCGGCGACCGCGATCTGATGGGCGATGCGTTTCTGCTCCGCCTCGCTCAAATCCTGCCCGCGCGATTGCACCTCTTTCAGCGCGTTCTGTTCCAGGCGATCGATCAAATCATCCGCTTTGACTCCCAGGCCTTTGCGACCAGACATCCCGATCTGCTGCCGTTGCGCATCGGCTTCGGACAGAGAGACTCCCAGCTCGGCCGCCGCCGCGGGCGTCAGCGTGACCTTCTCATAAGCCAGATGCGCGCTGCGCGCGACCCGCTCATCGTGGTCGATCGCCATGATTCCGCGTTTGACGTTGACCTGCAGGTAGGATTGTCCGACATCGATCACGTTCAAAAAGGCCGTGCCGTTGCCGAAAGCAGGATGCTGCGCGGAGGCGGATTCGGCCTCGCTGGTCGTGATCCAGAGCTGATCGCCGTGATGATCGCGACGCAACGGCCGGTAATGAAAATCGAGCCCGAGTTTGCCCAGTTTCCAGAGATGGTAGGCGATATCCTTGCCGGTGTAATTGACCAGACCGTTGGAGCGCACGATCACCTTATCCGGGTCGTGCTCGCCGTCGGCGGCAGTGGCCGCTTCGCCCTCGGCCTTCATCACCCAGCACCCTTCGTTGCGGCCCTGGGTCTCGTAGATGATCGCGCCGCTCTCTTTCAATCGCTCGAAGGCCCGCGCCCAGAACTTCAGATTGATGATCTCCCGCTCGCGCGTCAACAGGTCGTAACTGATGTCCAGGCGCGCCATCGTGTCCAAATGGCAATCGACGATCCGCGAAGAGATATATTCCGCAATCTCCGAAGTGGAGCTGTGGCTGTTTTCGATCTCATGGAGAGTCTGTTTGCGGACCTCCAGCCTGGACTTCTCCTCTTCGTACCAGGCCCCGACCCGCGAATAGAGATCCCAACAGTAGTAATCGAAACGCCCCGGCCCTTCCGCCAGCTTTTTGATCTCCTCCAGAGATTTCTTTTCGAGATGAATGAAGCCGACGACGACATCGGCCACCTGAACCCCGGTATCGTCGATGTAATTGTGGACCTCGACGGTCTCGCCCGCCGCCCGCAGCAACCGCACGGTCGTATCGCCGAGCACGGCGTTCCGCAGATGACCGATATGCGCGGCCTTGTTGGGATTGATCGCCGTGTGCTCGACGATCAATTTTCCAGGCTGGGGCGCCGAGAGCTCCAACGTTGAATCGAGCAGTCGAATGAAGAGCTGCGCGCGGTCGAAGAAGAGATTGAGATAACCGGCGCCGGCGACCTCGACGCGCGCCACTCCGGGCACGGTCTGCAGGCCTTCGGCCAACCTGGCCGCAATCTCACGCGGATTCTTCTTCTCGCCGGTGGCGGCTTTGAGACGCTTGGCCAGATCGAAAGCGACGGGAAAGGCGAGATCGCCGAGTTCGGTCTTGGGCGGGACCTCGACCGCCAGGTCGTCAAGCACCAGATCGAAATTCTCGCGCACGATCGCGCGTAACCGATCTTTGATTTGAACCGTCATTGACACAGAGGATACAGAGGATACGGACATTGCAGAAATTTCCCCTTCGATCGTTGAACCTGCCTCGATCTCTTCAGTCTCTCGGAAGACACGCCTACGGCCAAGGCCGGACAGAATAAAAGAAAGAAGTCTATAGCACCACCGCCGGAGCGGCGTCAAATATGAATTTCTGAAATCCATCCGATCTCTTTTATTCAGGGATGCTCTTCTCTCGTTACCAATTAGGATTTTACAGTCATGAGGCTTGAAATGCAGCGCGGTGGCGTGATATACACTGACCCGGTCGATTGAGTTATGTCAATCGACTTCAGAATTTCCGGCGCGTTGGTGTAACTGGTTAACACGCCGCCCTCTCAAGGCGGAGAGCACGGGTTCGAGTCCCGTACGCGCTATAAAACCGAAAGGCCTGCTATTCCGATCGAAATAGCAGGCCTTTTGACTTTTGTTAGATTCGTGACACCGAACTTTTCCCAACAATCGCCGTACATCCCCAAAAGGAATTTCAAATCGATGAACCGGCAAACTCCGGACTCTGGAAAGTAAGTTCTTTGGAATTTGAGAGGCAAATCTTCGCGTCTTTCGCGGTTTGCCAACCAATTTTGTAAGCAAAGCACTCAGGCCGGAAACTTTCATCGACGAAAATCCATCATCCACAGTCTGTCATTCAAAAAAGGGGAAATGAAATGTTTCAGGACCTGCGCTACGTCGTGCGAGTACTTAGAAAACAACCCGGATTTACGCTGATCTGCGTCCTGACGCTGACGCTGGGGATTGGCGCAACGGCGGCGGTGTTCAGTTTGATTTATGGCGTCTTGTTGACGCCACCGCCCTACCGAAATCCGGAGCAGCTCGAATTAATCTTACCGGCACGAACCGGAAGCGGGGACTCCCTGGATGCACAAGGATTGGCCGCGCAGCAATGGACCGAATGGCAGCAGGAATCGAAGTCCTTCGAATCCATCGCCGCTTATAACTGGAACTTCAGTTTTCTGATCCGGCAGGACGGCAGCGAGTCGATCCAGGGGATGATGGTCACGCGAAACTATTTTTCCACGATGGGATTGGAACCGATACTCGGCCGGACGTTTTCGGAATCCGAGGTTGGACCCAAGGCCCCGCCGGTGATCATCCTGGGCTATGATCTCTGGAAACAAAAATTCAACGGTGACCCGGCGATCGTGGGCCAGACCATTCGGCTGAGTCGCGCGCAGACGCCGCCGACGGTGATTGGGGTCATGCCGCCCGGCGTGCGTTTTCTGCCCTCGCCCCGCGCCGCCAAGGAGCCCAACTACGATCTCAACGCCCTGGTCGATTACTGGATCGCGGGCTACCCGAACCCGGAGAGAATGAAGGCCCCCTCCTGGAATGTGATCGCCAGGCTCAAGACGGGAACAACCCTCAAAGAAGCACAGGCGGAGCTCTCCACCATTGCCGCCAGGCAGGGGCTGACGGATCAGGACTTTTCGGGGCTGACGGCTCGATTGCAGCCTCTGCCTGAATTCATCAATCATGATGGTCGTCGCATTCTGCTGCCGTTGATGGGCGCCGCGGCGCTGGTCTTGTTGATCGCCTGCGGAAATGTGGCGGCCCTGTTACTGGTTCGCGGGTTGCAACGCAGGCAGGAATACGCCATCCGCTGCGCCCTGGGAGCCAGTCGCGCCACGCTCTTCCGGCAGGTATGTATCGAAAGCCTGACGCTGGCGCTGGCAGGCGGCGTGTTGGGCATCGGGCTCGCGTTCGGAATTGTCAAGATTTTCAAACTGATCGGGGGGTATGCCATCCCACGGTTGGATCTGGTGTCGGTCGGCTGGCCATCGCTGGTTTGCGGTCTGGTCTCGGCGGTTTTGGCGGCGCTGATGGCCGGGTTGTATCCGGCCTGGCGCGACTCTCGATTGAACGCGATGCAGGCCATGAAGAGCGCGGGGCCCAAAGCCAGCGCGGGTCGCGCCGATCGTCGCCTGTTACGAGGGGTGACCATGGTTCAAACGGCCTTGACCCTCACGCTACTGGTGGGCGCGGGGCTGTTGATCCGAACCATGGGAAATCTGGCTCGTGTGCAGACCGGTTACTCCATCAATCGGATTTTGACCATGAGCGTCACGGCCGTGCAGGGCGACTGGAACTATTTTCACACCCGCGCGCTGGAGCGGGTCGCGAGTCTGCCGGGCGTAGAGCACGCCGCTTTCGCCTGGGGAGTGCCCTTGACCGGCAACCATTGGCCCGGGACAGTCGAAATCGAGGGGCAGCCGGTGACGAGCCGCCAAAGCGAGCGACGGATCCTGCCGATCCGCGCCATCACGCCGGACTACTTCAAGGTCTTAGGTCTGTCCATGACGGCGGGAAGGGAGTTTCGTGACACGGACAAAGGCGACAAGCTCGATGTGGCGATCGTGAATCAAGCTCTGGTCGATCGGTATTTTCAAAACGCCGAGCCGATCGGGAAAAAGATCTGGGTTCGAGGAATCAAAGAGCCTTCGACGGAAATTGTCGGGGTCGTCGCAAATGGACGAACCGATGATTTAACGCAGACCGCCGGGCCCGAGATCTATCTCTCACTCTGGGAGGCCACCGCCTACTCCAAGCATTTGGTCGTTCGAGCTTCAGGCGATCCGCGGTCGCTCGTCGCCAGCGTTGGGCGGGAGTTGCGTGCGATCGACCCCACAGTCTCCGTCGAAAACATCAAAACGCTGGAACAGGTTCGCGCGGATTCGCTGGCCTCGCGGATCTTCGCCATGCGGCTCCTGATCGGATTTTCGATTGTGGCGAGCATCCTGACGCTGGTCGGGATCTACGGTGTGCTTTCGCTGTCGGTCGCCTCTCGCCGGCGGGAGATTGCCATTCGCACGGCAGTCGGCGCGGGTAGCAGAGACATTCTATCGCTGGTCCTCGGCGAAGGGTTTCGGTTGATCGTGATCGGCGTGCTGGGCGGTCTGGCCGCGGCAATTGCGTTCTCCCGCATCTTGAAAACTTTTCTCTTCGGAGTGGAACCCACCGACCCCGTGACCCTGATCATCGTGGGATTGTTGTTTATCGGCGTCGCGCTCTTCTCGTGCTGGATTCCGGCTCGCCGTGCAACCCGGGTCGATCCGATCGAAGCCCTGCGCGATGAATAGGCGGCAATCGTAATCCGGAATACAAGTTGGTCTTCCTTAATGGTTAATAGAATGGGTCTTAAAGAGGCTGGACGAGATGTAACATTCAAGAGTAAAATTCGAGGCATCTACTGATTATGATAATGGCTCGTTCGTGACCGATTGGTTTGGTCGTGGTCGGAAATGTTAAGTAAGGAGAGTGCCCTGAATGACCCCCACAACTGATAACCAAAATGGAAACTCATATCACTATTCTCTCGATTGCTGGGCTAGTTCTGCTTTTTCTTCTGGGCTACTACGTCCGCTCCGCCAACAGGGTTAAGCGGATCCGGAGGTGGGAGTACTCACCCATCAGACAATTCTTCCGTGACCGGTCCGAACGGCGAAGGAGAATCAAGCGGGCGACCTCGCTCAGATGACAACCCCTGATCTGAGATCCCATTCCCCCATCGATGACCTCCTAAAATCCCGGGCCGAGAACCGAACCAGTTGAAACCTTTGCGGTCTCCGGGCGGTATTGGTCAGTATAGAATCGCTGATCGGTGTTGAAACCGCTCAGGCCCTCTTCTTTAAAGTTTGCAGGGGTGTGCAAAGAATCGGCCTGCCTCCGTTCTCCACTTGAAACCCCTTGCAACCCCGGTAAAGGAGAATCTTATGCCTATTTTTAAGATGATGCTGGTGGCGACACTTGGGCTGACCGTCTTTGCGCAGGAGACTGCCAAACCACGGGTTTTTATTACCGATAGTCAGTCCTGGTCGATGACGGGTGGCAGCGGCGGCAGCGTGGACGGCTTCGGTGGACGAATCGGCGGCGGCGCCCGCCCGCAGACGGCCGAGATCACGAAGACCTTCAATGACCGGTGCCCCGAATTCATGGTCACGAACAGAAAAGATCGTGCCGATTATGTGCTGGTGATGGAACACGAAGGCGGTAAACAGATGTGGTCCAAAGATACCAAGTATGTCATCTATAACAGGGAGGGCGACGGTATCGAGAGCGGTTCAACCCGCAGCGTCGGAACCGCCATCAAGGAGACCTGCGCGATCCTGAAGAAAGCCGAACATTCCCGAGCCACCAAGAGCGAATCGAAATAGCCTGGTCCAAACGATAAATCGCGAAACACGCGAAAGAGGCGAGAAATGGCGTCTTTCGCGTGTTTCGTGTATTTCGCGGTTTATCAATCGATTTAACCTAGCTTAATGCCTCCCGGACCAACTGCGACTGCTCCAATTGATGAATCGTGTAGGACCCGGTGGCCGGGCTGGCGCTCATGGTCCGTCCGACGTATCTCAGTTCCTGTCCCTTCTGCAGCAGGGCCTCCAACCGCGGCCGCATAAAGTTCCAGCCTCCCATGTTCTGCGGCTCCTCCTGGACCCAGAAGACCTCCCGGGCCTTCTTCAAGGTCGTGAACCACTGTTGCAACAGGCTTTGGGGGAACGGATAGAACTGTTCGAGCCGCATGATCGCGATCCGGTCCGATGGATCCTTCGCGTGCTGGGCCAGCAGGTCATAGTAGACCTTGCCGCTGCAGACGAGGATGCGG
This sequence comes from Blastocatellia bacterium, assembly GCA_035280505.1. Lineage (GTDB taxonomy): Bacteria > Acidobacteriota > Blastocatellia > RBC074 > RBC074 > JAKEHZ01. Next base: position 6,258 of record DATEFT010000912.1, on the reverse strand, counting down.
TTGACCCCGGCCGGATCGACGTGATCCACGATCACCGGATCGAAGCCGCCGCTCATCAGTTGGTCGAGCGATGAAGTCGCCTGCGGCAGCCGGAGCAAGCTCTTGGGCGTCATGACGACCAGGGGCTTGCTCATCTCCTGCTTCACCTGGCGGCGCAAGAGGTGGAAGTATTGGGCGGGCGTGGTCGGATAACAGACCTGGATATTGCTCTCGGCGCAGAGCTGCAGATAACGCTCCAGACGGGCGCTCGAATGCTCCGGCCCCTGCCCTTCATAACCGTGCGGCAGCAGCAACGTCAGGCGCGAGGTCTGCTGCCATTTGTCCTCGGAGGGAGAGATGAACTGGTCGATGATCACCTGAGCCCCATTGCCGAAGTCGCCGAACTGGGCCTCCCAGATCGTGAGCCCCTCTCGTTCGATCACCGAATAGCCATACTCATAGCCGAGCACGCCGGCTTCGGAGAGCGAGCTGTCGAGAACCTCGAACCGGGTTCCGTTCTTGCAGAGCGTTTCGAGCGGCACCCAGGGCAGGCCGGTCAAAGTGTCATAGAGAATCGCATGGCGTTGACTGAAGGTTCCGCGCCCGCAATCCTGGCCCGACAATCGCACCGAGGTGCTCTCCAGCACCAATGAGCCGAAGGCCAGGCCTTCCGCGAAGCCCCAATCGACGGGCGCCTCGCCGCTCCCCATCTTGGCCCGTCTGGACATCTGGCCGACCATCTTCGGATTGATCGTAAATCCCTGCGGGACCACGCTCAGCGCCCGCGAAACGTCGTTGATGACCGCGCGCGAGACTCCCGTCTCGACGATCGCCGAGCCGTCGATCTCCGGCTTCGGGTCCGGCAGCTTGGTCACGGCCTTCTGTCGCGCGACGATCTCTTTCGCTCCGAGCAACGCGTTTTCGTATCGGCGCCAGCGGTCTTCGATCATCTGGTTGACCTCTTCCTGCGTCACGACGCCCTCACGAATCAGCCGGCGGGTATAGAGTTCCCGCACGCCCGGATGTTCGCGGACCCGCTGGTACATCAGAGGCTGCGTGTAGCTCGGCTCATCGCCCTCGTTATGACCGTGACGGCGGAACCCGACCAGGTCGATGACCACGTCCTTGCGGAACTTCATCCGGAAATCGAGAGCGATCTGCAACACCCGATAGGCGGCCTCGACGTCGTCCGCATTGACGTGAAAGATCGGCAATTGAGTCATCTTCGCCACGTCGGTCGAATAGATCGAAGAGCGTCCGGAGGCCGGGGAGGTCGTAAAACCGATCTGGTTATTGATGATGAAATGGATCGTGCCGCCGGTGCGATAGCCCTTGAGATCGGCCAGGTTCAAGGTCTCGGTGACGATTCCCTGGCCGGCGAACGCGGCATCGCCGTGGATCAAGACCGGCATCACCCGGTCCCGCGATTCCTCGCGGGGCAGCCCCTGGGAGTTCAACTTATCCTGCTTGGCCCGCACCATCCCCTCGACCACCGGATCCACGAACTCCAGGTGGCTGGGATTCGGGGAGAGCGTCAGCCGCACCTCCCGGTCGTGGATTTCACGCGAGCCCATCGCGCCCTGATGATATTTGACGTCGCCCTCGTCGGCCGGAAAGCTCGGATGCACCGACCCTTCAAAAGCCGTGAAGATCCGCTCGCTGAAGTTGCCGATAATGTTGGCGAGCACCGTCAACCGGCCCCGGTGGGCCATCCCCATCACGATCTCGTCGACGCCGCGATCGGCCGCCCGGATGATCAATTGATCCAGGATCGGAATGATCGATTCCCCGCCTTCGACCGAGAATCGCTTCTGGCCCAGGTACTTGGTGTGCAGGAACTTCTCGAACTGCTCGGCCGAGATCAGACGCTGCAAGAGTTGTTTTTTGACCTCGGCCGGAATCGGCTCCGGCTCTCGTTCGATCCGATCACGAATCCATTGTTTCTGCTCCTTGCTCTGGATGTGACGGCTCTCGGTCCCGACCGTCCCGCAGTAGTAGCGGATCAGCATCCCCCAGATCTGGCGGAAGGTGGCCTCCTCCGTGCCGCCCAGACCGCCGGTGAAGAAAGAACGATCCAGGTCCCAGATCGAAAGCCCGTAGGTCTCCGCATCCAGTTCGGGATGTTCGTGAATCGGGACCATATTGAGCGGATCGATGTCGGCGATCAGGTGGCCGCGCACTCGATAAGCATTAATGAACTCGAAGAGGCGCGCCTGTTTCTTGATCTCCGTCCGTTCCCGATCGACCCCCGAGAGCAGCGGATTGACGTCGACCGACCAGCGCAATGGCTTATAGGTAATGCCAACATCGGCAAAAATATCCTCATAAAATCGATGCTGCCCCAGCAGCAGTTCGTGGAGGTAGGCCAGAAAGACTCCGGACTCCGCGCCCTGAATGATGCGGTGATCGTAGGTGCTGGTGACCGTGAAGATCTTGCTGATCCCCAGTTGAGAGAGCGCCGCGTCGGTCATGGCCGCATATTCGGCCGGATACTCGATCGCCCCGGTCGCGATGATCGCGCCCTGGCCGGCCATCAATCTGGGGGTTGAGGCGATAGTGCCGAGCGTCCCCGGATTGGTGATCGAAATGGTCGTCCCCTGAAAATCGGAGACCTGCAGTTTGCCGTCCCGCGCGCGCGTCACCGTGTGCTGATAGAGATCTACGAACTGCGCGAAGTTCATGCGATTGGCGCCCTTGAGATTGGGCACCAGCAACATGCGCGAACCGTCGCGCTTGGGGACGTCGATCGCCACCCCGAGATTGACCTCCGGATGGCGCACTCGATAGGTGGCGCCATCGACCTCCTGAAAGCCGTCGTTCATCTGCGGGTACTTCTCGAGGGCGCGGATCATGGCCCAGGCGATGAAGTGTGTGTACGAAGTCTTGCCCTTACCCTGCGCTTCGCGATGACGATTGATCCATCGGCGATTTTCATCGAGCAGCTTGACCTGGATCTGCCGGGCCGAGGTCGCGGTCGGAACCGTGAGGCTCGCCTCCATATTCTCGACGATCCGCAGAGCCGGGCCCCGGATCTGCGTCCGCTCGCCGGCGGCGGCCGTTTCGGCCGCGGGCGCGGGTTTGGCCGTCATCACTCCGGCTTGCGCAGTAGCCGCCGCCGTCGGTGAGGCGGCCCCATTGATCGGCCGCGATTCGGCCTGAGTCACCCGCTGCTCGCCCAAAATCGATTGAAAATAGTCTCCCCATTCTTCGCCAACCGAATGCGGGTTGTGCTGAAATTGCCTCAGCAGGTCCTCAACATATGTCGCGTTGGCTCCGAAATCGTTGGCGATTATGTTGGTAATCTCTCGGTTATCTTTCATTTTGGCGCCAGTCACCTTTCTGCCACGTCTCTTGCGGGCTATGGCGAATAATTATGATTTCTCAAGACATCCCATCCTACAATAACTTTGCAATTTTGGCACCGCTCCCCAAACCGGGACTTTTCGACGCGGCCCGCACATGTCTCCGCAGGTCTCCCGGTTGACCGCTGAGGATGATATAGTTCTCAGTAAACAGAGACGGCAATTCACTGGAAATTCAATTTGTTTTAAGGATGGTGCGGTAACAGGTGGGGGTCTATTCGAAATACATCTTTCCATTCCTGCTCGAATGGAGTCTGGGAAGGGCCGAGCTGGGAGAGCAACGCCGGCTGGCCCTGGCACCGGTGCGTGGCGAGACGCTCGAGATCGGCTTCGGAACGGCCTTGAACCTGCCTTACTATCCGCAAACTGTGAACAGGTTGACGATGATCGACTCCGAGGAGATGCTTCCCCGGCGAGTCGAGGAGAGGATCCGGAGATCTCCGATTCCGGTGGCCACCCTGCAATTCGACGCCACCGGTCATCTGCCGTTCGACGATCAAACGTTCGACACCGTCGTCATGACTTTGACACTCTGTTCGATCTCCGACCCCGAGCCGGCGCTAGCCCAGGTTCGTCGCGTCCTTAAACCGGGAGGCCAATTCGTCTTCTTCGAACACGGACGCAGCGCGGATCCTGATATTGTTCGGCTACAAAACCGTTTTAGTACTATTCACCGTATCATCGGAGCGGGCTGTAATCTAAATCGCCCAATTGATCAGTTGATCGAATCCTCCGGTCTCGAAATCACGATCCTTGAACGTTTTCAACTACCGAATATTCCGCGCATCCTGGCCGAAGTCTATCGAGGGGTGGCGAGGTCAACATAATCATGAAGCAAAATATGAACCCGATCGCATCCATTCCGCTAGCGCTGCTGGTGATGACGATCCTGACCATGCCGGGTTGCCGTGAGCGGCAGGCGCTGACGACGGCCGAGGCCACAGCCGAAGCGAAGGGGATCGATGAATCGAAGCTCGTCGATCTGACCTACAATTTCGACGAAACGACCATCTATTGGCCGACGGCTCAACCTTTTCGCTGGGAGAAGGAGGCCTGGGGCAAGTCCGCCGCCGGATTCTGGTACACCGCCGCCCGGTACTCCGCGAGCGAACATGGCGGCACGCATCTCGATTCGCCGATCCATTTCGGCGAGGGTCAATCGGCGGCCGACCAGATTCCGCTTTCACGGTTGGTCGGCCCGGCGATCGTCATCGACGTGGCTCCGGCCTGCGCCAAAAATCCCGACTACCAGTTGACCACGGCCGACATCACAGCCTGGGAGAAGGTCCACGGAACCATTCCGCAATCATCCATCGTTCTGGTTCATACCGGATGGGGCCAATTCTGGCCGGACAAGAAGAAGTATCTGGGGACCGACGTTCCGGGGGACGTGACGCACCTCCATTTTCCCGGCCTTTCGAAGGAGGCGGCTGAACTGCTCGCCAAGGAGCGCCGAATCGACGGCCTCGGCATCGACACGCCCAGCATCGATCATGGCCAGTCGAAGGATTTTATCGCTCACCAGATTTTAAACGGCGCCAATATCTACGGCCTGGAGAACGTCGCTCAACTGGAACGGGTGCCGCCGCGGGGCGCGACCTTGATCGCCCTGCCGATGAAGATCAAGGGCGGCACCGGAGGACCGGCGCGGATTATCGCGATCCTGCCCTGAACGACGCCAATTTGCGTTTTGAGAGCTCTATCAATTCACGTTTGATATCTGAGGCTCGAGGTCTGAGATGCCAACCAAATTTGAGGTCGATGCGGTCGAAAAGACCAACGACCGCTTCTATCGGGCGATGGAGAATGGCAATCTGGATGAGATGTCTGAAATCTGGTTGCACGAAGACTGGGTGAAGTGTGTCTATCCCGGTTGGGATCTGGTGATCGGTTGGGAGAAGATCCGCGAGAGCATGATCTACATCTTCACCCGGCCGGGCGGGATGTCGTTCACGATCAGCGAGGTCGACGCCAAGATCGAGGCCGATTTCGCCTGGGTCACCTGTTACGAAGATATCGTCTTCACTCTCGATTCGGGCTCCACCCCGATTACGGCCCGGATGACGGCGACCAATCTCTACATGCGAATCGCCGGAAGCTGGCGGATGATTCATCACCACTCTTCACAGGTCTCGCTGATTCCGATGATGGCCGACAGCGAGACGGTTCATTAAACCGCGAAACACGCGAAATACGCGAAAGAGACCCGCTTTAGAGCATCTCACTGAGGGGCTATGGACTTTAAGGACGTCTTCGCCGACGCGGAGTTTTCACTCGACAAGCTGCGGAAGATCAACCTCTTCGAGACGGGCAACTTCTTCTGCGATCTCTACTGTCTGGAGCCCGGCCAGGAGCAGAAGGTTCACGCCCATCAGCGGGAAGACAAGATCTACCTGGTGCTCGAAGGGCGCGGCTCGTTCGTGGTCGGAGAGGAGACCCGCGAACTGGAGACCAATCAGATCGTCCTGGCTCCCGCCGGCCAACCGCATGGCGTGAGGAACACCAGCGGCGCACGGCTCAGGCTGCTGGTCTTTATGACCCCCAATCCGAATTTCCCGCCGACAACCTAGATGCCGCCTGGGCGTCGAGAAAGAGCCTGGCGGCCGGATGGGTCCGCAGAATCGAGGCCGGGCAGTCCGTAACGATCTCTCCGTTGAGCATCTCGACGACCGCCTCCCGGCGCTCGACGCCGGAACCCATGACGAAGAGATTCCGGCAGGCCATGATCGCCGGGATCGTCAGCGTGAGCGCTCCCCGGCTCTCGCCGTCGGGTTCAGCCTCGACCAGCCTGACCATCTCCGGATCATCAAAGTCACAGAGCGCCGGCGGCAGATAGGCCAGACTCCCGTCGCGCCCGATCTCGAGCACGGCCCAATCGGGCGGCCTCGACCTGAGCAGCGCCGCGTAGTTCGCGCAA
>DATEFT010000911.1:0-9896 GCA_035280505.1 Blastocatellia bacterium | reverse complement strand
AGGCAACTATCTGGCCGGCGGGGCGCCGTTGATCATGTCCGAATGGTTCGATGTCATCGCCGACGACAATACCTTGATCGGCCAGGGAACGCTGGCGGCGGTGAGGATGCCGGTCGGCGCCCTCCCCTCGACCTACAGTTGGGATAACAACACCTACTACACGAACAACTCCACGGCGGCGTCGCCGTTCATCTTCGAAACCGCGGAGAAGTCCTCCAGTTATAACTTCGCCGACTGGCAGAAGGTCACGGGATTCGACCACCAGGGCCGGCAGTTCCGAAGCGCGACGGCCAAGCCCTCGGGGGTCAAAGTCATTATCCGCCCCAATCTGTTCGAGGCCGGACGCGCCCATCTCGCCGTCTACAACTGGGACAACAGTTCGGAGGTCGAGGTCAATCTCAAAGACTTCTTGCCGAACGGAGCGCGTTACGAGATTCGCAATGTCTACGACTACTTCGGAGCGCCGGTCTCCTCGAATCTCTATGACGGCAAGCCGATCCGCTTGCCCATGGGCAACACCAAGACCGGACCGGAGTTCAATGCCTTCGTCCTGACCGTAATCAATTCGCGGAATCTGAAACCGCGAAACACGCGATTTATCAATTGAGGACCGCGGCGGAAGCCATGGCCATAAAGGCGTTGATCTCATCCGCCATGTCGCCGTCGGCGCTCACCCGCTGCATGAGGATGATCCCGATCAACTCCTTCTGCGGATCGACGAACCCGTAGGTCCGGTACAATCCACCGTGCCCGTAGGTGCCAATGGAGTTCAATCTGAACATCCCCTCCACGCTCCTGACTACGGCCCATCCCAATCCGAACCCCAGGCCCGGCGAGAACCCGGCGTTCAGACTGCCGGTATGAACCCGGGTCATCAACTCGACCGAGGCCTTCGAGAGCAGGCGTTGTCCGTTGAAGCTCCCGCCATTGAGCATCATCTGGTAGAAGCGGAAGAGGTCGGGCGCGGTCGAATACAACCCGCCTTCGGGCTCGGGATAGATCGCGCCGATCCGGAACAGATCGACATCGGCCCGGGTCAACTTGTCGTTCTCCAACTGGTAGACCGCAGCGATCCGGTGACGCTTGCTCTCGGGCGGGAAGAAATGACTGTCCTTCATCCCCAGTGGTTGGAAGATTCGCTCCGTGACGAACTCCTCGTAAGATCGGCCGCTGGCCACCTCGATAATGCGGCCCAGCGTCGCGATCCCCATGTTGCTGTATCCCCATCTGGTCCCCGGTTCGAACTCCAACGGACGCTTCGGAAAGGCGTCCACCGCCTCGGCCAGGGTCCGGTTGCGCTTGTTGAAGAGGTCTTGAAATCCGTCCGGGTAGCGACCGCTCATCCCGGAGGTATGAGTCAGCAGATCGATGATCGTTATCGGACGCGAGGGTTTCCGAACCTCCGATAACCCGCTTCCCTGTTCGCTCTCCGCGGCCTTGGCGATCAGTTTGAGCTCGGCAAATTTGGGGAGATATTTCTGGACCTGATCCGTAAGCGCCAGCCTTCCTTCTTCAACCAGCATCATGATTCCGACCGCCGTGACCGGCTTCGTCATCGAGGCCACCTGAAAGATCGAATCCGTCCGCATGGGTTGTTTGGTCTCCAGATCCTGAAAGCCGGCGGCCGAGAGACCGACGACTGAACCTCGATGAGCGACCAGGGTGACGATCCCGGCCGTCCGACCGAGATTGATGAAGGTCTGCATCCGCCCTGAGAGCTGCTCGATGCGCGCCTGATCGACGTCCGTCTTCCGGCCGGGACTCTTTGATGATTTACGGCCGCGCGATCCCGACGCCCCCTGAAAAGCCGAGACTGCCGGCGTCGATAGTAAAGTTATAATCAGACCCAGGACGATAATTATGCGCATGATACCCTCTTGTGTCTCAAGTGATTGATGGCCTTGGATTATTGCGGCTGCGGTTTTGATCCGAAACCGCGCGCCACACTAAACACGCTAAATCATCGAGCTTTCGCGTCTTCGCGGTTTGAATCTCAAATTCCAAAGAACTCAATTTCCGGAATACTCACTAGTAATCGACAGCCGATCGGCTTATGGTCGGGACTGCCCTAACGATCCCCAGACACTTCCACTCCTGTCGGCAGTTTATGGCAAGTCCGAGAAATCGGCAAAGAGCGGCGGAAGAAGAACTAGACTCTTGACGGAAACGGGAAACTGTGGGAGCATTGGGATTCGCCTAAGGCTCATCACCGAGCCTTTTTTGATGTGAGTAGCAAACGCCCGCTCACGATCAATCCTGAAAAATTGCTCAGAGGGCGGCGTAGCCAAGTGGTAAGGCAGAGGTCTGCAAAACCTTTATCCGTCGGTTCGATTCCGACCGCCGCCTCCAATCCAATCAATCATTTACAAGTAAGCAAATTCAGGAATTCAGGGTCTTGGTGTGTCAGTAGTGTGTCAAACTTTTCTGCCTGATTTTCTAGTCCTCAATCCCGCGTCTCAGTCCTGCTTGTAGAACAACTTTTCCAACTTCTCAGTAGCGCGCTCCTGCATGGTGGGTAGGACGTGGGAATAAGTGTCGAGGGTTAGCCTGGTGGTAGAGTGCCCGAGGCGTTCGGAGACGACTTTTGGATGCTCATCGGCCATCAAGAGAATCGTGGCTTGGGAGTGACGGAGGTCATAGAGACGAATCCGCGGTAACTCGGCCTTCTCCAAGATCGGTCGGTAGTAGCGGTAGGTGATGTGAGGGATCTGCAATGGGGTCCCGACTTCAGAACAGAAAACCAAGTTGTAATGCTGCCAGAGCGATCCAGCAATCTGCCGCTCTTTGGATTGGACATGGCTGTGCTCAACGAGCTTCTTCACCAGCGGCTCTGGTATCGGAATAGTCCGCCGGCTCTTGGCGGTTTTGGTCTGCTCGAAGCTCCAGGCGCCTTTGTGCCGCACCAACGCCCGCTGGACGACCACGGATCGTCGCTCAACATCCAGGTCTGACCACTGAATCGCGAGATACTCTTCCGGCCGCATCCCCGTCAGCAACGCAAACTCAAATATCAATCCCCTCGGCATCTCAGCGCACGCCTCAAGAAACCTGGCCGCTTCCGCTGGCGACAACACCCGCCGCTCTTTGTGCTCGACCTTCGGCAGTTCAACCATCTCAGCCGGATTCCGTGAGATCAGCCCCCATTTCACAGCTTGCTTAAGAGCGCTATTCACAACCGCGTGGGCGTGACGGATCACGAGCGCCCCGAGCCCCTTCGACTGCATTCCGGCGTAAACCTGCTGGATATCCAGCGGCTTCAGGCGATCGAGTCTCTTCTGCCCGAGCGGTTCCCGAATATATCGCTTGAGCAGATCCGCATAACCGTCAGCGGTTCGACGCGACACTTTCGGCCGCGCAGCACATTCCAGCCAATGATCCAGGTAGGTGTTGAGGGTGGTCGCGGCTGGCAGAACGAACGTCCCGAGATCCAGCTCTCGTAGAACCCCGTTGAGATAAGTCTGAGCGTCCTTGCGAGGGCCTCGAATTATCTTGGCGTGATAATTTTTCCTGCCATTCGCGTCACGACCGAGGAAGACTCGAACCATCCACTTGTTCGAGCCACGTTTTAGGATTTGACCTGTGCGGCGAGCCTTTCCCCCTGGCAAAATGGTTGGAAGGGTTGGAGAGTTTACTTCTTGGGATCCTTCTGACTCTTCTTCGTGCGTTTTCTGCCCGCCCGCGGCATCTGCATCTTCAACGCCGACGGCGGGATCTCCCACCATTTGCCCCGGTCCTCGGACTCCTTCAACTGCGCTCCCGGCACCAGTCCTTTTTTCAGCCAGCGGATCACCGTCGAGTAGTCCACGTCCATCTCCTCGGCGAACGCCCTGGCTGTCATCTTCTTTCTCCTCTTGGTTTCCACGCTGCATATTAAATCACCCCCCTTAGCAAATTGCCAAGGCCCCTCGGTCGGGCTGACTTTATTTTTATCCATTATCAGTGTACCATGTGGCCTGCGAAATTTGCAATAGGGGTATGGATAATTTCACTCTGGTAGTTGCATATTTTCGATAATCGGTTGAAAGCCCTATAAATAAGCGCTGAAACTGCTGAGAGCGAATAGCAACGAATGGAGATCGAGAGATTCAGGACCAATAAGGGAGCGCGACCTATGACCGAACCGAACCCGACCAACGCCAAACATGACTTCCCTACCGAGGAGTTCGACCCGTTTCTTCTGGCCGATGATTCGGACTGGCTGGTGATCGAACCGGTTTTGGTCGGAGAACGCGGCGAGGAGATCGCGGATGCGCTTTGCCGTTTGCTCTTCAACATAATCGAAGCGTTCGAGGCCGGCGAGGAATCCCGCGCGGTCCACACGCTCAAGGACGGAGTAAGAATTCTCTATAAATACACCCGGGCTCATAAAATGGCACTAAAGCTCTATTACCTGAGTCTGAGCTGCAACCTGCCTCCTGGAGACGAACCGGAGGAGCTGATCGGGGCAGCCCTGGCGCGTGCCGAGAAATTAGCGATGGTCGAGAGTAGAGGCGAGAAGAATGGCGACCAATGACGACAATCCGCTGGTGTTACTCACAGACGAACTTCTATCGGCTCTGCCTGAAATCTTCTCTCAGGAGGGCGATCCCGATCCGATCGTGTATGCCAAGTTCTTCGCCCCTGACTCAATCTGGACCTGGTTCATCTGCGAGGGCCGAATGGAAATCTTCGAGGACGAAGGAGAGTTCGACTATGACTTCCTTTTCTGCGGCTACACGATCGGGCACTCCAACGGGTGGGGATGCTTCTACCTGAGCGGGTTGGAAGAGACTGAAGGACCCTGGGGGTTGCGGATCGAACGAGATCTGCATTTTGAGCCCGCGCCATGGAGCGAGGTGAAAAAGCGGGAGCAAATCAACGAAGGCCAACCAAGCGCCTGAAGTGAAAGGATAATTTTATGGCGGACAACAACGGCAACAACAGCAACAATAACAAAAACGGCGTGATGATCTACTCCCTTGGGGGAGCCTTCCTCATCTCCCTCGTCACAGAGATCGTCACCGCGAATCACTACTGGAAGGTCCTGAGTGGCGTCGCGCTGGTCGCGATCGTCGGGATCGGCTTCGTCGCCTGGTCTCAGTTCTGGTCGACGGCGTGGGCGGTGCTCGAGCGGCAGGATCTGGCCGTCAAACGAGTGGCTTATGGCGCCTCGCTGTTCGTCACGATGGTGATGATCGTCAACGCCGGGTTCATTCTCTACACCCGCAACAAGGAAAATCGCGAGGATGTGAAACAACGACAGTCAGTGGTCCGGCTGCAGATGACGGCGGCGACGTTGAAGGGGTTGGATCCGGAAATCGCGAGAGAATTATTGAAGCAACAGGAACAGCAACAACTGCGCGAGTGGGAAGGTCAACAAAGAACACAAGTCATGAACACTACCGGCCGGAAAGAAGAGACCTCTCTTGCTGATATCGCCGAGGGGTACATGAGCTTCTGGGTGTTCATCATCCCGTTCGCGGCTGCGACGCTTGCCAAGTTCATAGTGCTCGCGATGATTTCCCTGCCCGGCGGTGCGAGCGGGTATTTACCATGGGGTGGCGGGAAGAAGCCTGCCGGGACTGGCGGTGGCGGAGAGCCGGGGCCACAGAAGGACCAATCTGGCGGCGGGGGCCGAAGACCAGGGTTTGATCTTGGATCTCCGGCACCTTCGGGAGCCATGGCAACAGGGTTAGATCCCAACAACCGTCCGCCGGGTCGAGGTTCATTTTCTCCCGGTCGCGCCCCACTGGGAAACGATTAAGGCCACTGGAGCAGCCGGTGGCCCCAGTTCGACCGGATCAAATGCCCCAATCGGCCCAATCTCTCCCCCGAGGGCCTGAATCTGAGGTGGAGATGCCCCAATCGCCGGTCGGATCAGCCGGATCGGTGGCTCAAATGCCCCAGGCTGAAATGCCCCAAACGGCTGAGGAAACCGGCTGGGCCACCCCGTCCGGCTGGGGCCAACTCTGGAGGATCGAACGCAATGGCAAATACTACCGTTATCGACTCAGATTCACCGACGATCACCGAACGCCGCCGGAATTCCAGCGGATCTCGATCCGGGGTGGAAAAATCACCCCGGCCATCGAAGCGTTTATCAACTCCAGGCCCGGAAAAGGCCGACACTCCAATAGTCGAACCGACGCCGGCCGCTTGCGAAGGCGCGCTCTCGCTGTTGCAAGCGGCATTCGATCAGGCGTTGGAGGCGGGGTTGAGGGCGAGGGTCTATCAAATGCCCCTGACGCCGGGGACGTTGGAGCAAATGCCCCAAACAGCCTCGGCGGGCTCGCAAATACCCCAAGTCGAAATGCCTCAACCGGCAGAGCCCAGATCACTCATAACCCCAATCTTGATAATGGAACTTCATGGAGTTCTGAAATGCCCCAACTGTCATGTCTGGTTAATGGAATTGCCACAACCGAAGGTGGGTGAGATGGGAGGGATAATTGGAATTGGGGGGTGGCGATGCCCAGCGTGTCAATCAGCAATTGCGGCAATTGCGCCAGCGAGTTGATCCCTAGTCTCCCACTGAGACCCTGAACAATCGAGAACAGCTCTCTTCTGACGGTCTACTGTATCCGCCGCAAAATTGTGATCCCTTCCTTAAGTTGACCTTGGTCGGCGGGTAGAACTGGATATACAATCTGCCCGGCTTTACCCCGGCCGCCTCTATGTGCCTCGGCAACCGGCAGGAGTCATAAGCAATCATTGAACTCTCCCCTGGAGGTCGACTGCGTCATTAATGCGATTCCATTCAACGCCTGAATCCGCTCTCAAGCTTGAAATCACCAAGCTCGCCATCATCGAAACCATTTTGGCTGTTTTAGTGTATGTTGGTATTGGATTCTACTTCGGCACTTTCAAGTATCTAGCGACGGCTGTAGTGGTGGCACCTCTAATGTTGCTTAGGACGGAAACATCAGCGAAGTGGGGACTTAGAGTTTATGGGGTATCCGTAAAATGGATAGACCTACCAGCGGCAGCTCTTGCATCCTGGTTAACACCACCCGTTGATCCTCCAAACCGTTATACTCTCATTTTCACTTTACTTGCCTTTCCATTCGTCATAATTTTAGCTTTAATTGGAACAATAGTTAGGGTATTCGCAACTCTGTATTGGATCGTCCGAATGCCTCTCAAAACACTGCGTGAAATGCCACAGAATTGGTTGCGACAGTGCCTATGTACTGACTTCTTCCATGTACCAGAGATACTTCCACTTGAGGCTTCAATATGGAAGGAAGGGGATCAAAACCCCACTTTTGTGAGTTTGGTAAAGGAAGTGCGTAATACGGAATCGCTCTCAGGGATACTTGTTGGAATATTTTTCTACTCACCTATATTTATCATCGGCTACTTACCCTCACTCCTCTACCGAGTCTCTTTTAAGGCTACAGCAGTCGCCTACCTACCATTCATCTGGGTTGCTCACGCCACTCTCCGAAATCCGTTGCCAGCTAAATCTCGGCTCGAACGAATCACGAAGGGGGAGCTGGAAAAAGTCCGTCAATATGTCTCATATGTAATTGTCGTCGGCCTCGCAGCCAAGATTAGCCTCATCTTCGGTTGGGTCGAAATTTCCAAGATCGAAGAGAAATTTCCCATCCCGAGCAAAATTTTTATACAAAATGTCATCGCCCCAAACGTCTGGCCCTGGTGGCAAATCACATTAACAACGGATGCGTTATTGTCGGTACTGTTGTTCTGGTTCGCGGATGCCGCAATCGCTCGGATTGATAATAAAGTCTGGGGCGAGGAATCGGTTCTCAGGTCAATCTCGTCGATCTCATTCGTTCGATCGGTTCTGAGCATTGCTACGATGTCGCATTTTTTCTGGATCGCGTTCGTCCGTGTGGCTCCGGCTTCTATGCTGCGTTTGTTAGGCATCTGATCCTTTTCAGCGCATGAATCGGCGCCGAATCGCCAAGGCTAGTAAGGCCGCCTGGATCGGACCGAAAATAGTTTCAACGAGGACCAGGGACCGGGCGGCGTTCGTGAGAGGCTTCGGTTCCGGCTTCTGCAAAGCCATCACTTCAAAACTGTATATGATCGCCTTCCTGAAAGAAGTAATAGGTAGACCTATGTTATCTACTTGTGCAGATCCACCTGATTGGACGCCAATGATCTGAGGTGGAGATTGGAATCCAACTCGCCTGTAAAAGCCAGCAAATATTAAGGCTGAGAGAACCAAAACTAGAAGTGCCTTAGAAACTCTCTCGCCATATCCGCTGAGTATCCAATATACCCATAGTAGCGGTTGAATATGCTTTCTTTTCGGTGTGAATACCCAATATAACCAGAACAATGGCTGAAATATCTTTCCTACATAGTTATTGCTAAGTTCTGATAGGCCCAAGCTCATCGATGCACAGCGAAACCAAGAGGCTTCCCTATAGCGATGATTTTCTTCAGCGTTGACAGCGAGCTGCCGATACGCAATAGACAATAGCTCATAAGGCGAAGAGTCCACACGTTGACTTAGATCTTCAAGCTGTTTCCTAACATGCAGATCAGTGATTTTAGGCCATTCAACATTGACGAGTTCAAATCTACGTGAATCGATATTGACAAACCAGTGGGCCTTCAATTTGAGCGTGTGAAAGGAAACTCTATCCGGCTTTTCCATGCGGGCGTGCTGCAAATTCAAATAAGACTGCTTTTCAAAAGTACCCTTGTCTTTTGTTCCCGCAAATCTCAAATATGAAGCGAACGTTGCAAACGAAAAATCGACAATCAAAGGAAACTTGGCGTTTATGAAGTCTGTATCTCCATCGAATCTAACTTTATGAAAGTCCACATTCTTACTGAAATTGGATTCGCCAAAGTCAGCCTTCCCGCTAAAACTGGATTCTCTGAAAATGGCATCTCCATGAAAATAAGCTTGAGTGAATAGAGCATTGCCTTTGAAGCTAGCCTTCCTAAAGTCAACGTCCTCTCTGAAATGTGTTAATGAGAAGGCTCCATCCTTTTCGAAATTGACAGTGAAGAAAATCGTCCTCGCTTTAAACACAGCCTTGCTGAAGTAACCGGCCTTATCAAACCTAGCGCCAAGAAAATCAGCAACTCCATTGAACTGAGTCTCAAAAAAGATGGCGTCCTCAGTAAAAACAGATTCGCCGAAGTATGCAGCTTTGTTGAATGTCAAATAGCCAAAATGCACAATTTTCTCGAAATTGGTATTTTGGAAACTTACACTATCGGTAAATGTCGCTTTATCAAAATAAACCTCATCATGGAAGTGTACTCTGTCGAAGTTGGCGGTCCCCATGAACGATACACCACGAAAGCTAGCCTTCTCAGAGAAATAAGCTTCATGAAATAAGGTGGCCTCTTCAAACTTCGCACCATCAAAACTGACTTCACCATTGAATTTGGTATTACTAAAATCCACAGCTTTTTTAAATATTGCTTTGGTAAAATCAGTTCCCGCAAAATTTGTGGCATTGAACTCAATGGGTCCATTAAAAATAGCTCCGATAAAGTCCACATTTCGGGGGAATTCATGACCCGCAAAGTCGAAACCGTCGGGAAACCAAACCCCTCTAAAATCGAAGTCTTTGGCTCTGAGCCTTATTCGCATCTCTGATTTGAAATCTTCGAGTTTATCGCTCGCAGGATAGTGAAGAACGCAGAATTTGTTTTCATTATGATCTTTGTATATCTGCCCGCATGCAGATCGACCAGTAGGACAGCCCGCGCAAACGAAATATGAGGGGTATTGTTCTAAAGGCATGATTGACCAGCCATAAAATAATTATCGATTAAGACGACTCTAGCTCAAAACTCGAAATAACGTCAACGGTATCCCCAGAGTTCATTGAAACGATATTTTAACTCTAGTGGTTCCGCCAGAGATCCCCTCGTCCCTCACACACGGCTCACCGATCCGAAGCCCCTCGGTCATGTACACGATC
>DATEFT010000910.1:0-38099 GCA_035280505.1 Blastocatellia bacterium | reverse complement strand
GCCGGACGGATTCCCGGCGGTTACTTCAAGCGCGAGGGGCGTCCGACCGAGAAGGAGATTTTGACGTCCCGCCTGACCGATCGTCCGATCCGCCCGCTCTTCCCCGAAGGATACCAGCACGAAACCCAGATCATCTCGATGGTGATCTCGGCGGACGACGAGAACGACCCGGATGTCCTCTCGATCACCGGCGCTTCGGCCGCGCTGTTTCTCTCCGACATTCCGTTCTACAACCCGATCGCCGGGGTGCGGATCGGTCTGGTGGAAGGCAAATATGTGGTCAATCCGACCTACGAGCAGCAACGGCAATCGCAGCTCAACCTGACGGTGGCGGGCAGCGAAGAGGCGATCGTCATGGTCGAGGCCGGAGCCAAAGAGGTCAGCGAGCAGGTCATGATCGAGGCCCTCATGTTCGCGCACGGCGAGATCAAGAAACTCTGCCAGTTGCAGCGCTCGATGTACGAGACCATGGGGATTCAGAAGCGCGAGTACGTGCCGAAGCCGGTCAACGAGGAGATCTTGAAGGAGATCGAGGAGAAGTTCTCGGCCGAGCTGCGCGAGGCGCTCGATGTCTCGAACAAATCGAAGCTCGACAGCTACAACAAGATCGATGAGCTGCGGAAGCGAGCCTCCGAACTCTATCCCGAAGATCAGCCCGAGATGCGGGCCGAGGCGGGCGGCCTCTTCGACCGGCTGAAAGAGCGGATCTTCCGCGACGACATTCTGAACAACCGCCGCCGTCCCGACGGCCGCCGGTTCTCGGAGATTCGGCCGATCTCGGTCGAAGCCGGCTGGCTCCCGCGGACCCACGGTTCGTCGCTCTTCACGCGCGGCGAGACGCAGGCGCTGGTCACCGCCACCCTGGGGACCTCGCAGGACGTCCAGTACGTCGATAGCCTGGAGACGGGCGAGTACAAGCGCCGCTTCATGCTCAACTACAACTTCCCGCCCTTCTCGGTCGGCGAGACCGGACGGGTCGGCAGTCCCGGCCGCCGGGAGATCGGGCACGGGGCCCTCGCGCAGCGCTCCCTGGAGGCCGTCTTCCCGAGCGACGACGTCTGGCCCTACACCGTCCGAATCGTCTCGGACATCACCGAGTCGAACGGTTCGTCCTCGATGGCGACGGTCTGCGGCGGTTCGATGGCCCTCATGGATGCCGGCGTGCCGATCAAATCCGCGGTCGCCGGAGTGGCCATGGGCCTGGTCATGGAGGACAAGAAGTACGCGATCCTGACCGACATCGCCGGCGCGGAGGATCATTACGGCGATATGGACTTCAAGGTCGCGGGGACCCGCGAGGGGATCACCGCGCTCCAGATGGACATCAAGGTCACCGGGTTGAACCACCAGATCCTGGCCGAGGCGCTCGAACAGGCGCGCAAAGGCCGCCATTTCATCCTCGACAAGATGGAAGAGGTGATCACGGAGTCCCGCCAGGAGATCAGCAAATACGCGCCTCGCATCGTCACCCTCCAGATCCCGGTCGACAAGATCCGCGACGTCATCGGACCCGGCGGCAAGGTCATCCGCGGCATTCAGGACAAGACCGGCGCCAAGATCGATATCTCCGATGACGGCAAGGTCTCGATCGCCACGCCCAACGCCGAAGCCGCCGAGATGGCGTTGCAGATGGTTCGTGAACTGACCGCCGAGGCCGAGGTCGGTAAATCGTACCTCGGGACGGTCTCGCGGATCGTCGATTTCGGCGCCTTCGTCGAGATCTTTGCCGGAGTCGATGGTCTGCTCCACGTCTCCGAGATCGCCGACTACCGCGTCCGCGATGTCCGCGACGAGTTGAAGGAAGGGCAGCAGATTCTGGTCAAGTGCATCGGCGTCGAAGGCAACAAGATTCGTCTGAGCCGGAAGGCCGTGCTGAAGGAAGAGAAGAAGGCCCGCGGCGGAAATAGCTGATTTCAGGCGCCGGGTTCGTTTTTCAGAGAGACCCGTTTCGACCGCGAAATACGCGAAACACGCTGAATCGGATGATTTCTGGCGTCTTTTGCGTGTTTCGCGGTTTTATATCGGAGGAGGAAGGAAACACACTATGCGATTCCCTACAGGGTTATTCCTGATCTTGTGCCTCATGATTTCAGTCGCCCTGTTATCTTCGAACCGCGCCGCATCCCAGGAGGGCTCGGTCAAGGATCCCAAAGACCCGCGTGAACGGCACCTCGCCAACGTCAAGCAATTGACCTTCGAAGGGGAGAATGCCGAGGCCTATTTCTCGCCCGACGGCAAGAAGCTGATCTTTCAACGGACGGTCAAGTCGGACGGATGCGATCAGATCTTCTCGATGAATATCGATGGCTCCGGCATGAAGCTGCTCTCGAACGGAGAAGGGAAGACCACCTGCGCCTTCTTCACCCCGGACCATAAACATATCGTCTATGCCTCGACCTTCAAGGCCTCGGCGACCTGTCCGCCGAAACCCGACTACTCGCGCGGATACGTCTGGGCGCTCTTCCCGGGGTTCGATATCTTCCGCGCCAATCTCGACGGGTCGGAGGCCAAACCGCTGACCTCGACCAACCTCTATGACGCCGAGGCCACGATTCGCAAGGACGGCACCATCGTCTTCACCAGCCGGCGCAACGGCGACCTCGATATCTACACCATGGACAAGAACGGCCAGGGCGTGAAGCGGTTGACCAACGAACTCGGATACGACGGCGGTCCCTTCTGGAGCTACGACGGCAAACAGATCGTCTACCGCGCCTATCACCCCGAGACCAGCAAGGAGCGGGCGGAGTACCTGGCCCTGCTCAAGGACAATCTGATTCGCCCGAGCACACTCGACCTCTGGGTTATGAACGCCGACGGCGCGAATAAACGCCGCGTGACCAACAACGGCAAGGCCAATTTCGGCCCGTTCTTCTTCCCGGACGGCAAGCGAATCATCTTCGCCTCGAACCTGGACGATCCGAAAGGGCGAAACTTCGATCTCTATCAGATCCACGTCGATGGTAACGGACTCGAACGGATCACCTTCAACGAGACCTTCGACGGATTCCCCATGTTCTCGCCCGACGGCAAGAAACTGGTCTTCTGCTCCAATCGCAATGCGGCCAAGCCCGGCGATACCAACGTCTTTATCGCCGACTGGGTCGAGTAGGTTCGGTTAGATTCAAATCGCGAAAGACGCGAAACACGCGAGAGCTTGATGATCACGTGTGTTTCGCGTCTTTTGTGTTTTTGAGTGCCCCACCGTCCAAAATAATGAACTTCGATTGATATTTATGGAGCCGTTGGACCCGATCGAGAGCCGGTTCGCTCTCCTTAGTGCTTGATTGTATAGAGTTTATACACAAGAGCTACGCCAAAAGCGTAATGGAATGATACTTGCGTTTCTTAGAGTGTGTTCATTTGCCAATGGATTCGATAGCGGATCCAAAACAGTATCAGGAAGATTAAGGACCAATCCCCAAGGTCGAACAATGCAGTTATCTTGCCAATCAGGGGAAGACTCTCGGATTTGTGACGACCTCAGAGCCATTTCAAAGGACGAGCAGACCTGAATAGTTGGTCAGCGACGATCTCAGCCGCGTTAACTGCCGCTTTCGGCCTTGGATGATGCCGATCCACAGGAGTACACATGATAGAGAACCGCTCAGCTCCCCCAATCGAAACAAGTCAAAGTAAGGAGGGTCAGCAAGTATCCATGAAGATACGGGCGAAGATCCTGGCCTTGATGGCCGGTCTGCTCAGCCTGGTGCTGGTGGGCGGCGCCGAGGCCCAGACGCAGTTCGGCACCGTCAGCGGCCGCATTTCTGATCAGAATGAGGGCCTGGTTCAGGGCGCGAAGGTGACCCTGACCGAGACCGCGACCAATGTCGAGCGGGTCGCGGAGACCAATTCCAGGGGGCTCTATACCATCGCCAACGTCCCGGCCGGACCATATCGGTTGGTGATCGAGAAGCAGGGGTTCAGCCGGATCACGGTGGAGATCACGGTTGAGGTCGCGCAGCGGCTCGGGCTGGACTTCAGCCTGAAGGTCGGCCCGGTGGAAGAGGATATCAAGGTTTCAGGCGGCGAGGGGCAAGTGAATACGGCCTCCGGCGATCTCTCGCGGGTCGTGACGGAGAGAGAGTTGATCCAGTTGCCGCTGGTCACCCGCAATCCGTATGCGCTGGCGGTGCTGACTCCGGGCGCCCTCGACATCGGCGTCGTCCACGGAGACCGGCGCGGGGTGGGATTGGCGCTCAACGGTCAGCGCACCGCCTCGATCAACTTCATGCTCGACGGCGGAGAGAATAACGAGGCCTTCCGGGCGCTGGTCGGCCAGTCCATTCCGCTCGATGCGGTCCAGGAGTTCCGGGTTCAGAGCAACAACATGACCGCCGAGTTCGGACGCAGCGCGGTCGTCACCAACGTCATCACCAAGTCGGGCGGGAACAATTATCACGGCAGCGTCTATGAGTTCTATCGCGGGGCGGGGCTCTCTTCGACCCCGTTCGAGGACAACGCCAACCATCGATCGAAGAGCAACTTCGTGCGCAATCAGTTCGGCGCTTCGGCCGGCGGCCCGATCTTGAAGGACCGGACCTTCTTCTTCGGTTCATTCGAGGGCCTGCGGGTGCGGAGCTCGGCCACCCGGGCCTTCTTCGTGCCGACCTCGGACTTCTTCAACGCGGCCTCGCTCAACACCCGGAACTTCCTCAACGCCTTCGGCGGGCTTCCGACGGCGACCGATCCGCGCACCGTCGTGACGGTGGCCGACATCCTGCGGACGGAGCGGGGCACCTCGCTGGTCAATGCGAACACCGGCGCGGCCCTTCCGCTCGGGACCCCGCTGTTTGCCCGCACCCTGCTGCGGGCTCCGGTCAACAGCGGCGGCGGCGATCCGCAGAATACCTGGTTGTTCACCTCGCGGATCGATCATCGATTCAACGAGCGGACCGGCCTGGCGGGCCGCTATGCCTTCGAGAACAGCAACCTGTTCGATGGGTCCAACAGCCTGAGTCCATTTCAGGGATTCAACACCGGGCAGACCTCGCGCAACCAGAACCTCAACTTGACCCTGACCCACACCTTCACGCCGATGCTCTTCAGCGAGACGCGCGGGGTCTTCAACCGGCTCTTCAATCTGCAGCCGTTGGGCGAGGCGCCCAGCACCACTCCGTGCTGGCAATATCTCAATCTGAGCGCCACTCCGACCGGCGATCTGATCACCTTTCCGGGCTACCTCCCGAGTCTCTGCCGGGGCAGCGTGATTCCCGGCGGCGGGCCCCAGAACGTCTATCAGTTCTACCAGGGCTTCACCTACGCGAGGGGCAGCCACACCTTCAAGCTGGGCGGGCAGTACCTGCACCTGCGCGACAACCGGACCATCGGCGCTTTTCAGAACGCCTACTTCCGCACCGACAGCATGCAGGGCATGCTCAACGGCGACGTCAACCTGGCTCAGCTCGCGATCGATCCGAACGGCAAAGTCCCGGGCCAGACCTACAGCCTGGCGGCTGACGGTCCCTTCCGGTTCCCGAGTTTCACGCGCCACTTCCATTACAACGAACTGGCCTTCTACGGGGAGGATTCGGTCAAGGTGCGGCCGCGATTGACCCTGACGCTCGGGTTGCGTTACGAGTACTTCGGCGTGCTGCACAGCCCGCGGGACGAACAACTGCTCGATGCCAATCTCTACTTCGACGCGGTCGGCGCGCCCAATCCGAACAAGACCCTCTTCGAGCAGGTGCGCGACGCCCAGTTCCGGCGGACCAATCAATTTTACAAACCCGATTACAACAACTTTGCCCCGCGGGTCGGTTTCGCGTGGGACCTCTTCGGCAAGGGGCGGACCGTCTTCCGCGGCGGTTACGGTATCTTCTACGACCGTAACTACGGGAACGCGCTCTTCAATGCCATCCAGAATCCGCCCAACTACGCGGTCGTCACGCTCAACGTTCCGACCGGGCTGCCGATCAGGCCCAACCAGTTCGAGACGCTGGCCACGGCCGGAGGCGGCACCACGCTGCCCCTCACCAGCACGGCCCGGATGTTGGACAACAATTTGCGGACCGCCTACAGCGCGCAATGGAACGGAACCCTGGAGCACGACCTGAACGGGCGGGGAGTGGTGGCCTCGATCTCATATGTGGGGTCCAACGGTTACCAGCTCTACTCGTTGAACAACCTCAATCAACTCGGGAGCTGCCTGTTGCTGCAGCGGCTGGATCCCAGCTTCCCCTGCAATCCGGGGGCGCTCACTTCCGCCAGCCGCCTCAACCAGACCGGCCTGACCTCGATGAATCGTCGCGGCAACGAAGGGTTTTCGCGATATCACGGGTTGAGCCTCGCGCTCCGCTCGCAGCGGCTGGGCTCCACCGGGCTCCTGGTCTCCGGCAACTACACCTGGTCGCACACGATCGATAACTCCAGCTCGTTTATGGCCGACTCGTTCTTCGAGGGCCGGTTCTTCGGGTTCGGCTTCCGCGATCCCTACAACCCGGCGCTGGATCGAGCCGATTCCACCAACGACATCCGTCACCGGGTGACGATCTCCAACACCTGGGAGATTCCGTTCGCCAGGGGCTACCGCGGTCTGACCGGTCAGCTCCTCGACGGTTGGAGCATGTCCGGGATCTTCCAGGCCCAGACGGGCGGCGCCTTCACCGTCTACGATCGCGCCAGCACGGTCTGCAATGCCAGCGCCGCGAACTTCTGCTATCCGGTCATCGTCGGTTCGATCCCGAACCGAACCGAGACCGAGAGCGGCTTGAACCGTTTCACCCTCTATTCAGGTCTCCAGAACACTTTCCGATCCGTCGACGCGGTCTGCGGCGGTGATCTGGCCTGTGCGGCGCGGATCGCCAACCTGCAGCCTCAACTGCTCTCGCCGCGGAACCTCTTCCGCACTCCCGGGTACTGGAACTTCGACCTCGGTCTCGCCAAGCAGATCAAGCTGCCCGCTGAGGGCATGACTCTGCAGTTCCGTTCGGAGTTCTTCAACCTGTTTAATCACGCCAACCTCTTTGCCCTCCCTGGTACCAACCAGTTCACCGGCGCCTCCTCGGTGGTCCAAGGCGCCCGGGGCAGATTCCCCAATGAGGATCTGGAACGGCGCAACATTCAACTCGCCTTGCGTTTGACCTTTTAAACGCAATTGTCTTGAAACAAACGCTCAACGGGGATGGGCCGCTCAAGCCCATCCCCCATTTTTTTCGCCGGTTCTCCAGCCTTTGAGTCGCGCTTTGAAATTGTGGAAGCCTTTACAATTCTGATCTCTTCAATCGAGCGATTGATCCATATTTCAAGAAATAATTGCCGGGATATCCGAGATTTTGAATCTGAGTTTCGCCTTTTTGTGGCTTAGGACAGGCTCAAGCGGCTAAATGATGATCTCTTCAAGGATTACAGCCTGCCGGAGATTGTTCCTGATTGCGGAATGCCAGTTGCCTCTAATACACGGAAGTTGGATGTTGATCCAATTACTTCAATGCTGAAAATTTACAAATTAAGATAGACAGGGCTTCCACCACTGATTTAACGGTTCCGTCGAGAGTCTTTGAATAGGTGCACAATGGTAGGGCGAGAAGTATAGGACTTGCTATAGTCACCTTTGTGATTGATACAGCCAGTACCTTTGCGGACTCAGCCTGATCGGATCCTGAAGCGCAAGCACTTCATTCTCAAACCGTCAAAACTCGGGTCGAGTGGGTCACGGAAAGCAATCCTGTTCGTGCAGATAGATTTCACCAATAACCTCAAACAGACATCACACCAAGTTCGAATCAGAAAGGGGACCGTTTATGCGAAGGGAAGTGACACGCAGCTTGTTGTCAGTCCTGGGACTAATTGTAGTGACTCTGGTTTGTCTGGTCTCTGTCCAGGCTCAGGTGACCACTGGCAGAGTGCGCGGGATTGTGCAGGACCCGGCCGGGGCCGTGGTGCCCAGCGCTAAAGTGACGATCACCAGCAAGAGTACCAACGTCAAGGTCAGCACCCAGAGCTCTGGGGGGGGCGAGTTTTTCTTCAACGATCTGCTTCCCGGCGACTATACCTTGAACGTGGAGGCCGCCAACTTCAGCAAGTTGACGTTGAACGATCTGCGGGTGGAGTTGAACCAGACGACGGACGTCACGGCCCACGTGCAAGTCGGCGCCGCCAACGAGACGGTCGAGGTCAACGCCGCCGGCACGGAGCTGGTGGATACGACCACGGCGACGCTCTCCAAAGGGTTCAGCGAGAAACAGGTGATCGAACTCGCGCAGACCGGCGCGGGCGGCACGGGCGGCTTCGGGGTCAATAATCTGGCGTTGCTGGCGCCGAACGTCTCCAGCGCCGGCGGGATCGGAGTCGGGATCGGCGGCGCCGTCGGCGGACAGCGGCCGCGCAACAACAACTTCGTGGTGGACGGGGTGGACAACAACGACAAGTCGATCACGGGACCGCAACTCTACGTCTCGCCCGAGACCGTCCAGGAGTTCTCGTTGCTGGCCAATCAGTTCTCCTCGGAGTTCGGCCGGACCAACGGCGGGCAGTTCATCACCGTGACCAAGAGCGGGACCAATCAGTACCATGGCACGGCCTACGGATACTTCCGGAATCGTTCCCTCAATGCGCTCGATAACACGGAGAAGTTGGGCGGACGCACCCGCGAGACGATGGCCCGTTCCGATTACGGGCGATTCGGCGGAAATGTGGGGGGCCCGATTCTCAAGAACCGGCTCTTCTTCTTCGGATCGTACGAAAGAATTCAGACCGGGGAAGCGATCTCTCCCGCCAGTCTGAACTCCCCGACGGCCGCGGGGCTGGCGACGATTGCCGCGCTGCCTGGCATCTCCGCCACGAACCTCGACGTCTTCCGGCAGTATGTTCCGACGGCGACGACCGGTACCGGCGACACCATCAATGTCTGCGCGGTCGTGCCGACCGGCGGGATCTGCCCGACCGGCAGCACTCTCGCCATTCCGGTGGGGGTGATCAACGTCCCGGCGCCGAACTTCTCGGTCAACAAGAACTGGATCATCAACCTCGACTTCACGCAGAGCGAGAGGTCGCAGCATCGCGGCCGGTTCATCTACAACGATTTGAACGATATCGATAACGCCGCGCAGTTCTCGCAGTTCTTCGTGTTGACGCCGAATAGGAATCGCCTCTTCTCATACACCTTTACCCATACCTTCAACTCCAGGCTGACCAATGAGACTCGTCTGGCCTATCGCCGCAGCGATGCCAAGACTCCGGTCAACAGCCTGACCTATCCCGGGCTCGATTCCTTCCCGAATATCAGGCTGAATGATATCGGCGTCATTCTGGGGCCGGACGACAATGCCCCGCAATTCGGGATCGAGAACAACTATCAGTTCGTCAACAATACGAACTACCTGATCGGCAATCATTCCTTGAAGTTCGGAGTCGATATGCGCAAACTGATCGCCCCGCAATCGTTCGTTCAGCGTGAGCGCGGCGACTACGAGTACTCCTCGCTCGATATCTTCCTGCGCGATCTCAGTCCGGACGGACTCGGCGAGCGGACGGTCGGGGCTTCTCCCTATGACGGTAATCAGAAGCTCTTCTTCCCGTTCATTCAGGACGAATGGCGCGTCCGTCAGAACCTGACCCTCAACCTGGGACTGAACTACTCTTACCAGAGCGTGACGGCCGGCGCGAAACTGCAGGCGCTGAACGCGATCTCCTCGGTCCCCGGATTGATCGAGTTCAACGCGCCGAAAGCGCAGAGGACCAACTTCGCTCCGAAGATCGGGCTGGCCTACTCACCGAACTTCAAATCGTCGACCCTGGCGCGTCTGTTCGGGGCGCCCGGCCAGAGTTCGATTCGGGCCGGATTCTCGATGGGGTACGACTATGTCTTCGATAACCTCTTCATTCTAGCCCTGCCGCCGCAGGCCAATCAGACGCGGGATACCGATCCGACCGCCTATACGCCGAACTTTTTGGCCAGCGGCGCCATTCCCAACACGGTCACCGGCGGGATCACCGACCCGGCCGTCGCCAGATCGGTGACTGGAGCCTACATCCCGGATCAGAAGGTTCCCTATGCCGTGACCTATACCCTGGGGATCCAGCGCCAGTTCAAGCGGGATTGGGAGGTCGAGGTCCGTTATCTGGGCACGCGCGGCATTCACCTGCTGACGCAGAACCGGATCAACCGACAGGTCAAAGTTTCGCCGGAACTCGGCGGCCTGCCGACCTTCGCCTCGACGCCGACGCAGGCCCAACTCGACGCCCTGACCCTGACCCTGGATGACATCCAGTTGCGCTCCAACTATGTCCCGGCCTTTGACGCGGCCGGTTTCAACCCGACCAATGTGGTCGGCTTTCTCTCGAACGGCAATTCCGAATATCACAGTTTTTCGACCCAGTTGAATCGCCGCTTCAGCGCCGGATTCCAGGCGACGGCGGCCTACACCTGGAGCCACCTGATCGACGATACGACGGCGGAGGTCTTCTCGACCGTGCTCTCGCCGCGCCGGGTTCAAGACTTCCAGAACCTGAGGGCCGACAAGGCCGATTCGGCGCTCGATCGCCGGCATCGGTTCGTCTTCTCAGGCCTCTATGAGTTGCCCTTCTTCAAGAATGGGAAGGGGTTGAGGAACAAGCTGCTGGGCGGGTTCAATTTCACCGGCACCCTGACCTTCGAGTCGGGGGAGAAGGCGACCGTGCTGAGCGGGACCGACTCCAACCTGAACGACGACATCGCCGGGGACCGCACCATCCGGAATCCCAACGGCGTGCGCGGAACAGGAAGCGCGGTCACGGAGTTGTTGAACAGCGCCGGGCAGGTCGTCGGCTACCAGGCGCTCAATCCGAATGCCGAGTACATCCAGGCCGGTCCGGGAGTCGTGGCGACTTCAGCCCGGAATACCCTGCAGATGCCGGGAATCAACAACCTGGACTTCTCGTTCTTCAAGAACTTCGCCCTCACGGAATCGAAGAAGTTGCAGTTCCGCATGGAGTTCTACAACGCCTTCAATCATCCGCAATATATTCCGGGCTCTCCCAACTCCGTCGCCTCACCCGCCACGACCAATGTCGGGAGCTATAACACGGTGGGCAATAACGATTTCAACAAACCGGATCAGGTCTTCTCCAGCAACCCCCGGGTCATCCAGATGGCCCTGCGGCTCACTTTCTGAGTCTGGAAGAGTCGTGATCAAAAGAGAAAGGCGGCAGGAAGACCTGCCGCCTTTCTTCTTGTTCGCGGTCTCTCTGGCTATCCGATCTTGAGCCCGATGCTCTCCAGGAACTTGGTCGGTTTCTCGCCGCCGATCAGCGCGAAGACGTAATCGGTGCGAATCCGCGCGGTCTCCTCGGCCGTGATCGGGTCTCGTTCGCGGGCGTTCATGAGGAGGACCTCGGAGGGCGTGACCGCTTTGATGGTCTGGCCGAAGTAGGCCTTGATCTTGCCCTCATCGATGCACTCGTAGACCAACATCTTGTTGCCGAGCTTGAGGTCGCTCTTGAAGTTGCTGCGGATGACGAGCGAGACGAAGTTGTCGCGCCATCCGGTGAGCTGGGTGCCGTCCTCCGAACGATAGGCCGCGAGATCGACGGCGGCCTCGATCGCCGAATTTCCCGCGCCGACGATGATGATGTGCTGGCCCTTGTAGTCGTTCGGGTCGCCCAGTTTGTATTTCACCTTCTCGTCTTCGTAGGGCGGGCGCGGTCTGGCGACGAACTTGTCGCCGCACTCCTGGCAGAACTTGTTGTAGCCGACACGCTTGGCGCCGCATTTTTCGCACTCGGCCGAGAAGAAGAGCCCCTGCGGAGTGACGAGGGTCTTGAGCTCTTCGCCGGGCACGTTGAGGCGCATCGGGGTGCCGCGGTTGCCGATCGCCAGGACGATGGTCCGCGAGCGGTACTGCATCTTCTGCTTGGTCTTGTCCTGGTCGGTGGTGACGAGGAACGTGTCGCCCTCCCGTTTGATATCCTTGCAGCCCTCGTTCTCGTTGATCACCACGCCGTTCGAGTCCAGGGTGTTCATCCACGAGCCGATCATGGACTCTTTGATGGCCCCCGCGCCGTCGAGCTTGATCCCGCCCTTGACGGCTTGATCGGTCGGGTTGAAGAAGACGTACTTGCCGTTCTGATAGGTCTGCTGGATGGTGGCGGCGATCTGATCCTGTTCGAGGGCGACGTATCTCAGGTTCCGCTGTTTGGCGACGGTGGCGGCCGAGAGCCCGGCCGGGCCCATCCCGATGATCGCGACGTCGTATTCGGCGTTCCCGCCCTTTCCTTTCTGCTTGAGATCTTCGCAGATGAAATCGATGACGGAGCCGCCCTCGTTGATCGCATTCTTGATGAGCGGCACGCCCGAGACGTCGCCGATCAGGTAGATGCCCTCCACGTTGGTCATGAACTTGTTGTCGCGTTTGGGCACTTTGCGCTTGGGGATCTTCTTGGTGGTCTTGACGACGAAGCACGATTTCGGCACCGTCGGGCATTCCACCTCGCAGCTCGTGTCCTCCATGCACTGTTCGACGGCGACGGTCAGGGCCTTGCCGTTGACCATCGCCAGCACGTCGTGCGGACAGGCATCGACGCAGGCGTGGCAGCCGATGCAGGTCGTCGTGTTGATGACCGGATGCGGATAGGAGGGCCCTTTCGGATCGAGCAGGGTCGACGGCGAGTCGACCTTCTTCGCCGGTTTGGCCGGCTCGACCTTCATTTCGGCTTCGGCCATGGCCTCGATCACGTGGCCCCGGCTCCGTTTGGTGTCCCTGATCACCAGCGTCAGGCCGACGAAGATGGTGAAGAACGTCAACCCGACCCAGCCGAGCCAGGGCACCGCCCCATAGCTGATGGGATCGCGCATGACGAAAGCCGCGGTCAGCAAGAGCGCCAGAAAGATGGCAGTAATAATCAGTTGTGATCGCTTCATAGTCAGTTCTTATCGGTTATTGATGATTCCCCGGAGCCCTTCCGGAACCGGTTCAGGCCCTTTTACGAATATCGCTCTTCAATCTGCCATTCACGGCATCGATCACCACCTCGCCGCTCGAGACCCGCTGAAAGGTCTCGAAGGCCGTGTGTTCGATCGCCGCGATCAATCCCGAGTGCAGGCCGCGGGCGCCGGTGCCGATCTTCAGGCTGCGCTCGATGATGTGGTTGATGGCGGTTTCGGTGACTATCAATTGCAATCCTTCGACCTTGAATTCGCGAACGAATTGCGGGAGGACGTTGTCGAGCAGGATGCGCCGGAGGGTCTCCGCCGGCAGCGGCTGGAACCTCACGATGCGGGAGAACCGGCCCATCAATTCGGGCAGGAACCCGTAGCGCTGAAACATTTCGATCTCTTCCTGGACCGGCGGTTCCGCCTCCGGATCGTCCTCTCCCCGGCTGAATCCGATCGGTTTGGCGTTGAGCCGGGCCGGTTCGCCGAGTCCCCAGAAATTACCGCAGGCGATGAACGGGATGTCGCGGGTGGAGATCGGCGCGCGCTGGCCGTACGCCGAATAGCCGTAATCCAGGGGCGCCATGACGTCCGCCCCCTCGATCAGCTTGAGCAGCTCGCGCTGGACGCCGTAACCGGAGACGTCCTTGGTCGTGCCCTCGCCGGCGAACCGGGCATTGCTGGTTGAGGACGCGAGTTTATCGAACTCGTCCAGACAGACGATTCCGCAGGTCGCCGTCAGCGGATTGCCGTCGGCCGCACAGACGAGCCGGGTCAGAATCGTGCTGACGTCGTCGCCGATATAACCGCTCTCGGTGAAACTCGTGATATCGACGATGACCGTCGGCAACTGGAAGACCTGCTGGAAGAGCTGTTCGACGAGAAAGGTCTTGCCGCAGCCGGTCGGGCCGATCATCAGCGTATTCTGCTTCGGCGGCAGTTGACGCCGATGATCGTTGAAGAGGTGCAGGCGTTTGAGGCGGCGAATATGGCGATAGGCCATCAGCGACAACGCCCGCCGAGGTTCGTCCTGGCCTTTATAGCCCAGTTGTTCCAACCGGTCGGCGATCTCGGCCGGGGCGGTCAGCGGGATCCCATGAACGAATTCCCGAAACTTCTCGCGGTCATGCTCTGAGGGGTCAAAGTAGTTCTGATTGTCCTCTTCGGATGAGAAGTTCATACAGACTCCCGGAAAAATCTCGGATCGTGCTCAGAGATTCGGGCCGGAGATCCGAGCCTTCATTCCTCGGTGCGCGTGGTCTTCCGATCAGTCCTGCGCAAGGTCGATCGCAAATTCTTATCTTCGCCGTGCTGGGCATGGCACGAAATACAGAGCGGACCGCTGGGTTTGGCGATCCCCATCAAGGCCTTGGCCCGGTCGAGGAATCCGAGCTTGGCGCTGTTTGCCTGGAGCCCGGCCTGGGTCGCGTCGGTGCCGTGGCAATCGGAGCACGATTCACGCACTCCCTTGGTCAGGTCCGCGCCCTCGAATCCCACCACGTGGCAATCGGTGCAGTTGAGCCGCCCCTGTTGGCGGCCGCCGATGTGAACCAGGTGGAACTGCTCCTTGAGGCTGAACTGCGAGGTCGAACCCGGCAGCTCTTTGCGTTCCCACTCCGACTGCGAAATTCCGCCCCACTGCCACCGGCCGTCGGTGACCGGGTATCCGAAGCCGCCGCCGTGCGGAGTCTTGAGCGGTTTGCCGTCGAGCGGCGAGATGTATCCGCTCCCGTTGCGGTGGCAGCCGGTGCAGGCGACGTTGGCGACGGCGCCCGGCTTGAAATCGGACCCGTGATGCTCGGTGTGGCAGGCCGTGCAGGTCAATCCGACCTTGTTATGCTTGTCCGAGACCATCGAGTTGAAGGCCGTCGTCGCGTGACAGGTCGCGCAGTTCTCGTTGAGCGAAGCCTTGGCCGAATGGCAGGTCGTGCACGAGTTGTTGTTCGGATCCTTGGCGATCGCCGGTTTCATGACCAGGTCGGAGCGCGCGTGCGCGACCGAGAGCCGGCCCGGCGAGTAGGCGTCTTTGAACGCGATGGTGGCGATCACCGCGAGGACCGTCACGATCATGGTGCCCCAGGTGAAGAGCGATCTGGGCCAGGGAAAACGCAGGTCGAAGGTCGGGTACCAGTTGAACTGGGCCTTCCCGAGGCGCCGTTCGCCGACCGGTTTGAGCGGCGAATCGACCATGAGCTTGCCGGCTTCGCGTTTGCGTTTATCCCAGAAGATCTTGAGGGCCTGGAAATCCCCGGTGTTGAGCCGTCCGGTGAGCATGCCGGTCCCGGCCAGGCGCCGGGTGCCCTTGGGCGTCGGCTTATCCCGCTGGAGCTGTGCGATCCGGCTCAGGTCGAGCCGGATGGTCTTCCGCTCCTCGTCCGGCAGCAGCATCTGGGTGGAGGACGAAGCCTCGATCGGGAGCGGCTTGACGCTCATCTCGACGTTGATCTGGAGGCCGCCGGTGACATATTTGGGATAGAGGAAGAACGGACCGATCTGGATCAGGTCGCCGTCGGCCAGCGGGGTCTGTTCGATGACCTCGCCGTTGAGCAGCGTGCCGTTGGCCTCCGAGAGGTTGAAGACCCAGTAGTCGCCGTTGACCTCCTTGATCCCGGCCTGGGTGCGGGAGACGGTCGGGTTGTTGAGCGCCAGGTCATTGCCCGCCAGGCGCCCGATCGTCAGGCCCTCGCTCTCGATCTCGACGGGGTCGACGGTGATATCTTTGCGGATGATCAGGAATTTGCTCATATGTCAGTTGTCAGTTTCCCGTTTCCGGCCGGCCGCCCGCCGCCGAATCCGATTCGGCCCGAGGCGTCTGACCGGAGACGGAAAACCGTTAATTGGCCAGGCAATAGATGGCCTGGATGATATGCACAATCATGAGCGCCAGCATAATCGAGGTGAAGAGGACATGCGGCGCCAGCCAGATTTTGAGCGATTGATGCAGATAGATCAGCGCATCGACGCGGCGCAGGGTCGCCGCTTTTTCGATCGCGCCGAAGAGCAAGTCCCGTTCCTTGGGCGATAGATCGGAGACGGCGTCATCGAACCGCTGCTGGGTCTCGACCACCAGTTGGTCGAGCGTTTCGCGTTTCAGATATTGTCGTAACAGAAAGCGCAGCGAGAAGAGTTTCGGTAAGACCTTCTTCTCGACGAAATTCTGCGCCTCGGCCGAAGCGGCTCCCATCGACTCGCCCAGTTCCTGCCCCAGCTCGGCGCGGCGCGCGAGCAGGTCGTCGAGCAGCAACGGCTGGCCTTCGATCTTGGTCAGCAGTCTCGGCGCGAAGTAGTAGACCAGGATCCCGAAGAGACCGGTCAGAATGACCAGGTCGTAAGAGATCATGAGCGAGGTCGTCAGGATCCCGCCCGATTCGGTCCCGCCGTGGAGCAGGAGGACGATCCCGGCGATGATCCCCAGGTAACTGTGGGAGAGCAGCCAGTGGCGCAGCGGTCCGGCGCGCCTCTTATAGATCTGTCTCCGCACCGGATAGGCCATGACGCCCGCGATCCCGGTGAAGCCGACGATCCCCGTCAGCCAGCGCATGTCGAACCACGATCCGAGGAGCGGGGTTTCGAGCCCGTAATTGAGCAGCCCCACCAGCGTCAGCGCGGTCGAGAGCAGGGTGATGGCGATGCCGATCATGTGCATCACCCGTTTGCCGAAATCCTTGTGCGAGGTATGGCGAAGGATGACGTGATTCGAATCGCGGAAGACCGCCCCCTCGATATTCTTGATCTCGGCGAAATAGACCTTCGGGTCGACTCGCAGCAGCGAGCCGGTCGGGCAGTTCTCCTCGCAACTATAGGCCTGCCGCTTGGCGGATCCGGAATCCGGAGGATTGAGCGTGGTGCCGACGCAGAGGTTGCACTTGACGGCCAGCAGGTCTTCGGTCTCCTGGACCGCCGGCGGCAACTCCTGCGGCGAGACGCCGAACCATTTTTCCCAGCGGCCTTTCCCGTTGCCGTTCGCCGTTTTGCGCGGGACCATCGAGATGGCGTTGTACGGGCACTGCGTCGCGCAGTCCGTGCAGCCGATACAGGTCTTGGCATCGATGTCGACCTGGCCGTCGGAGAACCGGCCGATCGAGCCGGTCGGACAACCGGTCAAACACTCCGGGTCTTTACAGTGAAAACAGACGGAGGGCGCCAGGAGGCTTTGAAAATTGGCCTTCTCTTTGAGCTTGACGGGCCGCGTCACGTGCACGCCGCGCCGCACCAGCCGGGATTGCCCGTGGATCTTATGGCAGGCCAGGGAACAGTTGCCGCAGCGGATGCAGAGATCCATGTCCATGACCAGCAGATTGGTCGTATCGACCAGGCCGGTCTCGATCAGCTCCGCCTGCGACTTGGCGATCGGCAGCGGTTGGCGGCTGGTCGTCAGATCCTGGGGGGCCATGTTCGTGAAGGCGAGCATGAGGGTCTCGCGCAGCTCCGGATACTGGCGGAGTTTGGAGATCGAGATCTCCAGCACTTCGGTCCGTCCGAGCAGGGTGCAGCTATGGTCCCATTCGCCGTCGCGCGTGATGGCCTCGAGACCGAAACAATGGGACGGTCCGACGTAGGTCCCCTTGGCCTTGGTCTCCCAGTTGCGGCGCTCACCCTCGCTGATCGCGATCGTCATGACCTGGGTCTTCGGGACCAGCTTGGCCCACCCGGACTTGATCACGTAGAGCCGGCGGATCTGTTCGCCGGCGCGAAAGAGCACGTGGTTCTTGGCGAAGACGCGGAATTGGGAGATCGCTTCGAGTTGGGAGATGGCCTCCGGGCTCAACTGGGTGACCGAACGGATCTCCTGGATGACGGCCGAGCGCCCGTTTCGACGGTAGGTCGTATCCAGCGACTCGCTGAATTTGGGCAGCTTGCGGAGCAGGCGCAGGGCGGGCCGCTGGACCTCCAGGACCTCCACCGGCTGATTGGACGGCGCGCGAACCGTGGCCGAACGCGGCACTCCGGCCAGCACCGACATCTCGCCGAACTGGGCTCCCGCCGGAATCTCCGAGACTTTGTTCATGTTCCCCGACGAGTCGTTGATCAGCACTTCGGCTTTGCCGGAGACCACGATGTAGAAGTTGTTGCCCCCCCAGTCACCCTCGCGTACGATCTCTTCACCCGGTCCATAGGTCAACAGACGCACGTATGGGCCAACCTTCTTGCCGTTGTAGTTGCGGCCGTAGACGATCACTTCCAGATCGAGTTCGTATTCGTAGTGTCCGTCGTCTTTGGCCGTGAGATCCGCAATCGCTCCGACACTCCCGATTGCGGCTAACACGTCACGATGCTTGGTGATTTCTTTTGGCATATCATCCAGAGTAAACCAGATTCAAAACGTAGCACCATCAACTTTCATGGAATCCGAGGGGGAGAACACCAGGCAACGATGATGCATTTTTAGAGTCTTAGCTTGAGTTAGTCAATGCGTTCCCCGCACTTTATTCGATAGTTGACCTCTCACCTGTTACTTTCAGTCATTCCACAGGAATCACCGCCTGCTCAAACCTAACGATCGATGAACGGGCCATGAAGTTTTTGATCGAGATGGGGGAGAACAAAGCGACTCAATGAGGATTGTCGATAAATAATACAGAAAAAATCGGAATTCGCCAAAGGAACGACGACCTCGCCACATTTAATCGCGATAATCTATCTCCCGAACCGGACTCCTCCACATTCTCCATGGCGCTATTCACATTTTCTTCAGTGAAAGAGAGGGGCGCACCACGGCTGAAGGAGAACGGGGAATCTACCGGGTCCAGCCAGGAGATCTGCCGGTTTGATCCGGCCTCATTTCATCAATGAAGACGTGAGGTTGCTGCTCATTTGCTCATAAACGAGTTGCGATCGAACTGACTCGCTTTCCCGATCGCGGCGAAATGGAAATTCTTGAGATAGGCGCGTGAAACACGCTGCACATCTTCCGGGGTCACCTTGTTGACCTCGTCGATCCACATCTGCAACTGCCGCCAGCCGCCGCCCAGCATCTCGTACTCCGCGAGTCGAGCCGCCTGAGCGTCGTTGGTCTCGAGCTTCGAATAGTAAGAGGTCAGCATCCCGCCGATCAACGATTTCAACCCCTCCGCTCGCAGCACGTTACGCTGCATAAAATCGATCTGGTCGAACATGACCCGGATCGTTTCGTTCGGGTTGGGGGTCGTCACCACCAGGAATCCGGAATTGGCGCTGTTGCTTAAAAGGGTCGCATCGACATTGTAAGTCAGGTTGCGTTTGACGCGAACTTCCTGAAAGAAGAGCTGGCTCAGGATGTTGGTCGCGACATAGAACGCCGGATAGTCGGGATGATTGAGGGGCGGCGCGGCGAACGTGCCGCGAATATAGTTGGTGGCGACGCTCTTCTCCACGATCTTGAACTCGGGATGGGTCGAGTTGGCGAAGCTGGGCGGCGTCGAGACCGCGTACTCGCCCTTCGACAGTTTGCCGAAACTCGCCTCGACCTTGCTCTTGATCTCATCGAGCGCCACGTTGCCGACCACCACCACCAGCATCCGCGAAGTCTGGATCAGTTTGACGTGATGGGCTTTGAGATCGGCGCCCGTCAGGGCGCTGACCGACGCCACCGTGCCGTCCGGCGGGTTGATGTAAGGATGCGCGGCGTAGAGCAGGTTGTTGCTGAGCAGCGTGACCTGCGATTCCGGGACGTCGTTCTGCTGCCGCAGCCCGTTCAGGATCTGCTCCTTGACCAGCGAGACCTCTTTCTCCTCGAAGAGGGGATTGAGGATCATGTCGGTGAACAGTTGCCACGAACGGTCGAAATTCTGCCGGACGCACCTCATGGCCATGACGCTGAAATCGTAGCCGCCCGCCGAATCGACGACGGTGCCCATCCGCGCGATCTCGCGATTGAGCTGGCCCTTCGAGAAATTCTTGGTCCCTTGCTGGGCGACCTCGAACAGCAGCGTCTCGATGCCCGCGTTCTTCTCGGTGATGTTGCGCGCCCCGCCGCGGAAGTAGATCTGGACGGCCACGACGTCGTTGGCCGGAATCCGGCGATGAATGGTCTTCAAGCCGTTGGCGGTCGTGAAATCGGTCGTCGAATCGGATGCGGAAGCCTGTTCGGCGATCCCCGCCAGCGCGGTGCAGGCGCTGAGGGCGGCGATGATTACCGCGGCGACGGTGCGTCGCCGGAGATCGTTCAGGATGCCATTCTTGGTATTCATTATGATCAGTTCTTTCTCTTAATAGTTCCGGTCTTCGATTTGGCTTCTGATTTGGCCGGCTCGCCCTCGCTCTCCTTGGCCGCCGGTTTGTCGCCAGGTTTATCGCGCAGCAGATCGCTCTCGGTCAGGCCGATCCGTTTCTGGTCGGCTTCGGAGATCATGACCGCCACCACTCGAGGCTGGTTCTTGACGTACTTGTCGATGTAGCGCTTGATATCGGCGCGCGTCACCTTGCGCAGGTTTTCGACGTAATTGGCGTAATAATCGAGCCCGGAACTGGCCCACCAGAAACTGACCGTGTGGGCGTATTCGGAGGGTTTCTCCCGGTCGTAGATCTCGTTGACGTCGAGCAGCGTCTTGGCGCTCTCGAGCTCTTCGTCGGTGAAATAGTCCGGCGAATCGAAGAGGCTGATCTGCTGGTTGATGGCCTTGAGCGCATCCTTGAGCCGCTCGGGCGTGGTCTGGGCCAGCAGGTTGATGGGACCGACATTGAGCTGCGTATAGTAATTGAAACCGGTGCCGGTCGTCAGTCCGGTATCGACCAGCTCTCTCAAGAACCGGGAATCGGCCTGCCGTAAGATGAAAGAGAAGACGTCGGCCGCATAGGTGGCCGCCGCGTCGGTATCGGTCGAGGGGCCCTGGTAACTGATCTGAATCGTCGCCGCGTTGACCGGCTGATTGACGATCGCCGCCTGATCCTTGCTCAGCGCCGGATGTTTCGGGACCGGGTCTTTGACGAAGGGATCGTCGCCCGTCGCCCAATCGCCGTAGATCTCCTCGGCATATTTGAAGATCTCC
This sequence comes from Blastocatellia bacterium, assembly GCA_035280505.1. Taxonomy (GTDB): domain Bacteria; phylum Acidobacteriota; class Blastocatellia; order RBC074; family RBC074; genus JAKEHZ01. The sequence continues at coordinate 17,282 of DATEFT010000910.1, read as the reverse complement.
TGGGCGTTGACGTCGCCGGAGATGACCAGCGCCGAATTGTTCGGGATGTAATATTTACGTTGAATGGTCCGCATCATCTCCGGGGTGGCCTTGGCCACCGTCTCGGGATCGCCGCCGGGATTTTTGCGCGACTGGTATTTGTACCAGAGCCGCGAATCGATGGCCCGGGTCAGATAGAAGAAGGGATTGGAACGATGCTGGGCCAATTCGTCCAGCACCACGTGAATCTCCTGGTCCAGTTCCTGCTTGTCGAAGAGCGGATAGCGGATGGCGTCGCGCATGAGGACCATGGCGTCGCGGGTGCCGGTCTTGATCGTGGTCGTGTGATAGTAGACGACCTCTTCCCGGGTGGCGGCGTTCTGGAGCATCCCCAGTTCGGCCGGCCGATCATGATAGCCCTCCTCGCGCGAGCGCTCGTTCGACTTGAAGAACATGTGCTCGTAGAGGTGCGACAGCCCGTTATACTCCGGCGTCTCGGTATACGCGCCGTTCTTGACCGCGATCTCGACGGTGACCAGCGGCACCGAACGGTTCTCGATGACGATCACCTGCATGCCGTTCTTGAGCTTGATCAGTTGCCATTGCGGTTTGGCGAACGCTGCGGCGCAGACGAACACCGATAAAAGTATGACCGTCGCAAATCTGGCGGCGGCCGCGCGATTCCTGAGATTCACGTTATATTCTCCATTAAAGAAGTCTAGAAAAGTCTAGAGAAGCCTAGAGAAGTCTAGAAAAGTCAAAACCGATATTATTCAATGAATACGCTTAGTTAAGTAGCTCAATATTCTTGGAGAACTCTTTTGACTTTTCTAGACTTCTCTAGACTTTTCTAGACTTCCCCCATAGTAATCGAACTCATTTCCAAAATGCCAACCAGCCCTTCTTTTTCTTGCGTCCGAGCAGCGCATCGACGTCCGGATCGGGTTGATAGGGAATTGCTTGATCGTTGATCAGCGCTTCCGGGTTGGCCTCGACCATGGCGCGGGCATACTCGACGCCGCCGATCTCGGCGGCCACGGCGACCGCGGCCGAGAGCGTCGGCCGGCGGCGGTCACGATGATGAGCATCGGTCGCGATGAAATGCGCGAGACCCGCCTCGATCATGCGCTGGGCGGCCTGATAAGAATCCTGGCCGAAGCTTTTGGTGAGGCTGCCCGCGTCGAGTTGCGAGAAGGCTCCGCGCTCGATCAGATCGGCGAGGATCTTCGGATGCTCCTGGATTCGTTTATTACGTTCCGGATGCGCGATGACCGGCGTGATTCCGGCGTTGAGAATTTGAAAGATCGTCATCTCGATGTTGGGCGGCACCGTCAGGAACGGGAACTCCAGCAGCATATAGGACGTCCCGTTGAGTTTGATGCGCGTCTCCGGATCCTGCGTCTCCTGAAAGATTTCATAGCTGTAACGAACTTCACCTCCGGGAATAATCTTAACGCCTCCGCCGCTGGCTTGCATAACCATCTGAATCTTGCGGCGGATCGTCTCTTTATCCGGAGTCTTATGAACGCCGTCAAACATATGCGGCGTCGCCACAATGGTTTTGATGCCATCCGCTGCTGCAGTATGAACCATGGCGACCGATTCTTCCAACGAAACCGAGCCATCATCCGTCTCGGGCAGGATGTGACAGTGAATATCGACCATTTTGGTCAGTTTGAGCGATACCGGTGATGAGGGCATTGGTTATTTCTCTTACACTCCGTCATGAAAATGGGTGGCCGACACCAGAAGCAACGTCAGGGAGCGTCGCTGGGGAGATTCATTATCAATGATTGGTCGGACGCATTCAAGACAGTATCACGGAGAAGATTCGAGATCGGTCGGGCCGGTTCGTGCTTTTCTATTTTATTTATGATAAATGATCACCATGCCTGAGTTACCAGAAGTCGAACTAGTCGCGCGGCATCTCCGCGAGCTGATCTTCGGACGGACCTTCGTCAAAGCGAAGCTGTTGCGGGCCGGATTGGCGCCGGAGATTTCGCCGCGCCAATTTGCGGCGGCGCTCAAGGGCGCGCGCGTTACGGAAGTCACCCGGCGGGGCAAACACATCCTGACCCATCTCTCGAACGGACGCACCTGGCTCACCCATCTCCGCATGACCGGCCGGTTCTTCTACCTCGATGAGCATGAGCAGAACATCCGCCATACCCATGCCGTCTTCTGGCTCGATAACCAGCAGAAGCTGGTCTTCACCGATCAACGCCATTTCGGTCTCATGATGGTTTTCAGGACCGGCGACCTCGACGAGGTCGAGCATCTGCGCAAGCTGGCCCCGGAGCCGTTCGCCCCGGTCTTCACCGACGACTATCTCTTCGACCGACTCCGGCGAGGCAAACAGCCGATCAAACCGTTTCTCCTCGATCAGACGAAGGTCGTGGGACTCGGCAATATCTACGCCTCCGAGGTTCTGCATCGAGCGCAGATCGACCCGCGCGTGCCGGCCAACCAGATTTCGCGGCGGCGCACCACCATCCTGCGCGAGAAGATCCTCGAAGTTCTCAACGAAGCGATCCGGCTGGGCGGCACCCTCAAAACCGACTCGCGCGAAGTCTACGGCCAGTACGGAGCCGAGACCTATGCCGACAACTGGTTCGTCTACGAGCGTGAGGCGCAGCCCTGTCTCACCTGTTCCACCCCGATTCAACGCTTCACCCAGGCCGGGCGTTCTACCTATTTCTGTCCACGCTGTCAGCGGCGCTGAGGCGACGCTCGAACGGCGCCGGCCAGCCCGGTGAAAATTTATTAAGATTTCTTTCATCCGGTTTTGAATTTATAAACGGGATCAGTTAATAATTCATCAGATAGAACTAGATCCAAGATAGAGTCGTATTGGGTTGCGCAAAGGTTCGGCGGGCGGCGGTCGCTGCGGGCCCGCGGCTGAAGACTGGGGTTGGGAGCGGAATGAAAAATCGCCCTTCATCGCACTTCTTTTTTCTGTTGGTCCTGCTGGCGTTCAATGCGCTGGCCTATGTGACCATCTATCGGGCCGGGGTGGCGCGCGGGTTTGCGCCGTCGGTGCTGCTGGCGGTGCGGGATCTGGCGCTGTTCGTGCCGATCGGGGTGGTCTTCGTCTGGCTGGTGAGACGGCATCGGTTTGCCGGGGATTTGACCCTGCTGGCGGCCGCGCTGCTGCTGTTCGGGATCGGGCAGTTCATGCAGTACCGCCTCTTCACCGATCCGGAGTACAGCGCCGACCGGGGAGCGGAGGTGGGCCGCGCGCGGTTGGCCAAGGCCAACACTCTGCAGCAGCGATACATCAACCAGTATTACGATCAGGACAAGAAACGGATCCTCTTCGGAGATCCCAACTACCAGATTCAGATTCGCGCCGGGGACCGCGAGAGCGGGCAGGAGAACTACTGGACGGTCAAACGGATCTTCTCCTCGATCTCGACCCTCTTGCCGCTGCTGGCGCTCTTCGGCTTCGCGGTCGCTTTCAACTTCACCAAACGCGATCAGACGCTGCTCTGGTTTCAACGGCACAGTTTCATCATCGGGCTGATCACGACGGTGCCCTTCGTCGTGATCGCCACCGTCTATTCCAGCGGCGGCAAGTTCCTCGGCAATACCACGCCCTGGGAGGCGGTCAAGATCACCTTCCTGATCAGTTATGCCGGAATCCTGTCGGATCACTATCGGAATCTGTCGCGCACCTACTGGGGGATTCCGCCGTGGCGGTTCGTCCTGCCGTTCTTATTGATCGCCCTCTTGCCGGTCGTGCCGTTCTTTGCGCTTTCGGACTTCGGACAGATGCTGGTCTTCTTCGGCGCCTACCTCTCGCTGTATATTGTGGCGGTCAGAAGGGTCCCGCAGGTGACGATGGCGATCGTGCTGGCCGCCATGCTACTGGGAGCCTCGATCTTTGCGGCGGGCCTCTACAACGTGGTGGAGGAGATCTACCGGGATCAGGCGCAGGTCGCGCCCCTCGAACGCATCAAGGATCTGGTCGGCAAGGGCATTCCGCGCCGCATCCATCAGCGCTTCTACCTCTGGCGTCACGGCGGATTGCCGCCGGATCCGGACGAAAACTGGTGGTGGGCGCAGGAATCGGCGGCCGCCGAAGGACGGGGGATGTCGAACGAGGAGTTGTGGTATAACAAATACGCGTATCAACCGTCGCAGGCCCTTTTCGGGGTGAGCGATGGGCGGTTACTGGGCGCCGGATTAGGGCGCGGTTATCCGGAGAGCATCCCGATCGCCGATTCGGATTTCATCTATGCGGCCATTGCCGAAGAGATGGGGGTCGTGGGGGGCGCGGTCGTGATTGCCGCCTTCATCGTCCTGGTCATCAGCGGGATGCGGACGGCGATCGAGGCGCGCGATATGTATACGAAGCTGTTGGCGGCGGGCATTACGGCCTTTCTGGGATTCCAGGCCGTCGTCAATATCGGCGGAGTTCTGCGGATGTTACCGATGACCGGGATCACCCTGCCGTTTGTCAGTCACGGCGGGTGGTCGTTGGTGACCAGTTTCTTTATGCTCGGCATGTTGATGGCGATCTCGCACCGGAATGGGACGGCCTCCGACAGTCGAGCGGTCGCCGCGACGGTCTCCGAGCGCTAATTTGAAGTCTACGGATCAATATTTTTAATCCGAACGAGAATCACTCACAGGTCACCGGTCGGGATCGCCCCACCCGCTCCGATCGGCCCCCCCGTTCCATTGGGGGACCTGGATTCGATTCGAGACCGGGATCAGGTTGGAGTTTAAGTTGCATACGTTTCAACATAGTCTGCAGGCCCGAGGGTTCATATGGCATCGCTGAAGGTCACGGTCGGACAGATCACGGACAGGGGGCTCAATCCCAAGCGAGAGGCGAACGAAGACAGCCTGTTGGTCCTCACGAAACGCGGTTTGTTTCTGGTGGCGGACGGAGTCGGCGGGCGGCGGGGCGGAGAAGTGGCGAGCCAGACCGTGGTGGAGGTCTTCACCAAGGTCTTTAGCCAGGAGCAGACGGACGATCTTCAGGAGCTGATCGCCGGCACGATCGACCTCTGTAATCAAAAAATTTTTGAGGAGGCCGACTCCCACCCGGAGTATCAGGGCATGGCCACCACCCTGGCCCTGCTTGCGGTCGATGGACAGCGCGCCCTCGTCGCCCACATCGGGGACAGCCGGGTCTATCGCTACGATGAACTGGGATTGGTCTGTCTGACCGAGGATCACAGCGAGGTCAAAGACGCCGTGCGAGCCGGGATGATGACCGAAGAGCAGGCGGCCAACCATCCGCGGCGCAATATCATCAATCGAGCGTTGGGCGCGGAGTCCTCCGTGGCCGCGGACCTGGTCGAGGTCGACATCGACAGCCGGACCAGTTTCGTTCTCTGCAGCGATGGGATCACGCGGCATCTGACCGACCAGGAGATCGGGCGGCTGTTGCGGAGCGGCCGGCATCCGCAGCGGATTTGCGAATCGATGAAGGAGCTCTGCTATCACGGCGGCGCGGAGGACAACCTGACCGCGATCGTGATCGATTTCGGCGAACGCGAATACAACGAGGAGCCGACCAAGCCGACGGCGAAGATCCCGAGTTCCCAGGCCGTGCCGGCCGTCGGCATGGCCACTCCGCGGGCCGCCCGGCGGATCGAAGTCGATCTGACCGGGGGCGCCACGGTCGCGCGAACCGACCCGCGCCCCGCGCGAACCGGACCGAAATCCCTGCTTCCCTTCGGCGCGCCGGAGCGGGAAGATTCTGATCACTCTTTACCCCGAAGTCTGGGCGGAGGACCGCCGGCGAGCGGCGAGTTATCGAGAGCTATGAAGTGGAGTCTGTTATTTATCGCGTTACTGATGGGCATCGTCCTGGGCAGCTTTGTGGGTCGGCCGATCGCGGACCTCTACTACAAGTATTTTGGGGATGGACGGGTCTACCAGCGAAACGGCATCTCTCGTCCCCCGGCCGATCCGGAGGTGAGCTCCGCCTATGCGCGGTTTCTCGAGGGCCGTCGCGATGAGGCGCGCCAGCGGCTCAATCGGATCATCGGCGGCGATGCCGGCCATGCCGAGGCCGCTTTCTATCTCGGCCGGATCGATTATGCCGAGGGGAAGTTCGACGATGCGATCAACCGGTTGACCACGGCCATGCGGCTGGATCCGACCCTGCCCGAGATCCGCATTCATCTGGCGATGGCCTATCTTTCGGTCGGTCAGCAGCGGAATGCGAAGGATGTCCTGCAACAGCTCGTGGCTCCGCCGTTTCCGCCGCCCGGCTCGTCGCCGACTCCGGGGGGCAGCCCCTCGCCGGAGCGGGCGCGTCCCAACGGCTGAAGTCGAACCGATCCCGGGCGCCGCGACGAAAAGTGCTAAAATGAGTACCGATCTATGCCGGAATTGAAATTGGAAAACAGTTTGGTTGATGGGCGCTATGAGGTCTTCGAACGGCTCGGTCGCGGCAGCTATTCCGAGATCTTCGTCGCGCGCGATCGGCAGGCCGGCGGCATGGAGGTGGTGATCAAGGCGCTCAACACCAGTCTGCAGGGAACTCCGGATGTGGATTTGGAGCGCACGCTGATCGAGAATTTTCAGAACGAGGCCATCGCGCTGGATGCGGTGCGGCATTCGAACGTGATCCTGCGGCTGGGGCACGGCACGGCCGCCGATCTGCGCCGGGTGCCGTTCCATTATCTGGTGCTCGAATATCTGCCGGGCGGCGATCTGCTCCGGCTCTGCCGCGAACGGCCGCGCAACTCGCTGCGGCTCGAAGAGGCCCTCTACTATTTCAAACAGGCCAGCGAGGCGCTCGTCTTCGCTCATAGCCACGGCATCATTCATCGAGATCTGAAGCCGAACAATTTTCTGCTGACCGTCGACCATCAGACGCTCAAGATCGCGGACTTCGGCGTCGCCCGCCTTGCGTCGAGCGAATCGGAGAAGGCCGAGGTGACGCGGGTCGGCGCGGATGTCTATGCGCCGCCCGAGCACAACCCCTACGAAGAGGCGGTCTATTCCGAGCGGCTGACCGTCTCGGCGGACATCTATTCGCTGGCCAAAAGTTTCTACACCGTGATCTGCGGGCGGGCCCCGGCCCAGTTCCGCTGCGATCCGATCACCAGCCTGCCGCCCGAGATCATGCAGGAGCCCTACGCGGAGTTCCTGCTGAAGGTCCTGTGCCGCGCCACCGATGACGAACCGGGCCGGCGGTACGGCACGGTCGTCGAGTTCTGGAGCGATCTGGTCCAGGTGGCCACGATCCCCAATGATGAAGCCGGCGACGAATCGACCGTCGTCAGGCCGCGGCTCAACGTCAGTCAGGGCGTCATGCCCCGGACTCCGACGACCCCGGATTTCGAACCGGCGCTGGCGGCCCTCGGATCCCGCGCGGCCTTCACTTCGGCCAAGCCGGTCTCTTCGGATCGCCAATCCGGATCCGAGGGCGATCGTGAAGACGGAGCCGAACTGAGACGGCATTCCCGGCGCGCTTCCCGGTTCTTCATCAACCTGCAGGAGTCAAAATCGCCGATTCCCGTCCAGACGGGGGCCGCGCCGGCCGCCGCGCCGGTCCCGGCCGCACCTCCGGTCGCCGGGGGCGAGGTCCGGACCACCGCCGGAACGGGAATCCGTTCCCGGGCCCAACGATGGCGGCAAACCGCTTCGATCGGTTTCTCCGACCGGGTCCGTCGGCGTCTCTTCTACTTCCTGCTGACTCTGGCGGTCCTGGGCGCCGGAGTCAGCTCCTATAATTTTGTGCGGTACCGGGTGCCGGCCTTCGGTTTCGGGCCGCCCACGGAGATCGAGGTCATCTCGCCGGGGCTGAACGTGCGGGCCGGACCGGGCACCAGCTATCGCGCCATCGGCATCATCGCCAAGGGCTCGAAGCATAAAGTCTTGGAGATCCAACCGGACCAGCGGTGGCTGCAGATCGAAGTCGGTCAGTGGGAGGACCGCGGGCCGCACGAAGATCAAAAACAGGGCTGGGTCAGTGCGAGTCCGGATCTGATTCAGGTCGTTTCGCGGCGGATCTGGTAAAGTCGAGGTGGTATGAAAATTACGGAGTTTTTGACCGATTTCAGAAAATGGCTCGATGGCGAGGACGCGGTCTCGCTGACTCCGGAGCCGCGCCAGCAGCTCAGTGAGTGGGACGAGTTCTTCGTCAAGATCGCGCGGGAAGTGGAGAACGTCATGAAACGCGAGATGTTCACCCCGCCCGGCGGCCCGACCTATCTGCCCGGCGAATATATCATCTATCTGAGCAAAGAGGACGACGCGCTCTGGCAGGGGCGCAAACGGGAGGGATTGGAAGAGGGGTTGCGGAACGGGCTCTCGCACCGCGCGCGCGAACTGGTCGGCGACCGGGTGCTCAAGACGGAGAAGGTCGCCCTCTCGCTGGGCGTGGATGGCGCGCTCGCCAAGGGGCAGATCCGCGTCCAGGCGGTCTGGGACGACGACTCTCCCAGGACCGAGGTGACGGCCCGGCGCAAGAAGGTGACCACGGTCCCGGAAGAGCCGCCCGTCCCCTCCGAAGACGGCGAGATGACCGTGGTCCGCGCACGTGCGCCGCTCTTCTCTCTGAACTATAATTGCGACGGTGGGCAGACGGAGAACTATAGTTCATATAAGACCAAGATCCAGATCGGGCGCGGCTCCAAGGATTTCCCCATTGATCTCAAACTGGAGGGCGATCCGGAGATCAGCCGCAAGCATGCGATTCTGGAAAGACTCGATTCCGGCGTGTTTAAGGTAGAATGTGTCGGTCGTAATTCAATCGAAGTCGATGGGACCGAACTGCAACCGGGCCAGAACCGAGAGATGGAACCCGGGCAGATCATTAAAATTGGAATTTATGAACTGAAGATCGCCGAATGAGCGGTTCAGCACTTTGAAAACAGACTTATTGGGGATTTCAGGTTTAAACCGCGAAAGACGCGGAACGCGCGAAAGATCAATCTTTCGCGTATTTCGCGGTTGAGCATGAAAACTTCAAGCTGCTTACTCTTCAAAGTACTGGGCATGATTCCCCGTTTTCCGATACACTACTGACCATTCGTTACCAGACTGAATACTGTAAGAAGACTGAAAACTGCTTTGCTTTCCGAGGAGTGAAAATGCAGTATCTACGCCAATCGATACTCTTGATGCTTGCCGTTCTGTTGCTCACTGCCACGCCCCAGACCATCGCGCAGAAGGCGGATGAGACACCACGGCGCAACGACTTTGCGCCGTTGGTCGCGCGGCTTTCGGAGCGGGCGGGGTACTTCGGTTCCGACAACCTGGTCTCGAACGAACTCTCGTATCAGCATGTGCTGGGCAAATTGACCAAGATGAGCGTCGGCGGCGGCGCTTACCTGGGGGTGGGACCTGATCAGAACTTCACTTACATGGCGCAAATCCGGCCTCGGATCGCGATTATGATCGACATTCGCCGGGACGCCCTGCTGCAGCATCTCTTCTTCAAATCGCTGTTTATGATGGCTCGCAACCGGGTCGAGTATCTCTCGCTGCTCTTTGCGCGCCCGCTGCCCAAGGACTTCAAGAAATGGACCGACCGGCCGATCCGCGACCTCGTCGACTACTTCGACCGCACCCCTCTCGATCAGAAGATCGCCGACAAGACCAAGGGCGAGATTCACAAACGGCTGGTCAGCTTCTCGGTGCCGCTCTCGCAGCGGGATCTGGAGACGATCGACGAGATCTATCAGGCCTTCTACACCGATTGTCTGGAGGTCCGGTACACGATCCGGGATCGTCCGACCGGCCGGTTCTTTCCGGCCTACCGGGATCTGCTGCTGGAGAAGGACCTCGACGGCCATTATCGCAACTACCTGGCCAATGAAGCGGATTTTCAGATCATCAAGAACATGCACGATCGCAACCTGATCATCCCGATCACCGGCGATCTGTCGGGGACCAAGGCGATCAAGGCGATCGGCGATTTTCTGCGGGAGATCGGCGAGAAGGTCTCGGCCTTCTACGTCTCCAACGTCGAGTTCTACCTGTGGCGCCAGGATGCCATGCAGCGGTTCGTCGAGAATCTCAAATCGCTGCCGATCGACGACCACAGCGTGATCATCCGCAGCTACTTCAACTACGCTTACTATACCTCCGTCCATCCGCAAACGATCGACAACTACTTCAGCGTTCAACTGCTCCAGACCATCGACAGTCTGGTCCGCGATTACGAGCTGGGCGGTTATGCCTCTTACTACGAGTTGACGACGCGACGGAGCCTGGATCTTAAGTAAAGTCTGGAAAAGTCTAGGGAAGTCTGGAAAAGTCTAGAAAAGTCGAAAGCGATCCCGCTTCGGACTTTCCTAGACTTTTCTGCATTTCCCCGACTTTTCTAGACTTCCAAGGCTCGCCTCTCGCCCTGGTCCATCAGGGCGGTCATCTTCTCCACCGAGGTCGCCTCGCAATAGATGCGGAGGACCGGTTCGGTGCCGGATTGTCTGAAGAGGATCCAGCTCTCGTCGTCGAAGATCAGCTTGGTGCCGTCCAGCGTCGCGATCCCGGCGACTCGATGGCCGGCGAAACTGTCCGGCGTCTTGTGGCGCAGGTCTTCGACCAGTTGACGGCCGGTCTCGATCGGGACGTGCAGGTCGCGCCGCTCGAAGTGGAATTCGCCGAACTCCTTCCAGATCTCCCGGACGATCTCCGAGGGTTTGCGGCCCCAGGTCAGGACGGCCTCGAGCAGGAGCAGGCTGTTGAAGATTCCGTCGCGTTCGGGAATATGGCCGCGGACCCCGATTCCGCCCGACTCCTCGCCGCCGACCAGAAAGTCGTTGGCGGGATCGAGCATGATCTCGCCGATGTGTTTGAACCCGATGGGCGTCTCGAAGAGCCGGAAGCCGAGGCTCTCGGCGATGCGCCGGACGATCACCGATTGCGAGAAAGTGCGGACCACCGAGCCCTTCCAGCCTTTGTGGCGGGCCAGGTGCAGCAACAGGATCATGAGGATCTGGTGCGTATTGAGATATTCGCCGTGTTCGTCGAGGGCGCCGACGCGGTCGGCGTCGCCGTCGGTCACCAGCGCCATCAACGCGCCGCGCTCGCGGACGGTGCGAGCCGTCAGGGCGAGATTCCAGGGCATGGGCTCCGGCAGGACCCCGCCGAAGAGCGGATCGCGGTCGGCCCGGATCGTCTCGACCCGAATCTTCCAGGGTTTCGCGCCTCCGGCCAGCAGGGATTCGATCCAGCGCCCGCCGGTGCCGTGCATGGGGTCGGCGATGATCAGGGCTTCGGTCTGGCGCAGCGCCTGGATCTCGATCAGGCTTTCAAGATGATGGCGATAGTCGTCGCCGGGTTCGATGATCCGCGCCAGTTTCTGGCGCTCCGCCTCTTCCCAGGCCAGGCGCCGCGGTTTGGTCGCGCCGATCAATTTCTCGATCTCGTTGGTGATCCGGGGCGTCGCGGAGCCGCCATAGGCGGCTTTGAACTTGTAACCGTTGAATTCCGGCGGATTGTGCGAGGCGGTGATGACCACGCCGCCGGTCAGCCCGCGCCGCTTGACCTCGAACGAGATCAGGGGCGTCGGCGCGTCCTGGGCAAAGAGGTCGACCTGGGCTCCGTTGCCGGCGAAGACTTCGGCCACCCGCCGGGCGAAATGTTCGGAGGCGAAGCGGCGATCGTAGCCGACGAGCATCGCCAGCGGGACGCCCGGTTGCTGGCTCTGCAGGTAATCGACCAGGGCCTGCGTGACGATCTCGACATTGGCGAAAGTGAACTCTTCGGCAATTCGCGCGCGCCATCCGTCCGTGCCAAATTTAATGCTGCTCATAGATGATCTGAAAAGTTGTCAAACGAACGTGTAATCGGTCAATGATGATTTGTCGCCCAGCACCGAATTTTCAACTCTGGCGAAACGTCCGATCAGGACGCTCTTGCCGATGACCGAGCCGCGGACCTCCGTGGCCTTCCCGACTCGCGCCCCGGCCAGCAAGACCGAGTTTTCGATCCGGGCGCGTTCTTCGATAAAACAATTGGGGCCCAGGACGGAGTTGATGATCTCAACCCCCGGTTTGAGGGTGCAGCTCGGATCGATGACCGAGAGCTGGTCGATCAGCGGAGGCGTCCCGCCGTCATTGGCGGAATGGTACGGCTTCCGGTCGACCTCGAACCACTGGATCTCCCCTTTCAACAGATCGTGGTTCGCCTTCAAATAGCGTTGCGGCGTGCCGATGTCGATCCAATAGCCGGACCAGGTGAATCCGAAGATCGGTTCGTTGGCCCGGAGCAGCGCCGGAAAGAGTTGATACTCGAAAGAGAATTTGTCGCCCGGCGGAATGTAGTCGAGCACGCGCGGTTCGAGCACGTAGATCCCCGCGTTGATGGTCTGGCAGGTGATCTCTTCCGGGTTGGGTTTTTCGATGAAGCGCCGCACGCGGCCGGCCGGATCGGTCTCGACCAGGCCGTAGATGGCCGGATTTTCGACCTCCGTCAGCACGATGGTCGCCACCGCCTGCTGTTCGCGATGCCAGGCGACGACCGCGGCCAGATCCAGGTCGGTGATGATGTCGCCGTTGAAGACCACGGTCGTCTCGCGTTGCGACTCGACGGCGTTCTTGTAGGCTCCGGCGGTTCCCAGGGCCGTGGTCTCCACCACGTAACGAATGTGCACTCCGAATTCATGGCCGTCGCCGAAGATATCGGCGATCTTACTCGGCTGGTACCCGAGCGCGAGCGAAATATCCTTGATGCCGCTTCGTTGGAGCAGGTCGATCTGGTAGAAAAGGAATGGGCGATTGGCGATTGCCACTACCGGCTTCGGAGTATAGACCGTGAGCGGGCGCAAGCGCGTTCCTTCTCCGCCTGCGAGAATCAATGCTTGCATGAAAACCGATGTCTCCCCTTACTAGTGATCAATCTTGTTTCCCCTCATCGATTGAGGCGTGAGTCTACCACCTGACGCCGATAATCTAAAGCTAAAAGAGCGGCATGCCGCCCCGGCCGGGCGCGCGATCGACCTTCGGTTTTGACCGGGTTCTACCATTGCAGTATGGTATGACCATGCTGATTCTCGGAATCGAAAGTTCGTGTGATGAGACCGCCGCCGCCGTCGTCGAAGACGGCGTCAAGGTCCATTCGAATATCGTCGCCTCGCAGATCGCCATCCACGCGCCCTATGGCGGCGTGGTGCCGGAACTGGCCTCGCGCGAACACCTGGCGCAGATCGACGGCGTGGTCGACGCCGCGCTCTCGGCCGCCGGAGTCGGAGTCGGAGCTCTCGACGGGATCGCCGTGACCCAGGGCCCCGGGCTGGTCGGTTCGCTGCTGGTCGGCCTCAACTACGCCAAGGGGCTCGCTTTTGCCGCCGGCCGCCCGCTCGTCGGCGTCAATCATATCGAGGGGCACGTCTACTCGGTGGCTTTCGAGTTTCCGCCGCCTTCGTTTCCGGCTCTGGCGCTGGTCGTCTCCGGCGGGCATACCAACCTCTTCTTGATTCCGGAGCCGGAGCAGTACCGGCTGATCGGTCGGACCCGCGACGATGCGGCCGGCGAGGCCTTCGACAAGGTTTCGAAACTGATCGGCCTGGGGTATCCGGGCGGCCCGGTGATCGATCGATTGGCCCGGCGCGGCGATCGACGCGCGATCGTCTTCCCGCTGGCCGAGATCAAGGATGAAGCCCACAAACTGGACTTCTCGTTCAGCGGCCTCAAGACGGCGGTGTTACGCTATGTGCGAGAGAACGGCATTCAGCCGGTCGAGGATCCGGAGCACCCTTCCGGTCAAATCCTCGATCTCTGTGCGAGCTTTCAACATGCCGTGGTCCGGGCTCTGGTCCGCAGTCTCCGCAAAGCCGCCGAGGCGCATCGACCGCAGACCCTGATTCTGGCCGGCGGCGTCGCCTGCAACAGCGAGTTGCGGGCGGCCGTCAAACAGGTCGGCGAAGAGATGATGATCCCCGCCTACATTCCCTCCCCAATCTTCACCACCGACAATGCCGCCATGATCGCGGCGGCGGGCTATCCCAAACTCCGGCGCGGCCAGCGCGCCACCCTGGATCTGAGCGCGGACGTCCGGCTCCGGTTGCAGAACGTGGAGACCGAGGAATCGACGCCGCGGCGGCGTGTGCGCTACCGGTTATGAAGAATGCACCGGCCCGGCTGCAACTTTCTCGGATTGAATATTGGCGAAATTCGTAATTTGAAGTAGACTTAACGTATTCACCTCTCGAGCGTCGAAAATTATCGGTACGCGGACGGCGCTCTGAACTCTTCTAACTGAATAGGTCTATGATCAAAACACTTGAGTGGACCGATGAAGGCGTGGTGATGATTGATCAGCGGTTGTTACCGACCGAAGAGGTCTATCCCGTCTTTCGGACATACGAGGAGGTCGCACAGGCGATAAAAGAGATGGTCGTACGTGGGGCGCCGGCGATCGGCGTGGCGGCGGCCATGGGGATTGCGCTCGGAGTTCGCGACAGCGCGACGCAGGATCCGATCGCGCTCGATCGAAACTTCGATCAGATCTGTCAGGTCCTGGGCTCCACCCGCCCGACGGCCGTCAATCTGTTCTGGGCGATCGAGCGGATGCGGGGGCTCTATTTGCACCTCCGGAGCGAGGAACGGCCGTTGGACGAGATCCGCCGCCGCCTGATCGAAGAGGGCCGGCAGATGCATCGCGAGGACGTCGAGGCCAATCGGGCGATGGGACGCTGGGGCGCGGAACTGATTGCGGACGGCGCCCGGATTCTGACCCATTGCAATGCCGGCGCGCTGGCGACGGCCGGTTACGGCACCGCCCTGGGCGTGATCCGGGCCGCCGTCGAAGCGGGCAAGCAGGTGGCCGTCTTCGCCGACGAGACCCGCCCGTTCTTACAGGGCGCGCGCTTGACCGCCTGGGAATTGAACCAGGATCGGATTCCGGTGACGCTGATCACGGACAACATGGCCGGCCATTTCATGCAGCGCGGAGCGATCGATTGCGTGATCGTCGGCGCCGATCGGATCGCCGCCAACGGCGATGTCGCCAACAAGATCGGCACCTATTCGGTCGCGGTTTTGGCCAAGGAACACGATCTTCCGTTCTATGTCGCGGCCCCGATCTCAACCCTCGATCTGAAGATCGGCTCCGGCGACCGCATTCCGATCGAGGAACGTCATGGACGGGAGATCTCACACATCAAAGGCGCGCAAGTTGCCCCGGATGGAATCAACATCGCCAATCCCGCTTTTGACGTGACGCCGCATCGGTACATTGCGGCCATCATCACCGAACGTGGTGTGGCCCGCCCTCCATTTCAGGAGAGTTTGAAGAGATTGGCCAGTAACTAACATAATTGGAGTAGCCCGCCCGTACGGGGTCGGAAGGGAGAGCAGGGAAGAATGCGAAACGGGCGAATGTCGAATGAGTATCGGTGTCTCTTGCTGCATGAGCTTAGCTGCTTCTCGCTCCTTCCTTCCGAAGTAGATCCCCCTGACTGTGAAGGTGTACGGTCCTGATCGTCAGACCCCAAAACTGGAATTAGATGGTCGTGCTATTGCCAATAAATACCTTGTGGGAAATATGGTATCTATGAGCATATCCAATGCACGTGTCGGAGTGTATGTCGATGTGGCGAATATCAACCGCAACGGCGGTTACGGAATGGGCTATGAAGTCCTGCGCGAATTCGCCTGCCGCGATCAGGCGGAGGCCGTGAGGCTCAATGCCTATGTCAGTTTCGACGCCGACAAGGCGCGCCGCGAACCCTATTACAACCAGCGGACCAACAGTTTCTATTCAGTCCTCCGCGACTTCGGCTATAAAGTCATTCAGAAAGAGGTCAAGTGGTTCACCGATGAGGACGGCAACCGCGTCGCCAAGGCCAACGCCGATCTGGATCTGGCCGTCGACGCGCTCTTGCAGTCGGAGAAACTCGAGCGAGTCATGTTGGTGACGGGCGACGGCGACTTCGTCCAGGTCGTCCGCGCCCTGCAGAATAAGGGCTGCCGGGTGGAGGTCGTGGCTTTCAAGAACGTGTCGTCCGAGCTGCGGCGCGAGGCCGATATGTTCATGTCCGGATACCTGATCCCGAACCTGCTCCCGATCGAGACCAAGACCGGGGAAGAGAATATCTGGGGAGACGTTGAGCACCGCGTCCGCGGCATCTGCTACTACCATAAGAACGACTTCGGCTTCATGCGCTTCCTGAAACGGATCGACCCGAATCTGTGGATGACGGACGCCAAGAATCCGGATTCGCCCTACGGCACCGCCTGGTTTCACGATACCAGCCTGCCCAACGGACTGACCGGACCGATCGCCGGAGATCTGCCGAGCCGCAGATATATCTTCGAGTTCAAGCTGGTCCGAGCCGAACATGACAAGGGGCTGAGAGCCGTCGAGATCCAGTTGATGGCCGAGATGTAAGGCCGATTTGAGATTTGAGATTCGAAATTTTGGATTTCAGATTTTGAATTTTGAATTTTGACTTTTAGTTCTTAGTTTTCAGAGAACTCGGTTTCGTCAGCCGCCGAGGCTCGCTCCAGCTCACCCGACTAAAATCTCGAATCTTAAATCACAAATCTCAGATCTGCGTTAGAAGATCAGCGACTTCCACAGTCGGACTTCGAGCAGACCGTCATCGAGCATGAGTCTGGCGCTCTCCGGGTCCACCTGGGAGGGCAGATCCACGACGTGGAGCAGTTTGTAGGGCGAGTGATGGCCCTCATCCGGGTCGGGATCTGCTCCCTCACCCACGGCCGGGTCCGCACTGTGGATGATGACGCGGTTTGGTTCGACGTGGACCAGCACCTCATCTTCATCGAGGCTCACGACCAGGGCCCGGACGGTCACCTGGCGGGGCGAATCCTCGATCACGACCCGCACCGGGATCAACAGCTCCAATTCGGCTCGCAACCAGTCGGAGATGCCGTGTCCATCCTCATGCTCGCGATTCTCATATAGTTCATAGGCGCGACGCGCGATCGACTGATAGGTCTCCTTCAACTCATCGAAGACTTCTTCGTTTCCGCTCTCCTCTCCCCCGACCATGATCGGAATGAACGAGACCGTCGATGGCTGGGGAACTCTGAAAGACTGCATGGACATTGATTTCAACTCCTCAGGTGATGGTTTCCGTTCTCAGAGCGCGACTGAGAAAGGTCCTCAATTATTAACGTTAATAATCGACCTTAATAAAAGTATGATTGCCCGATGGTCCCGTCTATTGACCTCACCTGGACAATACAATCAGCACCACGACAAAGTTCCGGCTATAACCGCGCGCCGGCATGCCGCTGCCGGCGTCTACAAGCATCTACATCTCTACACCTCTACGCCTCAACATCTGATGCAATCGTCATTCCATGAGAGAAGAGGTCTGGAGCAGCCGGGGCCCGCGATCGGGTTCGACTTCTCCGGAC
>DATEFT010000909.1:0-5402 GCA_035280505.1 Blastocatellia bacterium | reverse complement strand
GGTCGCGAAGAATTTCTGGCCGCGCTCTTTGCGTTCCGCGAGCAGTTGCTCCAGGTCCATCCCCGGAATGTACTGCATGACCAGGAACTGTCTCTCGCCCACGGAGAAGTAGTCCATGACGACCGGCAGCGCTGAATGCCGCAGGCGATTGAGCAACCGGGCCTCCTGCGAGAAGGCCTGGAGCAGCCGCTGATCGGTGTAGAAGGTCTCTTTCAAGGCGACGGCATTGCCGAATTTTTGATCGATCGCCTGGTACACCGCCCCCATTCCACCCTGGCCGAGTGGGCGTCTAATGAGATAACGATCTAATAACAGCATATTTGGAGCGAGCATGGGCTCTCCTTTTCATCGGTCGCGGGGGCCTCTCGACATTAAAAAAATGATTGCTGGTTTATGATCTCTACGGCCGGCCAGACCTCGGCCTCGCCATTCCTGGAGGGACAGGAACACGCCGTTAAGGTTTCATCGGTGTTTCAGGGAGTAGGCACGGTTCGGGTCGTTAACTCTTGATCAGACAACGACGTTTTCGAAAAGACCCTTGAAACAACCAGGTAGTCTAAGAAATCGATCTTCAGCGCTGCGGGCTAAATTCCTGCCTGCGCGCAAATTCGCGGCGGGAATTTACAGATTCATTCATCGAATCACGTATATGGGAGTTGTCGAAGAGTGAGCAATATTACTATGGGGTCAAAAATATTTTGGCTGGACAGATCCAAACAAAAAAGTGGGGAAACGCCGGATTAGCGGCGGACCTCCAGGCCGGCCCATTCCCCGGATTGAATGAAGGCCGCCCAGTAGAACGGATGGCGCCAGTCCGCGCTCCGGAGCATTCGTAACTGTACCTGCCTCAATCCTTCGCTGCGCCCCTCTCCGCGCCGGAGCGCCCGGTAATAGTCGATCATAAAATCCTTGGCGCCTTCGTCCGTGACGGGCCAGAGGCTCATGACCTGGCTCTCCGATCCGGCCAGGACCAGGGCTCGCCTCAATCCTTGGACTCCTTCGCCCTTCTTGACCTCGCCGACCCCGGTATCGCACGCCGAGAGCACCACCAGCTTGGTCCCCCAGAGGTCCAGGCCCGCCACCTCCAGCGCGGTCAAGACTCCGTCGCCCTCCTCGGTCCGGCCTCGATTGGCTCCCGCCAGGGCCAGCCCCGATCGCATCAGGGGATTCTCGACCGGCGCCTCGCCCCGATTCGATTGCGCGGAGCGGTTGCGGGTCCCCCGGGGGTCGTCCGGAATTGCGGCGAGGACGGTCTTCTGATCGTTGAGGAAGAAACCGTGGGTCGCGATGTGCAGAATCTGCGGCGCCCGGGCCTGTTTGAGCGCGGTCTCGGTCGCCCGCCCGCGCAGCAGCAGCGAGGCCTCCGGCAGGATGGCCTTGATGGCCAGCGCCTCGTTCTTGGTCCCCGGCAACGGCCGGAAGAAGATGCGGGCCGAATCGATCGGTCCCGCGGCCTGGTGACCGGCCGGATTCCGCTCTTTTCGCCGGGCGGCGTGCTCCAGGCGGCCGAAGATCGGATCGGCCACCACCAGCGGGGCGCTCCGGCTCGGCTGCAGGGTCTGCAATCGCAGCAGGTCTCGCCCGCTGGTCAGATAGCTGATGGTGTAGCGTTCGACCAGGTACCGGTTCTCTTCGTCCACGAGGGCCGCGAAGGGGATCAGGTTGAGCGTGCCGTCGGGCGCGATCAGCAACTGGCGGATCTCGCCCGATTGTTCCGCCATCGATCGCACGGGCCGCATGATCTTCTCGTCCACGATGCGGGCCAGCCGTTTGACATCGACCCGCGTTTCGCGCAGCGCCTGGCGCCAGGTCTTGACGGCTCGATCGATGGGCGCGGCCTCGCCCAGATCGACGCACTTCGGCGGACCCTGTGCCGCGAGCAGGTAGGCGAGATATCGCGGCGATGAATTCTTGCCGGCCAGGGGCGGCTGCGGAGTAAAGAGGACGAACTCGATCAGGAGGCTGTCGGCCGGCAGCGTCGCCTGAACGGCGCCCAGCGTGACGGGCTGCGTCTGCGCGCGGAACTCGGCGCTGCGGGCGCTCAGCGCGGCCTCCAGGGTCTCGACCTGCTCTTCGAGCGGTTTGAGCCGCGCCGGATAGGATTCGGGCGTCGCCCCGCCGGAGTCTCTCAGGGTGAGGTCCGCCAACTGCGACCGGGCCTCGGCGAGTTGATCGAAGAGTTGCTGGTCTTGCGGCGTCGCGTGGCGGCGCAGCGTGGCGACCGTATCGGCCATGGCGTCGAGCCCCCGTCCTTTCCGGGCCAGGAGGGTCGTGAAGGCCAGCCGGAGCGCCTCCGGATTGTTGGGAGCGGCCTGAGTATGGAGCGAGAGCGTGAACTCGGTCTGTCTCGAGAGCAGCGTCAGATAGGCCAGTTTCTGGCGTTCGGAACCGCTGACCAGATTGAGCGCCAGGTTGTATTCGCTGATGGCGTTGGCGCGGGTCTGGACCGCGACGGCCTGCGCGATTCGGCCCTGGGCGGCGTAGAAGACCGCGAGGTTGTTGAGCGTGCGGGAGACGTGGGGACGTTGCGGCCCCAGCGATTTCTCCTGAATGGCCAGCGCCCGCTGGTAGAGGCGCTCCGCCGAACCATAGTCCTTGCGGTCGCGATAGATGTTCGCGAGATTGCCGAGCGTCTCCGCCACGCTCGGATGATCCGGCCCCTGCAGCTTCTCGCGGATGGCCAGCGCCCGCAGATGCAACTGCTCGGCCCGGACGTTATCGCCCTGGTTGTAGTAGAGGGTCGCGAGATTGTTGAGCGACTGCGCGACGAAGGGGTTCTCCGGCCCGAAGGCGCGCTCGCGAATCGAGAGCGCCCGCTCGTAGAGCGGCAGCGCCCTCCCGTACTCCCCCTTGTTGTAGTAGAGCCGGGCGAGATTGTTGAGATAATGGCCCAGGTTGGGATGTTCCGGCCCGAGGGCGCGCTCGCGAATCGAGAGCGCTCGTTGAGAGAGCGGCTCCGCCCTGGCATAGTCGCCCCGATTGAAGCAGAGGACCGCCAGCAGGTTGAGCGACGCGGCGACCGCAGGATGGTCCGGCCCCAGCGCCTGCTCCTGGATGGCCAGCGCCCGTTGAGAGGCCAGTTCCGCCTGGGGATAGTCTCCCTTGTAGAAGTAGAAGACCGCCTGGTCGTGGAGCACCGCGGCCAGATTCGGATCGTTCGGTCCCAGCAGTTCCTGATGGGTCGTCACCACGCGCTCGAAGAGCGGGAGCGCTTCGTCATATCGGCCCGCGTCGCGCAGCTTGAGGGCCTCGTCGTACCACTTGTGGGCTTCGTGCAGCGCCCGCTCCTGCTCCGTCGAGGCCCGCGGCTCGTCGATCCGGATCTGATAGGTTCCCGCCGCCGCTCCCGGCTGCGACGGGCGGATGACCACCCGGTAATCGCCGGGCGTTTCGGCCACCAGCGAGGCCGCTTCCGTTCCCCGGAGACGGCTTTCGGAATCGATCTCGAAGAGCGAGCGCCCGGCCGGAGCCAGCACCTGGATGACCACGTCGATACTCAGTTGCTCGACGATCACTCTCAGGAACTGCCCGGTCTCCAACCGGATCTGGTAGGTCTGTGGTTGTCCGGCCGCCAGCTCGCGTTCAATCGGCGAGCCCGGTCTGAGCGGTGAAACGTCCTGGCCGGCGCCGGCCGCTAGACTGACGTGCCGACCGCAGAGCAGCCCCAAAAGTAAGAGGAACGCCAGGCTCCGGCCGACAGCAGGTGAGTTACGCACACTCTGACAACTCATGATTCGATCATTAATAAAGAGTAGGGGCCCTTCAAGGTCGTCGTGGTCTGGTAGTCTGAATGCTACACCCTCAGATGGAGTAAATCTAACGATTATGGACCGCGAAATACGCAAAATACGCGAAACATGATCGATTTCACATGTTTTGCGATCCCTGGATTGGAATGCGGCCCGCAGCTCATCCACAAGTAGACCGGCAGGGGATATTGTCGTTTGGGGTTTTTAATTTATCTCTTCACGGATTGCCGAAGAGGCCGCCAAACAGGTTCGGCGTTACGGCGGCCTCTCTTCGGCTTTGACCCGACGGCGCGATTTCGGTCACCCTGATGATGGGGCGCCTTTCGTGCCGGTCGGGGAATGAAATCTGGCTGAGGTCTCCGGCATTTACGGCTGAGCCGGCTCGTCAAGTAAATACAGCAGGTTTTGCGCAAAGGTGGTCCTGATCAGAAAGCGGACGTCACCCATCTGCGCGGCGATCAGATTCCACGCCTGTTGATCTTCGGCTTTGATCATCAGGATGATCTTCAGGCCGGGGTTCAGTTGCGCCAGCTCTGGCGCCATCTGAAATTCCCCGGCCCGGGGCGATCCGGCATCGGCCACGATTATCTCGTAGGCAGATTGAACGATCCGATCGCGGGCTGAGGACAGCTTATCGGTTGCCGAGACGTTCTGATAACCGGCGGAGAGCAGGAAGTTGTACAGCTCTTCACGCGATTGCGAGTCCGGCTCGATGATCAGAATGGTCTGGCTCTTGGTTCTTTGCTCCTCGCTCACCGCACGTCTCCCTGCTTAGTCATCATTTTCAATCGCATATTTCCAATTGGCCGGGGGCGGTCTATCATTCATTCATGCTTGATCAGTCGATACTCAGTAAAGCAACTGAAATGCCAACCCGTGAAGAGTCGTGAAGGATCGACAGATCTGTAGCGAGCAGAGCGATTTGACGCCTCGGGCCCGAACCCTTGAACGGGGCCGGGCGGATCGCGGAGTCATAAATCCTATGCGGTTCGGCCGGTCTCGACGGACGGGCCGGAGGTCGATCGTCTGCGGGGTCTGGGGTTGGGCGGGCGCATAAAAATTATGACTGCAAGGAGTACTTGTTATGAACGACAACCGCGATGAAGAGTTGGCCGGGGAGACCTCGCAGATCCGGCGCTGCACCGATGCCGACCTGCCAGTGATCGACGCCATCATCAACGAGGCGGCCGAGGCCTACCGGGGGGTCATTCCCGCCGATTGCTGGCACGAACCGTACATGACGCGATCCGCGCTGGGCGCCGAGATCGCCGCCGGGGTCGATTTCTGGGGGCTGGACGAGTTCGGTCTGCTCATCGGCGTCATGGGGCTTCAACCGGTGAAGGATGTGACCCTGATTCGCCACGCCTATGTCTCGCCGGCTCATCAGGGGCGGGGCCTCGGCGGCAAGCTCCTCCGGACGATGGCCGGCCGATCCACGGGGACATTGCTGGTCGGAACCTGGGCCGCTGCCCGGTGGGCGATTCGTTTTTACGAGCGGCACGGCTTTCGCGCGGTTTCAGCGGCGGAGACGGAACGGCTCCTCGTCACCTACTGGAGCATTCCTCCGCGTCAGCGGGAGACCTCGGTGGTTCTGGTCTATCAGCCTGACGGGTCCTGACTCAATCAGCGGAGATCCCATGAGATATATTCAGC
>DATEFT010000908.1:0-14082 GCA_035280505.1 Blastocatellia bacterium | reverse complement strand
CGAGGGTGGGGCTATATCCTCCGAATTCGCAGGCGAGTTGATCAGAAATTGCCCGGCGTAGCTGTCGCCCGGCCTCCATCTCGCTGAGCGCCGGGAATAGTTCCCAGACTGATCTGCCCAAGAGAGACGAGCGCTCCCGATTGAGCATTCGCTCCGCCTCGGCATTGACGTAAGTGTACCGCCATTCTCGATCTAAAGTGACGAAGCCGTCGGTAATACTCTCAAAGACGCTCTTGACTCGATTTTCGGCCTCACCTCGGATCTGGAACAACTTGAGCGTCCGGCGGACCCGGGCCCGCAGTTCCCGATCGCTAAACGGCATCATGAGATAGTCATCCATCTCCGTCAGGAGATTTTCGATCTGCGATTCCTCTTCCGCCTGGGGAGAAAGGACAATGATCGGAATTGAGGCCGTGCGCGGATCGGTTCGAAGGTCTCTTAGCAATTCGCCCAGGTCCTGGCTCGGCATCCTGAGATCTGCGAGCACCAGGTCCGGCCGACGGAGGGTGGCGGTAGGATAAGCGGATTGTCCATCAGGGACGGCAAGGATCTCGTACTTAGGAGCCAGTATTCGCCGGACCTGATCATTCTGGTCGGCATGATCACCAATCAGCAGAATGAGCGGGCGCGCGGCTGCGGCCGGAATCTCAGGCCTCAGTGGTGATTCATTCGATTCACTCATAAGTTGTCCTTACAACCGCCCGATGAAGCGGCCATCGGATTAACCAGCCACGCGATAGATGTTAATCGGCCTGCGCCTGACATAGATTGGCACTCAGCATGCCACCCACCCAGGTCCTGCAGACCAGACTGACAAATGGAAGAAGAACCGCGTTAAGGGGTTGATTGTCGGAGAGGTCGGAGCAGACGGCACGGCCCACGTCTTAATCAGGGCAATACCGCAACACCGGAAACAATCGTAACGTAACTTGCAGCAAACCTTGTACCGGCCGGACCGGATGCTGAATTAATATTTTCCAGCCTCGACCGAGCTCAATCATAGGTTCCAGCACCGTCATTACGCTATCAAATCATAAACTCTATGCCGGAAGCAATCAATGCGCAATGCGGTGGCAGGTAGATCGGCAAACCGGCCACTTCATTCAGCAATCGCGATTGCCCTGGATCAACCGTGAGGCGCGGCCATTTTTCAAATGGTGCGTGGTTTCATCGCTCTCGAACGCTGATTGCGAACGCGTCAATTCACATTTGAGACGGCTGCGCACAAGTTATCGAAGAAATTGGGTCCCTTCATCACTAAGCCCTGCGCGCCAAGGTTCTCCAGTTGTAACCGCGGCATTCTCTCAAAAGTCGCAAAAATGATCGGCGTTTGTTGGTTGAACGTCCGAATAAATAGACAAATCTCCAGCCCCGTTCCATCCGGTAGCCGATCACCAATGATAAAAAGGTCAAGCTTCTCGCTCGTCGCCAGATGGAGCGCTTCAGCTTTAGTGTGAGCTGAGATCACCTGGCAGTCTTCCAGGATCGCGGCGATGAGTTCGCAAGCATCCTTGTGAGCGTCAACACAAAGAATACGCATTTGTGGGGGCATGGATCTTGATGGATTCTTTCTATGGATTTATAGACCGCGCGTTAGCACGGCCATTTTCGATTGATAGTGGGTGTTGCAACATCACCTCAATATACGGCGCGCCGTTGAAAATGGATCACAAGATCTATGATTCCCGGCGATATTCCCGGTAGGGCGGTTGATCGCGCCCTTCGGCGCGCATCCTGGCTTTGGAGGTCATCAATCTACAGCGTCAATGGGCAGCTCCCCGTCATTAACATCAGAAAGTGCCAGACGAAGATCGTCAGTTTCATTTTCCGTCGCCTGTTAATCACCAATTCAATTTTTCAGACCTGGCTGCCGCTCATACTGGCTACGACGATCACGAGTTCCTCCGGCTCAACCGGCTTGGCGAGATGCATCTGATACCCTGCGCCTAGCGCCTTGATTCGGTCCTCAGTGCGTGAAAAGGCCGTCAAGGCTATCGCCGGAATTTGGCGCAGCCTTTCATCCTCAAGTGTTCGCACCTTTCTCATTAAACTATAGCCATCTTCGTCGGGCATTCCGATGTCACAGACGAGAATGTCGAACGGTCCTTCACCGGCGGTGGACTCGATCAAGGCGAGGGCGGCCGCTGCGGAGTCGGCCTGAGTGACCAGCGCCCCACTCATGGTGAGGGTCATCTCGACCATCTCGCGAGCCTCCGCTTCGTCATCCACCACCAGCACGCGGAGCCCGGTCAGCCGGGACTCGAGGGTCATAGATCTCGACCTCGCAACTGAGCTGGTTTTGGCCAGCACCGCACGGACCGGCAAGCTGACGGTGAAGGTCGTCCCCAACTGCCGGCCGGGGCTCTCGGCTTTGACTGTTCCCCCATGCAACTCAACGAGGTTTTTGACGAGCGCCAGACCCAATCCCAGCCCACCGGACCGGCGCGAGGCGGAGGTATCCCCTTGTTTGAATCGATCAAAGATCTGAGGAAGCAAATCGGAGGAGATGCCTTCGCCGGTGTCTCGGACGATGATCCGCACGTCGGAGGGGCCGCGCCTGAGTTCGACTTCGATCCTCCCGCCTACCGGTGTGAACTTGACGGCATTCGAGATCAAGTTCCAGACGACCTGTTGCAAACGCTCCGGGTCGCCGGTGATCTGCCCGGCCTCGGGATCGAGCCTCGGAATGATTACGACCCCCTTACTTTCGACTGCGGGGCGGATGGTATCGATCGCCTCAATGATGATCCGGGCGGGCTCGACCGGCCCGACTTCGAGCCGGAGCTTGCCGCTGATGATCCGCGCCGTATCGAGAAGATCCTCAATCAGACGCAATTGCGCCCGACCGGCGCGCTCGATGGTCTCCATTCCCTGCCTCAGATAAGGATCATCACCATACTTCGTCTGCAGCAGACGAATCCAACCGAGGATCGAATTGAGAGGTGAGCGCAGTTCGTGTGAGACGACGGCGATGAATTCATCCTTCGCGCGCGCGGCGTCTTCGGCGGCGAGGCGCGCCGACTGCTCCCGCTCATAAAGTTGCTGGTTCCTGAGGGCGATCGAGGCGGTCTGCGCCAGTTGCATCAACAGAGCTTCATCAGCGGCGGTGAACTCGCCTTCGTCTTTGTCCGAAAGTCGCAGGACCCCCTGGCATTCGTCATTCCGGTCACAGAGTGGCACGGCCAGACATCCAATGAGGCGGGCTCCGAGTTCATTTCGAGTTAAGCGCAACGCCTGCTTGTCTCGGTAGACAGCGGAGTCTATTTCTTGGTCGGTCTCCCGAGTCTCATGGCTCTGCCAGGCAGCGTACTGCTTCGACTGAGAAGAAAAGGTTTGCGATTGCTCCAGGTCGCCGCCGGGAACCAACTTGAGGGAAGATAGATGAGCGCCGATCAACTCTCGGGCTCGGGTGGCGGTTAAGCTCAGCACCTCCTCAACGGATGTCGCATCGTTGATCTCGTCAGCCGCCCGATTGAGCCGACGCAATTGCTCGGCGCTCCGCTGCTCTTCGGCCAGGCGTTGGGCTTGAGTTTCGCGAATGCTCTCTTCCGCCAATTTTCGCTCATGCACATCCGTGCAGGCGCCGATCCATTCGCGGACGCTACCGTCGGAATTTAGCACACAGATGGCACGTGATTCGAAGTAGCGATACTGTCGACTCTCCGCATGCCAGAGCCGCCCTCCACCCTGATACATGGTTCCGGCCTTGCAGTCTTGCCAGTTAAGCCAGATCTTTTCGCGGTCATCAGGATGGATGGCGTTCAGCCAGCCGAAGCCACGGGCCTCGTCCCAGTTCTGCCCGGTGTAGGCCGCCCAGATCGACTGTGGGGTAACGAATCGCCCCTCCGCGTCGCTGATCCACAAGACGTTAGTAATGACGGAGACCAGAGAACGGTAGCGTTCTTCTCTGACCTCGATCGTCTCACGCGCGCGCACCTGGATGGAAATATCCCGGAAATAGCAGACGATTCCATGACGCCCATCCGGGAGCGGGATCCGATTGATTTGCCACTCATAATACTCGATTACTCCGCGATCAAGGCGTTTCTCAATCCGCTCGGGCGTCACGTAGGACTCCCCGGTATCGAGCGTGTGTCGGAAGATCTGGACGATTTCATCCGCGTACGCTTGCGGCCAGAGGATCTGCATCACCTCGCCGAAATCCCGGCCGATCAGGTCCGGAATATCGCCGAAGACCGGGAGGGCGGTCGGATTCACCTGTCGAATGCGGAAGTCGGCGTCGACCAGGTAGACCCCCAGCGGCGCTTCATTGAGCAGCGTCTCGAATTGGGCGGTGCGTCGGCTCAACAACGCCTCGGCCCGTTTGCGTTCAGTGATGTCGCGGGCGACCTTCGAGGCGCCGATGATCTTTCCGGCCTTATCTCGAATAGGCGAGATGGTGAGCGAAATGTCAAGCTCGCTGCCATCCTTGCCTCGACGCACGGTCTCGTAATGGTCAATCCGCTCGCCCCGCCTGAGTCGTTCGAGGATTTGCGGCTCTTCGTCGATCCGATTTGGAGGAATAAGGATCGTCACCGAGTGACCGATGACTTCCGTCGCCTGATAACCGAAGAGCTTTTCCGCGCCCCGGTTCCAACTCGTAATGATCCCATTCAAGTCTTTGCTGATGATGGCGTCGTCCGAAGAATCGACAATCGCCGCCAGGTGCGCTCGCTCAGCGTCTGCCCGTTTGCGCTCGGTAATATCCGTGTTCGATTCGAGAACTGAAGCGGGATTTCCCTGCGCGTCACGGTCGAGCTGCCAGCGACTCAGCGCGATCATCTTCGAGCCATCCTTGCAAGTGTGGATGAGTTCGCCCTCCCAGTGGCCGTCGCGAAGAAATTTTTCGTTGATCCGGTCAGGCAATTCAGGAAAGACGGTCCGCAATAACTCGTGTGAAACTCTTCCCTGGGCCTCTTCCCGGGTATAACCATAACGTTCGATCGCGCCATGGTTCCAGTAGGTGATGCGGCCATTCACGTCACGAATGAAGATCATGTCATTGCTGAGGTCTAAGAGCCGCGCTTGCTCGGCCAACTGCTGCTCGTTGCGGGCACGGGTGGTTAATTGAGCGGTTAACCGGTTCGTGAGAATCTCTAGATTTCGACGCGATTTAACCTGGTCCGTAACCTCATTCCAAATCGCAATGACACTCTCAATTCGGTCGCCGGTACTGTTTAGCGGTGCATAGATGAACGTCCAATAGGTCTCTTCAGGCCGGCCCGAGCCGCGTTCCACCTCGAGGTAGACTTCATGTCCAACCTGGGCAATCCCGGTCTGCATCACGCGACGTAATGAATCATCGAGGCCGGCTCCTCGAAATTCGGGGATTGCCTTCAGCAACGGCTGGCCCAGAATGTCCCGACCGCCAATGGCCTGAAGGTAGGCTGGATTCGCCAGTTCGAAGATGAGTTCCGGACCTCGCAGCACCGCGGTCGGCATCGGTAACTGGTTGAAGAGATTAGCCATTGTCGCGCGCTCCTGATCCAATTGCGCGCGCATCCTCGCCAACTCCAGCCGAACCGAGACCCGCGCCAGCAATTCACCGGCGCTGAAGGGCTTGATCAGATAATCGTCGGCCCCCATTTCCAGGCCTTCGACACGTGATTCCTCACCTGCCCGAGCGGAGAGCAGAATGACCGGCACGGACTTTAGCCGATCGTCAGCGCGCAACTCTTTGAGCAGCCCGAACCCGCCCAGCCCCGGCATCATGACATCGGTCAACACCAGATCAGGCGTCCGCTCCCGGGCGGACCTCAATGCCGCGAGGCCATCGCCGACGACGATCACATCATACTCCCGGCCGAGTAGTCGCCGGACATAATCGCGCAGATCCGCGTTGTCGTCAGCCAGCAGAATCCGTAGCCGCGGGGAATTTTGAGCTTGTGGATGATCGTTCTCCATAAAATATTCCTACTTCAGAAGCCGGAATAAACGCCTCACTGATAAATTTAGATTGATGAAGGAAGAGTCGCAGGCTAGCCTGGCAGGGCTCTGTTTCAAGCTAGGTTAAGACCACGCTCCGGAAACAGAGTGCAGACCAGCCGGCGCAGATGCTGTGCGGCCCAAGTCCGATCCCGGATCAGTTGATCGTCGGCATCGACCTGACCTCTTGACGGTTGCTTGGTTGGGGAGAGCCACCGTCGGATCGCCGAATCATAATCTTTGCGCCTGAAGATGGCAATCAGTTCGTTGAAGGAACTCGGGTCTGACCTCCGTCCAGCAGATGCATAAATAATAACGGGCTCGGTGGATGGTTATTTCAGTTTTGAGTTTTCATCCGCCCGTTGAAAGATCACGACCCAGGACAACGAAAGTTTGAAACAGAAACGTAGATTCAGTAGCTTTAAATATAGGCGGAATTGCGACTGTTTGCCAGTCCTTTGCATGTATCAGGGAGTTCCCTGGTATAATAGGGAATCTAGTTACCCGGTAATTCTATCCTAAATAGAAAGTCGGTGAGCACGATCTCCAGTGAGCCAATCGCGAAAGAAAATCTTGTCCGTCGAAGATCATGAGGAGACTTTTAGACTCATCTCCTCCATTCTGAAAAGTTACGACGTGATTCCAGCCCGGACTAAGGCCGACGCGCTCCGCCTGCTGACCAGCGAGAAATTTGATCTCCTTCTCCTCGATTTCCATCTGCCGGATGGGACGGGATTGGAAGTCTGCCGCTCGATCCGCTCCTTTGACAAACAGACGCCGATCATTTTCGTGACCTCCGAGGAGATGAGCGAGTCATGGCTCGCCAGCCTGGAGGCACAGGGCTTAGTCAGTAAAGGGCCAAATTTCAACGACGATTTACGCGCCGCGGTCGACAGCCTGGCAACCCCCGGGCGGCCCCGTTCCTGAGTGCGGAACCGGAATCGAGTTACAAGCCCATGTTCCGTCGGATTTAGCGTGCTCAGATGCCAGACTCTATATGGCTCTGGTCAGTCTGGTCTTGATGATGGCGTGCGGCTTCTCTCGCCTGATCATTCAGCGATTTAATCTTCTCCAGCACGTGCATCGGCATCACATCTTTTTTCAAGTCGCCCAATTCCGGATTTTTGAGAGGTTCCACGCCGAGATGGGTGGCGATCGCGTCCACCATCGTGATGAGCCGTGTGATCTCATGTTCGGCAAAGAGATCGATCTGCAGATCCAGGTCCGCACGCTTATCAGCCACAGCTCCGGCCCGGTTCTGGCTGATTAAGACAAAAGTGGAGAGGAAGATCGCCTCGAGCGAGACAATCATGGTCAGCAAGCCGAACGGGAATGGATCGAATGGCTGCAGATGGAACCAACCGAGATTGAAGATAATCCAGGCGCCAAACCAGATGGCATGGAGGTAGACGAACATCATACTGCCGGAGAAGGCCGTCAGTGCATCCGCGATTCGGTCCCGAATGGATTTCTTCTCCTCCTCCTGGCGATGATAGTCGATCATCGTCCTGATATTGCGTTCAAGAATCTCCTCCGCATTTAAATGATCGGGGTGAGGATGTCCGGGTGGACGGTGGCGGTGTGGATTGAGTGGTCGCATAAATGCTCTTCCTCCAGATCAAGATAGATTTATCGGCGCGGGCCCCGCGCGGCGGCCAGACTTTCAAGGCCGGCACCGACCGATTACCCCTTGGATCTTCACCTTGAGTCGGGCCAATAGTCGAGCCTCGCACATTTCGCGCTCATTCAAAAGAGCAGTTACTGAACGCGCGCGGAGATGCCTCGCGCTTCTGAGATTACCGCATCCGCGCTCCTATTTCATATCAGGAGAGTAGGATAGTTCCCCGGAATCTCCCCAATAGACAAGAGATCTAGTTCGACTTATGCTATGGATACCCGGCTTTTCCATAACTATCTAGCTATACCGATAGGCATCGTTACGGCCAAATCTGTATTATTCAACCAACGGTCTTGCAGCTTGAGCATGCAGCATGAAACAACATAAAAAATACTCCACTAAAACAGTTATCAAGGCAGCTTGCGGACACGAATACGAGACTACGATTTTTCACGACGATGATGAGGAGTTGCGTCAGCAATCCACCTGGTTCGCAAGCCTTGATTGCCCGGAGTGTATTTTGAAGCAACACTCACCTGAAATAGCCAAGTCGAAGCGAGTATAACTTAACTTCTTAATGCAAATGCGAACCAGGTACCAGATCTCAGATGCGAGTCGCGGTCGCGAAACCGATTAGAGTTTGCCGCGTTCGCGACAGATCTCTCCATAAATCTCCCATTTCTTGAATTCGCTCCGGCATGGTTTCGATGGTGAAGTCGGTGATTTTGAACCCGGCTTCCACTTCATCCCAACTGACAGGCGCCTCTCGGCTCATTTGAACCGATCTCGCTGATGTAATTCACCTTCTTCACCTACTTGTAACTCTGAAGGTTGCTGGCTGGCGGCCCCACCCTCAGGCGCGCGACTCAGGTCTGCTGCCTTCCTAGCATCTCGATCGTCCCGGCGAAACCTCTCAAACGGTCGATCCGTGATCGCCAGGATCACGAAGAAAGCCACTATCAACCCCAGAATGATTAGCCAGACAACACTCACCATAATTCTTAGCCATTTCACACGCAACTGGCAAGCCGGAGGCCGGATGCCGCCGCGAGAGACAGTCCCGCTTATCACCACCTTGCGTGACAATGCCGGCTTACGCGGCCTGAGGCCGAGGATCTATTGGCGCCCAAACATCCGTGTACACATTGAGTGCAGAGATCTATCTCTTCTCTGGGCAGACGTTTCAGGAGATGACCAGCCAGTTGTGATTGATCATCGCGGCCTCATTCATATACGCGACTTCGTTGCAGATATCTTTGGTTCGGTCGCCGATCTGCTTAAGATGCTTGGCCACGAGCACCAGATGAGTGGCCTGGTTCGCGACGCTCGAATTTCGCGCTACCTCGGCAAGCAGTTCATGGAAGAGGCGGTCATAAAGCAGATCCAGTTCATCGTCGCAATCGATGATCCGGCGCGCGGTGGCGGCGTCCCAATCCGCAAAGAGATCGATCGCGCTATGCAACATCTCACACACGAACCGGGCCATGTCCGGCAGATCTGGATAAGGTTGGAACCGGGGCTCCTCCTTAAGGGCGAGGGCCGCGCGGGCAATACTGCAAGCATGATCCCCTAGCCGTTCAAGGAGGGTGGCGATTTTGCTCGCCGAGACCACAAAGCGCAGGTCACAGGCCGTGGGCGCTTTGAGTGCGAGCACGCGAAGGCTATGCCGGTCGGCGGCGAGCTCCAACGCATCAATCCGATCATCGTCGGCCATCACTTGCCGGGCCAGCTCGGAGTTGCTTGTCAAGAGCGCCCTCATCGCCCGCTCGATCGCGGTTTCGACCTCACCACCAAGCAGCATGATGTAGTCATGCATCTGTCTCAAGTCGGGTTCAATCAGGCTGTTCATAAGTTATTTGTCGAAGCGAAACTAATCACCAACAACAAATGTGGGGCGGCCCGCAGACTTCAAGATCCAGCCTCCATGTAAGGATAAGACATTAACTCACGAGCGGCGGGTTCTGTCTATTAGGATAATTCCGGAGCGTCATCCGATTCCCCCTGATCCAGGTCGGGCGTTACCCTAGTCGAAATGGATTCATACCCTTAGTGACACCTGGACTGGATCACCATTGTTCAGATTCATGCAGGCGAGTCGCAGGGGCCGCCCTAAATGCCTTACTGGCTCATGGATTGCATCAGTGAAGGAATGCCGCGGCGACGATCAGCGGCGCGTGGAGTAACTTATCGAGGAGGAGGGTATCGTGATACAGAAACAATCGTTTATTAACTTGATGATCGCAGGGCTTCTCGCTTTATCAGGGGCCGGAGCTGTGAAGAATGAGGCCAGCGCGCAGGAACGCCCTCGGGTTCAGACCGAACGACGAGCTGCAACCCCGTCCGGAAGCGTGCGAGAGACGACGCGGCTGGTGAGGGAGATCCGCCATGAACTGCTGACCTTACCCAACTATGGAGTGTTTGACTGGCTTGAAGGAGAGGTCCAACCGGACGGCATCGTCGTTCTGCGCGGACAGGTCGTGAGACCCACGACCAAGTCCGACGCCGCGGCGCGGGTCCAGGAAATCGAGGGGGTCGAGAAGGTGATCGATCAGATCCAGGCCCTGCCCCTTTCACCGAATGATGATCGATTGCGGGTCGCGCTGTACCGCGCCATTTTTAACGACAGCAGTCCGCTCTTCCGTTATGCCCTCGGCGCCAATCCCACCATCCATATCATCGTGGATAACGGACGCGCTACTTTGAAGGGCACCGTGAATTCAGAAATGGATAAGCAATTGGCTTATACCCAGGCGCGCTCTGTCGCCGGGGTCTTTGACGTGAAGAATGAGCTGAGCGTCGAGAAATCGGACCGGCAATAGACGCAGAGGTTGTTTTAAAAGTACCGTTTGGAGTACGGCACTGCTTGGAGGTAAAGCCACAGCGCCGGCCGTAATCTGTATGATGCTGATCGCGGCAGCGATGACTTCACAAACGAGCGCGCTCGCCACCGAAATCGCAGCGGACAAAGACCTCGCCAAGCAGATCTTGGACCGCGCCTGCATTCCGGTTCCGCAGGGCGCAATGAATGCTCATTTGGGAAGCATTGATGGTCATTGGCCTGGCTCTTGCTGGTGGAAGTTGGAGGCTCGAGGATGGCGATTCGGACCCAGGCCGATCGCAGTCTCACCGGCGCGCCCGCTGATCATCCGCACCGCTGCGCCGGATGCGCGCGGTCGAGGCCGGATCGCGCAGCCGGCCGGCCTGGCGTAATGCCCGGTGATCCCACCGGCATGATTGAATGAGAGGAGTAAGAGATGGCTAAAACAACCGCCGATCTATTGGTCGAACGTTTGATCGACTGGGGCGTCGATACGATCTTCGGTTTACCGGGCGATGGCGTCAATGGCATTTTTGAGGCCTTGCGTACGCGGCAGGATCAGATCCGCTTCATTCAGGTCCGTCACGAAGAGGCCGCGGCTTTCGCCGCCTGCGGCTATGCCAAATACACGCGGCGCCTGGGAGTTTGTCTGGCGACTTCGGGGCCGGGCGGAATTCACTTGCTCAACGGCCTCTACGATGCCAAGTGTGACCTGCAACCGGTACTCGCCATTACGGGTCATACCTATCACGACCTGATCGGCACGCATCACCAACAGGACGTGGATCTCGACAAACTCTTTATCGACGTCGCGGCCTTCAACCAGCGCGTGATGGGCCCCGCGCACGTCCACAATCTGGTGGACGAAGCGATCAAGACCGCGCTCGAACGTCGAGGCGTCGCGCATTTAACCATCCCCAAAGACATTCAGGAATGGACGGCCTCGGACCAGGAACGATCCAGGGCCAACGTTCCCAAACACAGCGCGGACCTGTACGCCGCCGCCTGCCCGCTGCCTCCATCGCAACTGATCGAACGGGCGGCGGAGATCCTCAACGGCGCGGAGAAAGTCGCGATTCTGGCGGGCGCCGGCAGCCTGGGCGCGGGCACCGAGATCCTGGAGCTGGCGGAGAAAGTCGGCGGCCCCATCATCAAACCATTGCTCGGCAAGGCCGTCGTCCCCGATGACAGCCCTTATACCACGGGGGGCATCGGCTTGCTCGGCACCGCCCCCTCGCAGGACGCGATGGAAGAGTGCGATGCGCTCATCATTCTGGGCAGCAGCTTTCCGTACCTGGAGTTCTATCCGAAACCCGGCCAGGCGAAGTGCGTGCAGGTCGATCTCAATCCATCGCGGATCGGTCTGCGATATCCGGCGGATGTCGGTTTGGTCGGCAATTGCCTGGATGTCCTGCGCGCGCTGCTCCCGTTGATTCGGCGCAAGGAAGATCGAGTTTTTTTGGAACGGTCGCAGCGCCGCATGCAACATTGGAACGAACTGATCGAGGAACGCGGCCGGCGTGACGATCTGCCGATGAAACCACAGGTCGTCACCTATCAGTTGAACAGGTTGCTGGATGACAACGCCATCATCTCGGCCGATAGCGGCACGATCGCAACCTGGGCGGCACGCTATATTCAGATCCGCGGTGAAATGCAGTTCTCGCTCTCCGGAACGCTGGCGACGATGGCGAATGGATTGCCATATAGCATCGGCGCGGCGGTGGGGTGCCCCGGACGACAGATTGTCTGCATTATCGGCGATGGCGGGTTATCGATGCTGATGGGTGAACTCGCCACGCTCGTCAAATACAAGCTTCCGGTCAAGGTGATCGTCTACAAGAATAACCTGCTGGGGATGATCAAGTGGGAGCAGTTGGCGATGAGCGGCAATCCGCAGTTCGGGGTCGAACTGCAACCGATCGACTTCGCCGCGGTTGCGGCGGCCTGCGGGGTGGCCGGTTACACGATTGAAGAACCGGCGCGGGCCGAAGCGGTCCTGCGCGAGGCGTTGGCGCATCCCGGCCCGGCGGTAGTCCAGGCGGTGGTGGACCCGCATGAACCGCCGATCCCGGGCCACGTCACGACCGAGCAAGCCTGGAAGTTCGCCCAGGGGCTGGCGCGCGGCGAGCAGGACCGCTGGGAGATTATCAAGACCGTGGCTGAGAACAAGATCCGCGAAGTAATTTGATTATGATCAAACATCGACTGCGGGTACCAAGGGTGGCGCCGCTCCTCGCCCAGGCGCGGCGCGTGCTGTATTGATGCCGGCCTTCGTACCAAATTGAATTTACAACCGAAATGGGAAGGATACATGAACCGACTGATCAAAGGAGCGCTGGCCGGATTGGCGGCGACGGCGCCGATGACTTTGGCCATGACCGTCATGCACGCTCGCTTACCGCGGCCTGAACAATATGCGCTGCCGCCCCGCCTGATCACGGAGAAGGTGGTCGAAAAGGCGGGTGGCGAAGAGCAATTAGATGAAAGGGAACGTCGGCGCCTCACGCTGGTCGGACATTTCTCTTATGGGTTGATGGCGGGAGCGTGCTACCCGCTTCTCGCGGATGGGATGAAATTGCCTCCCGTGGCCAGCGGAGCGCTTTATGGTTTGGCGGTATGGGCAGGCAGCTATTTGGGATGGCTTCCCGCCGTCGAGATTCTACGCCCAGCCACCGAACACCCGCCGCGACGTACCGCACTGATGATCGCCGCCCATCTCATTTGGGGAGTCACAACGGGCAAATTGGTCGGCAAAGTTGCGGAAGAGCGTAGAATAGCATAGTCGAACGTGAGTCCGTCCAGTAGCTAAGCAGGGCGGAGAGAGAGACGTCTGATCTCTTCCGACTGCTGTGCTTCGCGTAGAGCCTCCATCATCGGCGAGTGTGGGACTCGTTCCAGTCGGTCGCCGTTCGGTCTCAGTTCCCAAAGCCCCATTTGCGTCCATTCTTCGGGCGCGTGCCATTCCGGCATGCCGAGAATGGGATAGAGGCACACACCATGCAGCGGCAGGCCGGTGTTGAGAACCGTCTTCACTTCGTTCGTCAGTTCGCGTAGCCAAATCGGCCTTAATTCCCCGAGATGACTGGTTTCAGTAATCAGCATCTCCGCGCCGTAGCGACTCCAGACCTGCTGAATCAGGCGGTTGAGTGGCCACCGGCGCTCATCGTCAGCCGCCAGCGGCTGACCGGAATGACCCCACTCCCATTGATTCGTCCAGTAATAGTTGACGCCGACAATACCCAGATGCTCCGGACTTCCTCCTAGTTCCGGCATCAGTTTGCCGCCAAGCAGATCCCAGCCCTGAAAGACCACCCCCTGATTGTAACCATCAATCTCGCGCTGCAATTCGGGCTTTTCTCTGGGCACGGCGATGTGACAGAGCGGATCGACATTGACGATCCGGGCTCCGGAGCAGGCCGCACGGATTGCCTCAATTCCCCGGATCGCAGCCTTGATCAACTGGACTTTCA
Source organism: Blastocatellia bacterium (assembly GCA_035280505.1). Taxonomy (GTDB): domain Bacteria; phylum Acidobacteriota; class Blastocatellia; order RBC074; family RBC074; genus JAKEHZ01. The sequence goes on along the minus strand of DATEFT010000908.1, from coordinate 248 downwards.
ACTCCCAGCCGCGCCCGATGGCGTGAGGAGAGAAGAGACCGACCTCACCGGCCGCCCACGAGAAGAATGAAGGTTCATTGATCGGTGTAAACCAGTAGGTGCCGGGCATCTGGCGGGTGATATAGTCGGCAGCGGCAAAACAGTAGTCCGCAAACTGCCGGGGGAAGGCCTCCGAGAAGAGATCGATCCGTTCCGGATAGCCGTAATGGAAGAGGTCGTGGATCAGTTCGATCCCGTATTTCTCCGCG
>DATEFT010000907.1:0-3423 GCA_035280505.1 Blastocatellia bacterium | reverse complement strand
CGCCCGCTGATAGAGCGGCTCGGCCTTTGCGTACTCGCCTCGCTCAATGTAGAGAATGGCGAGGCTGTTGAGTGAGGCCGCCACCTCCGGATGTTCCGGCCCCAGCACCTGTTCCCGGATGGCCAGTGCGCGTTGGATCAGCGGCGTCGCCTTCGCATAATCGCCCTGATTGCGGAAGAGCAGCGCGAGATTGTTGAGCGTGGACGCAAATTCAGGGTGCTCCGCCCCCAGAGTCTTCTCGAAGATGTCCAGCGCCCGCCGGTAGAGTGGCTCGGCCCGTGGAGAGTCGTCTTTGTAGTAACGGTAAAGGTTGGCGAGACCGAGGAGCGCGCGAGCCACCTCCGGATGCTCCGGTCCCAGCAGCGATTCACGGGTTTCCAGCGCGCGCGCCGCCAATGGAAACGCTTCACGATATCTGCCCGCCAGATAGAATTTGACGGACTCAGTGTATAGCTCGAGCGCGTCTTGCGAGGCGCGGTCTCGCTCTGTTGCGGCCCGCATCTCTTCAATGCGGATCTCGTACCTGCCCGTGGCCGCCCGACTCAGTTTGGGCTGCACGGCCAGCCGATAGTCACCCGCTGCCTCCGCCACCATCGACACCGATTCTGACCCTTGCAGCCGGCTTTCGGCGTCAACTTCCAGGATCGGCTTGCTGCCGGGTCTGAACAGTCGCACTACGACGTCGATCCCGCGCTGCTCAACCGACAGCCGCAGATATTGACCGGAATCGAGCCGGACCTGGTAGAGGTGGGACTGGCCTCCAGCCAACTCTCCTCCCACTGGTCTCTCCGGTTCGAGTTGCCGAACCCACTCTTCCCGAGCCTGGTCAACCACTACTTTATCGCCGGAGTTTGGCGCCGAATAGCAGACTTGAAGCTGAACGAATGAGAAGCCGATAATTATTAACAGGACGAAACCGCAAGCGACGGCCCAATAGTGATACATCGACCTGAGGAAGGGTTGAATAACCATTCCGACACCTCCATCGAAGGGATAGGCACTATTCTCTTGTGGGGAGTTCCCTAGGCTGACTGAGCGCCCTTGATCGAGGAACATCTGTGATCTGATCGGAGAGCAACAAAAAGAATGCCATCAATTCCATATCTTGCCCTGATTTTAGAATAAAATATTTTAAAATGCCGATTAGATATTTGTTCCATACTTTATTGTTTGTGTGGCCCTCATATTCTTAGTCCTCCAAAAAGTGAAAACATGTCGCGGGGTTTTAACAAAAACTTTTTGTTTGAATTGAGGATCTGTCTTGCAAAGATTGACGCGCGCGGGCGGGGCGCGCGCTGGATTGCTGAAGGTCAGGCTTGGCCGGCGGGCTTCGTTTCCGTGTCGTCTCCTTACCGCTATAGCGGCTGAATCCGCTATCACCATTGATACGCCAAGCGGTTCGTCCGGAAACCATTGATTGGTCGCGACCTTTTCCTTCGCCTCCCCTTCGAACCGGCATTCGATACTATCACCAGAGATACGGCTCCGCGCGCCCCGATGTCACGTCGTTTCTTCAATCATCATTCTTCATCACTATCATCTTCAACCGGGTCAAGCAGTTTGGCCTCCACTTTGTGCCGCCGTTTCACAATCGGGGATTCTGGCACGCCGCTTCCATTAAGTAATAACTTGGGTATTGAATACTCTGGAAAGTAAATTTCTTGAAGTTTTGATTCGGAACCGCGAAATGCGCGAAAGCGTGAAAACGCGAAAACTGATGATTTCGCGTGCTTGGCGTGTTTAGCGGTCTGCATCTCAAATTCCAAAGAACTTACTTTCCAACGTATTCACGCCATCGCCAAGCAAGTAATCGATCGGTCGAAAATCGCACCCTTGATGGGCTTCAGCCGGAGTTTGGGTAAATAGGGAAAGCCACAGGCAGGATCAATCCTCACTTTTATCTGTCTGAGTTACAAGTTGTGACTCACAATGGCGGCAGCCTGCCGAAAATAATTCGTTGGCATTCAATCAACCAGATCTCTAAAACAAGAAAAGCCGGAGTCGATGAGGCTTCAATATAAGGTAAGGGAAACGTTTGAGATGAATTCTAAGAATCCATGGTTTGCTTTACAGACGATGCCGAGAGGTGAAAAGAAGATAGATCGCCTGCTGCGGCAGAAAGGATACGAGTGTTTTACGCCGACATATCGAGAGAAGCGCAGGTGGTCGGATCGCACCGTCGAAATTCGGAGGCCTCTCTTCCCCAACTATGTCTTCTGTCGCCTCGACTATTCAGTAATAGGTAAGGTCGTCTCGACTCCCGGGGTTATTAAAATAGTCGGATTCGGCGGTAAGCCTGCAGAAATAGAGGTGGAAGAGATCAATGCTTTACAGCTCATCGCGCAAAGCCACTTCGTGGGAGAGCCCTGGAACTATCTTCCTGATGGGACGCAGGTGGTGGTAGAGACCGGCCCCTTAACCGGGATTAAAGGGATTATCTGCCGGGACGGCGCTAAAAAGCGGCTGATCATTTCTGTGACTTTACTGCAGCGGTCGATGGCCATTCAGCTTGACGAGGGGACGGTGGTCTCGGTAGTTCACGATTTCAAGAAAAGCCGAAGCCGGCTTCAGGCTGAGTCGGATCTCGCGCTCAGTCTCTTAAAACGAACGTCAATTCAATATCGAGGGAACAATGAGTCTGCATAACACGGATCAAGAGGAGACGACGGTCTATCAAGTGGTCGTGAATCATGAAGAGCAATACTCTATCTGGCCGGACTATAAAGAGATTCCACTCGGCTGGAAAGCCGCGGGAAAAAGCGGCCTCAAGCCGGAGTGTTTGGCCTATATCAAAGAGGTCTGGACCGACATGAGGCCGTTAAGCTTGCGGAAGAAGATGGAGGAGCTGGCAAACAATCCGCCTCCGCCGCCGCCTCCTCCCGACCCGAACCGGCCCCGCGAAAAGAGCCTCGTCGAGAAGCTTTGCGAAGGCGATCATCCGGTTGAAGCCAGTTTGCGACCGGAAAAGACGGCCCATGCTTTCAAAGACCGAATCGAGATGGGATATGTCCATATTAAATTTACCGAGACCCGGGGTGGGACGGAGCTCGGAGTAAGACTCGACCCGGACACTCTCGATCTGAGTCAGGCCGATTTTGAGAATCAAACCGGCACCGTCCACTTAGAAGGAGCGCTGACGCTAGACTATGTCAAAGTGAGATGTATCGCCGATATCGATCTGCAATCTTTCAAAGGCGAAGGGCATTTAGTCCGCTCTTGATAGCGGAGTGTCTGTATCATACAAAGAAAGGCGTTGATTATGCATCGCGGTCAACTCTATTTGAAGTACAACGTCGCGCTGGAACCTCTATTCAATCAGTGGTATGCCTGGCCGCATCTGATCCCTCCCGCCACCGCGGCCATGAATATGGTGAATTTGCATCTGAAGATCATGAAATCGTATGTCTCGGCTCCGGAGCTTCA
>DATEFT010000906.1:0-3945 GCA_035280505.1 Blastocatellia bacterium | reverse complement strand
GGGGCCCTGTCGTTTCGATCCGTAGGCCACGGTCAGGAGGTCGGGCATTCCGGAGAAGACCCCTTCCGAGGCTTGGCGGCGTGGCGTCGCAGAGCGCCTCCTTTTACTCTGCGACGCCGACGGAGCGGGTGGGGCTCCGTCATCTCTGTTCCGTGAGATCTCCGAGCCGATCGGGACCTCGATCTTCTGTTGGCTCCAGGTGCGGCCGCCATCCTGGCTGTGAACGATCATTCCGCTGTTACCGACTGCCCACACCAGGTCCCGGTCGGGCAGGGCGAAAATGTTGTTCAGGTCGCATTTGATTTCCGGTAGCCGTTCATGAGAATTTCGCTCCAGCGGATAACGCCACCAGTCTAAACTAGGAAACGAGCCGGCCTGGAACGGGTCGGGCCGGGGCGACTGCGTGAATGCGACCAGGGTCAGAATGGTGAGCAAGAGCAGCGAAGCGATTAACCAGACGCTGCGAGGTATCCGCCAGGGCCTTTCGCTATTGCTCGATGAAGTAGCTGCTTTAAAAGGTAATACGCTCATAAATTCATGCTCAACGCTGAAGCCGACGTGAGATCGCTTTAGTGGCTTCGGAGAGACTTGTGAGATAAGGTCATCGCTAGTAATTACTTACCAGATTGACGTGTGGCAATGTAGCCCAATTTACGGAATTGTGCTACCTGAGACGATGAAAATTCTACAGGTTTGTTCGGCGGAAAAAATAGGTGGTGGGGAGCGCCACGTGATCGATTTGACACGCGCGCTGATCGAACGAGGTCATCAGTTACACCTGGCGGTGCGCCGGAACAGCCCTCTGCGCGAAGCCCTGCGGGAATCCCCGGTAAAATGGCATGAACTGGGGCTTCGCAATGCGCTCGACGTCATCAGCGCGCGGCAACTGGCCGTGATCATTCGCGGCGAGCAGCTCGACGTGATTCATGCCCATGTCGCCCGAGACTATATCTTCTGCGGGATGGCCGCCCGGATGGCCGAGCCGGTTAGATATTTTCTAACCCGCCATCACTTTAATTCGCTCAAATCTTCGCCGTTCTACGCCTGGGCGATTGCCGAAGCCCGGGCCCTGATCGCCGTCTCTCAGACCGTGGGCGAACAACTGCTGGCCGCTTTTCCGGCCTTCAGCGATCGAATCAAGGTCGTTCCCAACTGGCTGGATCCCCGAACCGAACACCGGTTGAGCCGCGAGGAGGCGCGGCGGCGGTTGGGTCTCACGCGGCGCCTGGCGGTCGGCATCGTCGGCCAGTTGACCCAACTCAAACGTCAGGATCTGTTCATCGAGGCCGCCGCCGCGCTGATCAAGGAACGGGATTGGGCCGACGTCGATTTCCTGATCCTGGGGGAGCCCGGACCGCGCGACCGGGAATATGCCCGCCGGTTGCGCGAAGCGGTGAGAGAGGCCGGGATCGGAGATCAGGTGCGGTTTGCCGGATATCTCGAAGACCTGCCGGCCCATCTGGTCGCCCTCGACATTGTGGCCGCTCCCTCGGAGAACGAGGCCTTCTCGCTGGCGCTGGTCGAGGCCATGGCCGCCGGCCGCGCCGTGATTGCAGCCCGGGTCGGGGGCCTGGCGGAGATCGTCGAAGACGGCGTGACCGGGCTCTTCAGCGAACGGGGCGACCTCTGGTCGCTGGTGGCCGGCCTCTCGAAGCTGTTGACCGATGCGGCTCTGCGGGAACGGCTGGGCCGGGCGGCCTGCGCCCACGTCACCGAACGCTTCGACCGGGAACGGGTGATCGACCGCATCGAAGAGCTCTATGATTTAAGATTTAAGATTTGAGAGACCAACCGCGAAAGACGCAAAAGACGCGAAAATTTGATGATTTCGCAGGTTTCGCGTCTTTCGCGGTTGATGATTGTTAGCCGAAGACTTCGCGCAACAGCTTCAGGCTCTTGGGGACGGCGGTCTCGGCCGTCTCTTTGCCTTCCATCTCCAGTGAGACGTAGCCCTTGAAACTCGCCTTGCGCAGGATGCCGGCGATTCGCTGGTAGTCCAGTTCGCGGGTGTAATAGACGCCTCCGCCGTAGTAGGTCTTGGCCTGGACCACCATGGCGTGAGGGGCCAGCCGCTCCAGTTGCGGATAGGGATCACCGACAAAGTTGCCGGTGTCCAGATTGATGCTCAGCCAGGGAGAGTTGACCGCCTGATAGATCCGGAGCAGCCCGTCCACCGACGTCGTCAGCCCCCAATGATTCTCGAGGGCCAGCAAGACCCCGGATTTTTCCGCATAGGGGAGGCATTCGTTGATGGAGTCGATACACCATTTGAAGGCATCGTTGTCGGTATAGCCCGGAAGGGGCTCCTCCTTGCCTCCCGCGTCGAGCATCTTCTGGAAATCGGGGATCGTCCCCCAACGGCCGGAATTCAGGCGAATCGCCGGGCAGCCCAGTTGCACCGCCAGATCGATGCAGTGTTTGGTGTGATCGATCATCTCCCGCCGTTTGGCCGGGTCGGGCGACACGAAGTTCTGGTGGATCGAGAGAAAGAAGAGGTCGAGCCCGAGCGAGAAGGCCAGGCGCTTGAGGTTGTTCAGATACTTGCCGTCCTCGCTCTCCATCTGGCGGTGGAGGATCTCCACGCCGTCGAAACCCAATCGCGCGGCGTTCTCGATCACTTTCTCGATCGGATATTTGACCTTGTCGAAATGCCAGTAGGAATAGGTCGAGACTCCTATCCGCAAGGGCGGCGCGGGCGCCGGCTGGGTGTCGGCGGCCCGGACGTCGGCCCGGATGTCGGTTGACTGCAGCGCAGGGGCCAGGCAGCAAGTGGCGCCTGCGGCGAGGCTCTGGGCGAGCAGATCGCGCCGTGATCTATTCATTGCTCCTCCTGGTTATCAGGTTGAAGAGTGCGAAAACGAAACTACACAGGCGGGCTTATTGTAACCGCGAACGGCGCGAAATACAGATCCGTTTCGCGCCGCCGCCGGTCGAAGATTAGCGATGGGAGGAGAGCGGGGGCGGGGACATCTGGTCCAGGTGTTCGTGGTACCATCTGATGGTCTGGCGCAACCCCTCATCGAGGCTGATCTCGGCCCGCCAGCCGAGGCGCTGTTCGGCCTTGACCGACGACAGGTACTGCGCGTCGATCTCGCCTTCGATCTTCCTCTGGAGCAGGACGTGCGGTTCGAAGTTCCGGCCGGAGATCGCGATGATCCGTTTGACCAGATCCAGGATCTGGATCGGCTCTCCCGAACCGAAGTTGAAGGCCTCGCCGCTGACCTCGCCGATTCGATCGGCCAGCAACAGGTAGCCGCGCGCCGCGTCCTCGACGTGAACGAAATCGCGGACCGGCGTTCCGTCGCTGCGAACGATCGGCGCGACGCCGCGGAGCGCGGAGATGATGGTCCCGGGGACGATCCGGGAGAGATTGAGATCGCCCGGTCCGTAGATATTGGCGAAGCGCGTGACCGCGAGCGGCGTGTTGAAGGTGTGGGCGAATGAGCGCGCCAGGATGTCTTCACAGGCTTTCGAGGCGTCGTACGGGAAGATCCCCTGCAGCGGATAGTCCTCGGTGTACGGCAGCTCCTTATGTGTGCCGTAGGCTTTGTCGCTCGAGGCGACGACGATCCGCTCGACGGTGGGGCTGATCCGGCAGGCTTCGAGCAGCGCGTAGGTGCCCCGGATGTTGGTCTCCAGGGTCGAGAACGGGGAACGGTTGGCCGGGCCGACGATGGCTTGCGCCGCGAGATGGAAGACGGAATCGATTCCATACTCGTTGAGGATCCGTTGCATAAGGGCGTAATCCTCGACCGAACCGCTGATCACGGTGACGTGGCGGCGCAGGTCGAAGAGATCCAGCGTGTTGCTGCGCACGGAATCACGCTGCAGACAGACGACCCCGGCTCCCCGCTCGACCAGCATTTTGGCGACGTGCGCGCCGATAAAACCCGTGGCGCCGGTAACGAAAGCATTTCGATCATTCCAGGAAGTCTTCATAAGTTT